>NZ_JBMDKG010000029.1:0-108837 GCF_057809595.1 Variovorax sp. FG153
CCCCCCCCCCCCCCCCCCCCCCCCCCCCCCCCCCCACAACTTGTTCACGCAAGCCCGCGGCCATCTCCGAGGGCCTTCCCGGGCCTAGGGTTAGGCCCCCTGCGCGTGTCGAAATGCGCTGATATATTGCACCGCAACATTCCAACTCGACACAGCGATGCTCTACCAACTCTACGAAGCCCAGCGTTCCCTCATGGAACCGTTCGCGGACTTCGCCCAGGCCGCCTCCAAGCTCTACAGCCCCGGTGCCGTCTGGAGCCAGCTGCCCGGAGCGCAGCGCATGGCGGCGAGCTACGACCTGCTCTACCGCCTCGGCAAGGACTACGAGAAGCCCGAGTTCAACATCAAGTCGGTCAAGGTCGACGGCGACGACGTCGTGATCCAGGAAGTGATCGAGCTGGAAAAGCCGTTCTGCCAGCTGCGGCGCTTCAAGCGCTTCACCGACGAGCCGCACATCCTCAAGACGCTCAAGAGCCAGCCCGTGGTGCTGGTGGTGGCGCCGCTGTCGGGCCACTACGCCACCCTGCTGCGCGACACCGTGCGCACCCTTTTGCAGGACCACAAGGTCTACATCACCGACTGGAAGAACGCGCGCCTGGTGCCGCTGTCGGACGGCGAGTTCCACCTCGACGACTACATCAACTACGTGCAGGAGTTCATCCGCCGCCTGCAGGCCGAGTACGGCAACTGCCACGTGGTCAGCGTGTGCCAGCCCACGGTGCCGGTGCTGGCCGCCGTGTCGCTGATGGCCAGCCGCGGCGAGGCGCTGCCGCTCACCATGACGATGATGGGCGGCCCGATCGACGCGCGCAAGTCGCCCACGGCGGTCAACAACCTCGCGATGAACAAGAGCTTCGAGTGGTTCGAGAACAACGTGATCTACCGCGTGCCCCAGGGCTTCCCGGGCGCGGGCCGGCGCGTCTACCCGGGCTTCCTGCAGCACACGGGCTTCGTCGCGATGAACCCCGACCGCCACGCGAGCAGCCACTACGACTACTTCAAGGACCTGATCAAGGGCGACGACGCGAGCGCCGAGGCGCACCGCAAGTTCTACGACGAGTACAACGCCGTGCTCGACATGGACGCCGATTACTACCTCGAGACGATCCGCACCGTGTTCCAGGAATTCGACCTGGTCAACGGCACCTGGGACGTGAAGAGCCCGACCGGCGAGGTCGAGCGCGTGCGGCCGCAGGACATCCGCGCCACCGCGCTGCTCACGGTCGAGGGCGAGCTCGACGACATCTCGGGCTCGGGCCAGACCGAGGCCGCGCACGAGCTGTGCACCGGCATCGACGATGCGAAGCGCGAGCACTACGAGGTCAAGGGCGCGGGCCACTACGGCATCTTCAGCGGCCGCCGCTGGCGCGAACTGGTCTACCCGAAGATGCAGAAGTTCATCGCCGCGAACGACCAGCCGCAAAGCCGCGCCGGCGCGCGCGAGAGCCTGGCGGCGGAAGACCAGGTCAAGCCCGGCCGCAGGCTGGCGGCCACCACCGCCACCGCGCCCGTCAAGAAGGCGGCTGCAGCCAAGAAGGCGGCACCGGCCGCGAAGCGCGCGGCCGCCCCGAAGAAGACCGTGGCGCGCAAAGCCGCCGCGGCGCGCTGAGCGCCCTCCTTTCCCTCCCGTGAACGGACTGGCCGCACGCATCCACGACGCACTGCCCCAGACGCAGTGCACCCGTTGCGGCTACCCGGACTGCGAGGGCTATGCGCAGGCCGTGGCCAGCGCCGAGGCCGAGATCAACCAGTGCCCGCCGGGCGGCGCCGAGGGCGTCGAGCGGCTCGCGCGGCTCACCGGCCGCCCCGTGCAGGCGCTCGATCCGGCCTTCGGCACCGAGGGCCCGCGCAGGCTGGCGGTGATCGACGAGGCCTGGTGCATCGGCTGCACGCTGTGCCTCGACGCCTGCCCGACCGACGCCATCCTCGGCATCAACAAGCGCATGCACACCGTGATCGACGCGCACTGCACGGGCTGCGAACTCTGCATCCCGGTCTGCCCGGTCGACTGCATCTCGCTCGAGGACGCCACGCCGGGCCGCACCGGCTGGCAGGCCTGGTCGCCCGCGCAGGCGGCCCATGCTCGCGCGCGCTACGCCCTGCACGGCCAGCACCGGCCCACCGATGCGCGCCAGGGCAAGAAGCGCCCCGAAGCCGAGGTCGCGGCGCCCAGCGCCGAGGCCCGCAAGCGCTCGGTGGTCGAGGCCGCGCTCGCGCGCGCCCGCGCCGCCGCCCAACGTCCTTCCACGCCCAAGCCATGAACCTCGACACCCTGCTCGTCTTCGTGCTCGCCTCCCTCGCGCTCGCCGTGATCCCGGGCCCGACCATGCTGCTCGCGCTGTCGAACGGCATCGACGGCGGCATGCGCCGCGCGAGCTGGGGCATCGTCGGCGCCTCGCTCGGCAGCAGCATCGTGATCGCCGTCGTCGCGCTCGGCCTGGGCTCGCTGCTGGCGGCCTCGGAATGGCTGTTCAACGCGATCCGCGTGGCCGGCGTGGCCTACCTCGTGTGGCTCGGCGTCAAGCTCTGGCGCAGCGACGCCACCGACCTCGGCGCCGCGCTCGCGAAGTCCTCGCCCGAAAGCCGGCTGCATGGCCGCATCGCGCTGCTGCGCAGCCTCGCGGTGGCGCTGTCGAATCCCAAGTCGCTGCTGTTCTTCGCGGCCTTCCTGCCGCAGTTCGTCGACATCGCTCGGCCGCAGGGCCCGCAGTACCTGCTGCTCGGCGGCATCTTCGTGTTGCTCGACACCTGCGTGATGCTGGCCTATGCCGGCGCCGGCACGCAGGCCGTGCGCTGGCTCTCGAAGCGCGGCCTCAAGGCGCTGAACCGCGGCTGCGCCGTGGGCATGTGGCTGCTGGCGGCCACGCTCGCGGTATGGCGCCGACCCGGCGCCTGAGCCACGGGCTCAGCCTCTGGCCGAGCGCTTGAGCAGCAGCATCAGCACGCCCGCCAGGGTCACCGTCACCGCGTACCACTCGAAGCGCGTGACCGTCTCGCCGGCGATCCACACGCCCAGCAGCATCGCGATCACCGGATTGACGAAGGTGTAGCTGGCCGCCAGCGCGGCCGGTGCGCGCGCCAGCAGCAGCATGTAGGCGTTGAAGGCGATCAGCGAGCCGAACACCACCAGGTAGAACCAGGCGGCCGTGGCCTGCGGCGCGGGCGGCCACGCGAGGCTCTCGCCCGAGACAGCGGCCAGCACCAGCAGCACCACGCCGCCGCAGATCATCTCGCTCGCGAAGCCCATCGCGCCCGGTGCGAGCGGCAGCGCGCGCTGGCTCAGCACGCTGCCGGCCGACCAGCAGACGCAGGCGATGCTGATCGCGGCCAGCCCGGCCGGCGAGGCCTGGAAGCCGCTGCCCTGGGTCAGCATCAGCACGCCGACCAGGCCCAGCGCGATGCCGATCGCCTCGAGCTTCGTCGGCACGATGCCCCAGATCAGGTTGAGCAGCGCGATGATCAGCGGCACCACCGCGATGAAGGCCACCACCAGGCCCGAGCCCACCGAGACCTCGGCATGCGCGGTGCCGCCCATGCCGCCGCCAAGCATCAGCGTGCCGACCACCAGCGCGTTGCGCCACTGCAGCCGGTTCGGCCAGGGCGCGCCGCGCCAGCGCATCCAGGCCGCGAGCAGGAGGCCCGCGAACAGGAAGCGCGAACCCATCTGCAGGAAGGGCGGGAAGCTGATCAGCGCGTACTTGATCGCGAGGTAGGTCGAGCCCCAGACCAGCCAGGTGGCGGCGAGGCAGAGCCAGATGATCGGCGGCAGTCCGCCGCGCGCGGACGGCGTGGAAGTGGCGAGCGAGAGCATGTCGAGGGTGTCTGTTGTTGTGGGCCTGAGCCGCTCCATGGTATGAAGGCCGCCGCCGCGCTTCCATGCGCAAATCACGGTTCTGGCGGCTCGCGGCCGTCGATTTGAAGGACTTCGATGGAATCCACCTTGAACCCCACGCTCGATGCCCACGACACCCGCATCCTGGCCGAGCTGCAGAAGGATGCGCGCCTCACCATGGCCGAGCTCGGTCGCCGCGTGCACCTGAGCCAGCCGGCGGTGACCGAGCGCGTGAAGAAGCTCGAGGCCGCGGGCGTGATCAGCGGCTACCGCGCCACCGTCAACCTGGCCAAGCTGGGCTACGGCATCCGCGCGATGATCCGCGTCGGCCGCGCCGACTACGACCGCGTCGTGAAGCTGGTGCAGGACACGCCCGAATGCGTGAATGCCTACAACGTGACCGGCGAGGACAGCTGGATCCTCGAGATCGCGGTGATCGACGTGAGCCACCTCGACGCGGTGGTCACCAAGTTCTGCATCCTCACCGAGACCGCGACCTCGATCATCCTGAACCCGGCGCGCGAGCACCAGCCGATGCGGCCGCCGCACCGCTCGGACGTGAAGCCGCCGATAAGGAAGGTCGTGAACGCCTGAAGGCGCCCGGCCTCAGCGCCCGGCGAGCGCGTCGAAGGCCTTCACCACCTCGGGCGGCGCCTGCACCATCTCGATGAGCACGCCCTCACCCGCGATCGGGAACTCGTCGTTCGCCTTCGGATGCAGGAAGCAGATGTCGAAGCCCGCCGCGCCCTTGCGGATGCCGCCGGGCGCGAAGCGCACGCCCTGCGAGGTCAGCCATTCCACGGCCGTCGGCAGGTCGTCGATCCACAGGCCCACGTGGTTGAGCGGCGTGGCATGCACCGCGGGCTTCTTCTCGGGATCGAGCGGCTGCATCAGGTCGACCTCGACCTTGAACGGGCCGGTGCCGATCGCGCAGATGTCCTCGTCGACGTTCTCGCGCTCGCTTCGGAAGGTGCCCGTGACCTCGAGCCCCAGCATGTCGACCCAGAGCTTCTGCAGCCGGGTCTTGTCGGGACCGCCGATCGCGATCTGCTGGATGCCCAGCACGCGGAAGGGACGTTGGATGGCGCTCGTCATTGGCAGGACTCCGGGTTCGTTTCGGTCGAGGCGCGGTGCGAGCGCAGCCCCAGCTTGCGCAGCAGCTGCACGTCGGCCTCCACGTCGGGATTGCCCGTGACCAGCAGCTTGTCGCCGTAGAAGATCGAATTCGCGCCGGCCATGAAGCACAGCGCCTGCACCGCCTCGCCCATCTGCTGGCGGCCGGCCGACAGGCGCACGCGCGCGGTCGGCATGGTGATGCGCGCGACCGCGATCATGCGCACGAAGTCGAAGGGATCGATCGGTTCCGAGTCGGCCAGCGGCGTGCCGGGCACGCGCACCAGGCTGTTGATCGGCACCGACTCGGGGTACGGATCGAGGTTGGCCAGCTGCGCGATCAGCCCCGCGCGGTGCACCGGCGCCTCGCCCATGCCCACGATGCCGCCGCAGCACACGCTGATGCCGGCGCCGCGCACATGGGCCAGCGTGTCGAGCCGGTCCTGGTAGCTGCGGGTGTCGACGATGTCGGTGTAGTACTCGGGCGCGGTGTCGAGGTTGTGGTTGTAGTAGTCGAGGCCGGCGGCCTTGAGCTGCTGCGCATGGTGCGGCTCGAGCATGCCGAGCGTGGCGCAGGTCTGCAGGCCCAGGCCCTTCACGGCCTCGACCAGCACCGCCACCTTCTCGACGTCGCGGTCCTTGGGCGCGCGCCAGGCCGCGCCCATGCAGAAGCGCGTGGCGCCCGCGTCCTTGGCCGCCTGCGCGGCGCGCAGCACCTCGTCGACCTCCATCAGCTTCTGCGCCTTCACGCCGGTGTCGAACTCGGCCGACTGCGGGCAGTAGCCGCAGTTCTCGGGGCAGCCGCCGGTCTTCACCGACAGCAGCGTGGCCAGCTCGATGTCGCCCGCGGGAAAGTGCTGGCGGTGCACCGTCTGGGCCTCGAACAGCAGTTCCATCAGCGGCTTGTCGAGCAGCGCCTGGATCGCCTCGACCGACCAGCGGCCCTCGGGCGCCGGCGCCGGCTTCGCGGGCCGGTGCAGCACCACCGCCTGCAGGTCGCTGGCCCCCATCAGTTGAACTCCAGGATGATCTGGTCGACCGCGAGCGACTCGCCCTTGGCCGCGGAGATCTTGCCGACCACGCCGTCCTGCGCGGCGAACAGCACGTTCTCCATCTTCATCGCCTCGATCACCGCGAGCTTCTCGCCGGCCTGCACCTGCTGGCCCGGCTGCACCGCCACCTCGACCAGCAGCCCCGGCATCGGCGACATCAGGAACTTGCTGAGGTCCGGCGGTGCCTTGTGCGGCATCAGCGCAAGCAAGCGCGCGCCCAGCGGCGACAGCACCATGGCCTCGATCTGGCGGCCGTCGTTCGACACCCGCAGCGCCAGCGGATTCTTGCCGGCGCCGCGCTCCACCTGCGCGACGAAGGGCTTGTCGTTGACGATGCCCTGCACGCGCACCGCGCCCAGCGCGAGGCTGCTGTCGATCTTGTAGGTCTTGCCGTTGACCGTGACCGCGCTCGCGCCGGTCTTGCCGTGGAAGTCGCTCACGGTCACCGGGTGGTGCACGTGCTCGCCCTGCGCGCCGAGCTCGACCACCACGAACTGCTCGCCCACCTTCACGCCGTGGCCTTCGAGCTGGCCGCTGATGCCCGAGGCACGCGCGCGGTAGCGGCGGTGCACGTAGGCGGCCAGCGCGACCAGGAAATCGGGCTCGCTGTGCGGCACGTCCTCGGCATGGAAGCCCTTGCCGTAGTTCTCGGCGATGAAGCCGGTGTTGAAGTCGCCGGCCACGAACTTCGGATGCGCGAGCAGCGCCGCCTGGAACGGGATGTTGCTGCTGATGCCGCGGATCACGAAGCCGTTGAGTGCCTCGCGCATGCGCGCGATCGCGTGGTTGCGGTCCTTGCCGTGCACGATGAGCTTGGCGATCATCGAGTCGTAGTACATCGGGATCTCGCCGCCCTCGTACACGCCGGTGTCCACGCGCACGCCCTGCAGGTGCTCGGTGTCGCTCGCGAACATGGTCTCGGCCGGCGGCTGGAACTTCACCAGCCGGCCGGTCGAGGGCAGGAAGTTGCGGAACGGGTCCTCGGCGTTGATGCGGCACTCGATGGCCCAGCCGTCGCGCTTGACCTGCTCCTGCGTCAGCGGCAGTGCCTCGCCGGCCGCCACGCGGATCATCAGCTCCACCAGGTCGAGGCCGGTGATGCACTCGGTCACCGGGTGCTCCACCTGCAGCCGGGTGTTCATCTCGAGGAAGTAGAAGCTCTGGTCCTTGCCGACCACGAACTCCACCGTGCCCGCGCTCTGGTAGTTCACGGCCTTGGCCAGCGCCACCGCCTGCTCGCCCATCGCCTTGCGCGTGGCGTCGCTGATGAAGGGCGACGGCGCCTCCTCGATCACCTTCTGGTGCCGGCGCTGGATCGAGCATTCGCGCTCGTTGAGGTAGATCACGTGGCCGTGCGAATCGCCGAGCACCTGGATCTCGATGTGCCGCGGCTCCTCGACGAACTTCTCGATGAACACACGGTCGTCGCCGAAGCTGTTGCGCGCCTCGTTGCGGCAGGAGGTGAAGCCCTCGAAGGCCTCCTTGTCGTTGAAGGCCACGCGCAGGCCCTTGCCGCCGCCGCCGGCCGAGGCCTTGATCATCACCGGGTAGCCGATGTCCTTCGCGATCTCGACCGCGCGCTCTGCCGTCTCGATGGCGTCGTTCCAGCCCGGGATGGTGTTGACCTTGGCCTCGTTGGCGAGCTTCTTCGAGGCGATCTTGTCGCCCATGGCCGCGATCGAGTAGTGCTTGGGGCCGATGAAGGCGATGCCCTCTTCCTCGACCCTCTTCGCGAAGCTTTCGTTCTCCGACAGAAAGCCGTAGCCCGGGTGCACGGCCTCGGCGCCGGTCTTCTTGCAGGCCTCGATGATGCGGTCGGCCAGCAGGTAGCTCTCGCGGCTGGGCGCGGCACCGATGTGCACGGCCTCGTCGGCCAGCTCGACGTGGCGGGCTTCCTTGTCGGCGTCGGAATAGACAGCGACCGTGAGGATGCCCATCTTCTTGGCGGTCTGGATCACACGGCAGGCAATCTCGCCGCGATTGGCAATCAGGATCTTCTTGAACATGTTCTTCTCCGTGCGGCTCAAAGCGGAATGTTGCCGTGCTTGCGCCACGGGTTCTCGAGCTTCTTCTCGCGCAGCATCACCAGCGAGCGGCAGATGCGCTTGCGCGTCTCGTGCGGCAGGATCACGTCGTCGATGTAGCCGCGCGCGCCCGCCACGTAGGGATTGGCGAAGCGGGCCTTGTACTCGGCCTCGCGCGCCGCGAGCTTGGCCGGGTCGTTCTTGTCCTCGCGGAAGATGATCTCGACCGCGCCCTTGGCGCCCATCACAGCGATCTCGGCGCGCGGCCAGGCCAGGTTGACGTCGCCGCGCAGGTGCTTCGAGGCCATCACGTCGTAGGCGCCGCCGTAGGCCTTGCGCGTGATGACGGTGATCTTCGGCACCGTGCACTCGGCATAGGCGTAGAGCAGCTTGGCGCCGTGCTTGATGATGCCGCCGTACTCCTGGCCGGTGCCGGGCATGAAGCCGGGCACGTCGACGAAGGTCACGACCGGGATGTTGAAGGCATCGCAGAAGCGCACGAAGCGCGCGGCCTTGATGCTGCTCTTGATGTCGAGGCAGCCCGCCAGCACCAGCGGCTGGTTGGCGACGATGCCCACGGTCTGGCCTTCCATGCGCGCGAAGCCGATCACGATGTTCTTCGCGTAGTCGGGCTGCAGCTCGAAGAAGTCGCCGTCGTCCACCACCTTGAAGATCAGCTCCTTCATGTCGTAGGGCTTGTTCGCGTTTTCGGGCACCAGCGTGTCGAGCGAATAGTCGGGCCGGTCGGCCGGGTCGCCCTGGCCGTTGTTGCCCAGGCGCACCGGCGGCTTCTCGCGGTTGTTCAGCGGCAGGTAGTTGTAGAGGCGGCGCAGCATCATCAGCGCCTCGACGTCGTTCTCGAACGCCATGTCGGCCACGCCGCTGCGCGTGGTGTGGGTCACGGCACCGCCCAGTTCCTCGGCTGTCACGCTCTCGTGCGTCACCGTCTTCACCACCTCGGGGCCGGTGACGAACATGTAGCTCGAGTCCTTCACCATGAAGATGAAGTCGGTCATGGCGGGCGAGTACACCGCGCCGCCCGCGCAAGGGCCCATGATCATGCTGATCTGCGGCACCACGCCCGAGGCCATCACGTTGCGCTGGAACACGTCGGCATAGCCGCCGAGCGAGGCCACGCCCTCCTGGATGCGCGCGCCGCCCGAGTCGTTGAGGCCGATCACCGGGGCGCCGACCTTCATCGCCTGGTCCATCACCTTGCAGATCTTCTCGGCATGCGCTTCGCTGAGCGCGCCGCCGAAGACGGTGAAGTCCTGGCTGAAGACGAACACCAGGCGGCCGTTGATCATGCCGTAGCCCGTGACCACGCCGTCGCCCGGGATCTTGTTGTCGGCCATGCCGAAGTCGGTCGAGCGGTGCTCGACGAACATGTCCCATTCCTCGAAGGTGCCGTCGTCCAGCAGCAGTTCGAGGCGTTCGCGCGCCGTGAGCTTGCCCTTGGCATGCTGCGCGTCGATGCGCTTCTGGCCGCCACCGAGGCGGGCCTGCGCGCGGCGCTTTTCGAGTTCGTCGATCAGTTCTTGCATGGTGTGCTTTCGAAGCGGTGGTCCTGGATATCGTTGAAAGTCATGGTGCCGGCGCCGCGACGGCCGCCGCGGCGAGCAGCTGGCGCGCCGCGGTGGACGCCGGCAGGCTGCCCTGCGCCACCTGCCGCGTGAGCCGCGGCAGCAGCTCGCGCACCTGCGGGTGCTGCCTGAAGGCCTGCTTGAGCCCCGCGTCGATGCGCTCCCACATCCACGCGGTGGCCTGTTTCTCCCGGCGCGTGGCGAGCCGGCCGTTGGCGGTCTGCAGCGCGCGGAACTCGAGCACGGCAGCCCAGAAGGCATCGACGCCGGTGCCCGCGAGCGCACTGAGCTGCAGCACCGCCGGCCGCCAGAAGCGCACCTGCGCGCCGCTGTGCGCGTCGTGCGCCGCGGCCGCGTGGTCGGGGTTGCCCTGGTGGCCGAACAGCCGCAGCGCCGAGGTGATCTGCGCCTGTGCGCGCGTGGCGGCGTCCTTGTCGATGTCGGCCTTGTTGATGACGACCAGGTCGGCGATCTCCATCACGCCCTTCTTGATCGCCTGCAGGTCGTCGCCGGCGTTGGGCAGCTGCATCAGCACGAACATGTCGGTCATGCCCGATACCGCGGTCTCGCTCTGGCCCACGCCCACGGTCTCGACGATCACCACGTCGTAGCCCGCGGCCTCGCACACCAGCATCGCCTCGCGCGTCTTCTCGGCCACGCCGCCGAGCGTGCCGCTCGAGGGGCTCGGGCGGATGTAGGCGCGCTCGTGCACCGAGAGCCGTTCCATGCGCGTCTTGTCGCCGAGGATGGAGCCGCCCGAGACGGTGGACGAGGGGTCGATGGTGAGCACCGCGACGCGGTGGCCCTTGTCGATCAGCAGCAGGCCCAGGGTCTCGATGAAGGTCGACTTGCCGACTCCCGGCACGCCCGAGATGCCGAGCCGGAACGAATGGCCGGTGCGCGGCAGCAGCGCGGTGAGCAGCTCGTCGGCCTGCGCGCGGTGGTCGGCGCGGGTGGATTCGAGCAGCGTGATGGCCTTGGCGATGGCGCGGCGCTGCGCCATGCCGTCCGTCTCGGCGATCGCGCGCTCAAGCGCCTGCGCCGTGTTCAGCACGCGGCCTCCACGGCCAGGCGCCAGCGGTAGTGCAGGTCGACGCCCTCCTCGCCCTCGAGCACGAAGCCGTGCCGCAGGTAGAAGCGGTTGGCATCGCTCTCCACCAGCGCGGTGAGCTTGATGTCGCGCTGCTGCGCGCGCGCCTGCGCCTTGGCCCAGCGCATCACCCATTCGCCGATGCCCAGGCCCTGGAAGCCGGTGCGCAGGTACAGGTGGTCGAGCCGCAGCGCATCGGCACCCTCGGGCTTGAGCGTGACGAAGCCGATGCGCCCGTCGCCGTCGAGCACGATGTGGTGCATGAACGGGATCACGAAGCCGGCGCTGAGCCGCTCGCGCGAGCGCGCGAGGTCGAAGCGGCCGACACGCTCGAGGCTCGGGCGCATCGCATCGATGCGCAGCGCCAGCATGTCCTCGAAATCGCTGGATTCCACGGGCTGCAGCGACAGCCGCGACAGGAGATCGCCCACGACGCTGCTCAGGCCGCCACCGCCGCGCGGATCTGCTCCAGCACGTCCTTCGCGCTCGCCGGGATCGGCGTGCCCGGTCCGTAGATGCCCTTCACGCCGGCCTCGTAGAGGAAGTCGTAGTCCTGGCGCGGGATCACGCCGCCGACGAACACGATGATGTCGTCCGCGCCCTGCTTGCGCAGCTCCGCGATGATCGCGGGCACCAGCGTCTTGTGGCCGGCCGCGAGCGTGCTCACGCCCACCGCATGCACGTCGTTCTCGATCGCCTGGCGCGCGCACTCCTCGGGCGTCTGGAACAGCGGACCCATGTCGACGTCGAAGCCCAGGTCGGCGAAGGCCGTGGCCACCACCTTGGCGCCGCGGTCGTGGCCGTCCTGGCCCAGCTTGGAGATCATCACGCGCGGACGGCGGCCCTGCTCCTCGGCGAAGGCGTTGATCTCGGTCTTGAGGTTCTCCCAGCCCTCGGCGGAGTCGTAGGCGGCGGCGTAGACGCCGGTCACCTTCTGGGTGTCGGCGCGGTGGCGGCCGAAGGACTTCTCGAGCGCGTCGGAGATCTCGCCCACGGTGGCGCGCAGGCGCACCGCGTCGATGCTCAGCGCGAGCAGGTTGCCGGTGCCGTTCTCCGCCGCCTCGGTGAGCGCGTCGAGCGCGGCCTGCACCTTGGCGCCGTCGCGCGCGGCGCGGATCTTCTGCAGCCGCGCCACCTGCTGGTCGCGCACCTTCACGTTGTCGATCGAGAGGCTCTCGATCGCGTCCTCGTTCTTGAGCTTGTACTTGTTGACGCCGACGATCACGTCCTTGCCCGAGTCGATGCGCGCCTGCTTCTCGGCGGCGGCGGCCTCGATCTTGAGCTTGGCCCAGCCGCTGTCCACGGCCTTGGTCATGCCGCCCATAGCCTCGACCTCCTCGATGATGGTCCAGGCCGCGTCGGCCATGTCCTGCGTGAGCTTCTCCATCATGTAGCTGCCGGCCCAGGGGTCGATCACGTTCGTGATGTGCGTCTCTTCCTGGATGATGAGCTGCGTGTTGCGCGCGATGCGGGCGCTGAACTCGGTCGGCAGCGCGATGGCTTCGTCGAGCGCGTTGGTGTGCAGGCTCTGCGTGCCGCCGAACACCGCGGCCATCGCCTCGATGGTGGTGCGCACCACGTTGTTGTAGGGGTCCTGCTCGGTCAGGCTCCAGCCCGAGGTCTGGCAGTGGGTGCGCAGCATCAGGCTCTTGGGGTTCTTCGGTTCGAACTCCTTCATGATCCGGCACCACAGCAGGCGCGCCGCGCGCATCTTGGCCACCTCGAGATAGAAGTTCATGCCGATGGCCCAGAAGAAGCTCAGGCGCCCGGCGAAGCCGTCGACGTCGAGGCCCTTGGCCAGCGCGGTCTTCACGTACTCCTTGCCATCGGCCAGCGTGAAGGCCAGCTCCAGCGCCTGGTTGGCGCCGGCTTCCTGCATGTGGTAGCCGCTGATCGAGATCGAGTTGAACTTCGGCATGTTCTGCGCCGTGTACTCGATGATGTCGCCGATGATCCGCATGCTCGGCGCGGGCGGGAAGATGTAGGTGTTGCGGACCATGAACTCCTTGAGGATGTCGTTCTGGATGGTTCCGCTTAAGCTGTCCTGCGCCACGCCCTGTTCTTCCGCCGCCACCACGTAGCCCGCGAGCACCGGCAGCACCGCGCCGTTCATGGTCATCGACACGCTGACCTTGTCGAGCGGGATCTGGTCGAACAGGATCTTCATGTCCTCGACCGAATCGATCGCCACGCCGGCCTTGCCCACGTCGCCGGTCACGCGCGGATGGTCGCTGTCGTAGCCACGGTGGGTGGCGAGGTCGAAGGCCACGCTCACGCCCTGTCCGCCGGCGGCCAGCGCCTTGCGGTAGAAGGCGTTCGATTCCTCGGCGGTCGAGAAGCCGGCGTACTGGCGGATGGTCCACGGGCGCACCGCGTACATCGTGGCCTGCGGGCCGCGCAGGTAGGGCTCGAAGCCCGGCAGCGTGTCGGTGTACTTCAGGCCCTGCAGGTCGGCCGCGGTGTACAGCGGCTTGACGCTGATGCCGTCGGGCGTGATCCAGTTCAGCGCGGCGACGTCGCCGCCGGGGGCCGACTTGGCGGCGGCCTTGGCCCAGGCCTCGAGAGTGGCGGGCTTGAAGGAGGGTTCGGGTTTGCTGCTCATGGAGGCGCCGCTTCGCAGTGTGTCGTGCAGGGGTGTGCTGCTGGAGGAAAGGATTCGCTGGAATCGCTGGTGGCGCGCAGGGATTTGCAGGCCGGCCGCGAGTCTAACCGATCCATAATTATTAATTCAAACGCGATTTTTGAAGTACAGTCCCGCCCATGTCCGCCGTCACCCTCACCCCGCGCGCCCTCTATGAAGAGGTGGCCGAGCTGCTGCGCCAGCGGATCTTCCGCCGCGAGCTCGAACCGGGAAGCTGGATCGACGAACTCAAGCTCGCCGAGGAGTACGGCATCAGCCGCACGCCGCTGCGCGAGGCGCTGAAGGTGCTGGCCGCCGAAGGCCTGGTGACGATGAAGGTGCGCCGTGGCGCCTATGTGACCGAGGTGTCGGAGCAGGACCTGGCCGACGTCTACCACCTGCTCTCATTGCTCGAGAGCGATGCCGCCGGCGTGGTGGCCGAGCGCGCCACCGAGGCCCAGCTCGCCGAGCTGCGCGCGCTGCATGCCGAGCTCGAGGCTGCGGCAGCACCCGAAGACCGCGAGCATTTCTTCGCGGTCAACGAGCGCTTCCACATGCGCCTGCTGGCGATCGCCAACAACAAGTGGCGCGACCAGATGGTGGCCGACCTGCGCAAGGTGATGAAGCTCAACCGCCACAACTCGCTGCTCAAGGCCGGGCGGATCGGGGAATCGCTGGCCGAGCACCGCTCGGTGATGGCCGCGATCGAGGCGCGCGACGGCGAGGCCGCCATGGCGCGCATGCGCGAGCACTTCAGCAACGGGCTGGAAGCGGCGGCCTAGCGTTCGCCACGGGGCCGCGCGGCGGCCCGCTTCTCTTCACTCAATCGAGATCGACCGTGCCCGCCTCGGCCGCGATGCGCTGCGCCGTCTCGAGCAGCCGCGGCGCCACGCGAGCGAGCATGGTGTCCTTGGGCAGCAGGTAGGCCGGGCCGCCGCAGCTCACCGCGTAGCGCTCGCCGCGCGGGCCGCGCAGCGCGAAACCCAGCGCATGGATGTGCGGATGCCATTCGCCGAACGAGCCGCAGTAGCCCACGCGCGCGTACTCCTCGATGCTGGCGATCAGCCCCGGCTCGATGCGCGGCCAGTTCTCGCCGCTTTCCTGCCGGATCTGCGCCAGCAGCGCCTCCTGCTCGGGCGCCGCGAGCGAGGCCAGGTAGGCCCGTCCGGCGGCCGAGGTGGCGATCGTCATGCGCGAACCAACCTCGATGCGCGAGCTGATCATCACCGAGCGCGGGCGCAACGAATCGATGATCAGCATGTCGAGCTCGTCGCGCACGCCCATGTGCACGCTCGCGCCCGCGAAGTCCGACAGCGCCGCGAGATGCGGGCGCGCCACCGTGCGCAGGTCGAAGTGCCGCAGGTAGCGGCTGCTCATGTCGAGCAGCGCCGGCCCCAGGCTGAAACGCTCGCTGTCCTGCGACTGCCGCAGGTAGCCCGCCCCGACCAGGGTGGCCGTGAGCCGCGACACCGTCGCCTTGGGAATGCCCGTCGCATCCGCCAGTTCGCGATTGCCCATCGGCGCCGCCGCCATCCCGATCACCTTCAGCAGGGCCAGTCCCCGGGCGAGCGCGCTCACCTCTTCCCTGCCGCCAATCGCGTCATTCATTTTTAGAAACCTTTGCTTCCCTGATTGATCTTTGTTGCCATTTTTCAGCAAAAACGGGTTGACGCGAGAACTTTGGGAGATCATTATTTCGGAACACAGTTTCAAAATAATGAGATGACGAGACAAAACCCCCACTTCTCCCCGCCGTCGCCGCGCCGCCGCGAGCTCCTTGGCACCGGCCTCGGCCTGCTGGCCGGCGCCGGCCTTCCGGGTTTCGCGCGGGCCGCCGCGCCGGCCGCATTCCCCAAGGGACCGGTGAAGCTCATCGTGCCGTTCGCCCCCGGCGGGCCGACCGACACCGTCGGCCGCCTCATCGCCATGAAGCTGCAGGAGGGCTGGGGCCAGCCGGTCATCGTCGACTACAAGCCCGGCGCCGGCACCGCCATCGGTGCCGACTTCGTCGCCAAGGCCCCGCCCGACGGGCTGACCATCGGCATGGTGAATTCCTCGTTCGCGGTGAATCCCTCGCTGCGCAAGACGCTGCCCTACGACACGCTCAAGGACATCGCGGGCATCACGCAGATCGCCAACCTGCAGCTGGCCATCGTGGCCCGGCCCGACGCGCCCTTCAACACGCTGGCCGAGCTGATCGCCTATGCGAAGAAGAATCCGGGCAAGCTGACCTACGGCACGCCCGGCGCCGGCAGCACCACCCACCTGGGGGCCGAGCTGCTCAAGCGCGAGGCGGGCTTCGACATGCTGCACGCGCCCTTCAAGGGCAGCTCGCCCGCGCACACCGAACTCATGGGCGGTCGCATCGACCTCGTGGTCGACCCCTTCCTCTCGGTGCTGCCCTTCGTGAAGGCCGGCCGCATGAAGCTGATCGCCACCCTCGGCGACAAGCCGGTGCCCGGCTTCAGCTATCCGACCGTCGCGCAGACCCTGCCCGGCTTCCACGTCAATGCACTGCTGGGCTTCATCGCGCCGCACGGCACGCCGCCGGCGGTCATCGAGAAGATCCAGTCGGACACGCGCCGCGTGCTGCTCGACCCCGAGATGCGCAAGCGCGTCGAGGAACAGGGCATGGAGGTGGTCGCCTCCACGCCCGCGCAGTTCGACGCCTTCGTGCAGTCGGAGATGAAGCGCTGGGCGCGCGTCATCGCCGACGCGGGCATCCAGCCCGAGTGAGCCCCTCTTCCATCCGGACACCCTTCCCATGCCCCTAGCACTCACCCCCCTGCATCCGCATTTCGCCGCCGAAGCGCGCGGCATCGACATCGCCCGGCCGCTCTCGAGCGACGAGGTCAGGCAGATCAACGCCGCGATGAACCGCTATGCCGTGCTGGTGTGGCGCGGCCAGCCGCTCACGGGCCAGCAGCAGATCGATTTCGCCAAGGCCTTCGGGCCGCTCGACCTCGGCCTCAAGAAGGTGTTCAAGCGCCCCGAACGGCTCGAGGACGAGCGCCTGATCGACATCTCGAACGTCGACGCGCAAGGCAACGTCTCGCGCCGCGATTCGCCGAAGAACCTCTCGAACTTCGCCAACCAGCTCTGGCACAGCGACAGCTCGTTCCAGAACCCGCGCGCCGCCTATTCGATGCTGCATGCGCTGGTGCTGCCGAGCTGGGGCGGCAACACCGAGTTCACCGACCTGCGCGCCGCCTACGACGCCCTGCCCGAGCGCGACAAGGCCGAGCTCGAGGGCCTGAGCGCCGAGCACTACGCGCTGCACACGCGCATCCTGCTGGGCGACGAGGCCTACACCGACGAACAGAAGAAGACCATCCCGCCGGCCACCTGGCCGCTGGTGCAGACGCATCCGGGCTCGGGGCGCAAGCTGCTGTTCGTGGGCGTGCATGCGCGCGAGATCGTCGGCTGGCCCGTGGCCGAGGCCCGCATGCGGCTGTCTGACCTGCTCGAGCACGCGACCCAGCGCGAGTTCGTCTATCGCCACGAATGGCAGGTGCACGACCTCGTGATGTGGGACAACCGCAGCACCCTGCACCGCGGCCGGCGCTACGACATCGCCGAGCGCCGCGAGCTGCGCCGCACCACCATCGAGGACGTGCCCGAGGCCACGTTGATGGCGGCCTGAGAAGAAGCAGGAGCGCGGCTCAGGCCGCCTGCGCCACCGGCTCGTGCGCGATCGCCATCACCTCGTGCGGCGACTTGCTCTTCATGCGGTGGTCGCTCCACACCTGGCGCCAGCGGCGCGCGCCCGGCAACCCGTTGCGCAGGCCCAGCATGTGGCGCGCGATGTTCGACCACGGCGTGCCGTGCTCGGCCGCCTCGCGCACCATGTAGTCGCACATCAGGGTCTCGACCTCCTCGCGCGTGCGTTCCGAGGGCGCCGCGCCGAAGAACTCGGCGTCCCACTCGGCCAGCCACCAGGGGTTGTGGTACGCCTCGCGCCCCACCATCACACCGTCGAGCAGCCGCAGGTGCTCGTGCACCTGCGCATTGAGCGTGATGCCGCCGTTGATCGAGAACTTCAGCGCCGGAAAGTCGTGCTTGAGCCGGTGCACCAGCGCGTAGCGCAGCGGCGGGATCTCGCGGTTCTGCTTCGGGCTCAGGCCCTTGAGCCAGGCATTGCGCGCATGCACGATGAAGGTCTTGCAACCGGCCTCGCTGACCTGGCCCACGAAGTCGCGCACGAACTCGTAGTTCTCGATCTTGTCGATGCCGATGCGGTGCTTCACCGTCACCGGCACGCTGCTCGCGTCGACCATCGCCTTCACGCAGTCGGCCACCAGTTGCGGCTCGTTCATCAGGCAGGCACCGAAGGCGCCGCGCTGCACGCGCTCGCTCGGGCAGCCGCAGTTGAGGTTGATCTCGTCATAGCCCCATTGCTCGCCGAGCTTCGCGCAATGCGCCAGATCGGCCGGCTCGCTGCCGCCGAGCTGCAGCGCCAGCGGATGCTCCTCGGCGTTGAAGCGCAGGTGCCGCGGCACGTCGCCATGCACCAGCGCGCCGGTCGTCAC
Organism: Variovorax sp. FG153; assembly: GCF_057809595.1. Lineage (NCBI taxonomy): Bacteria > Pseudomonadati > Pseudomonadota > Betaproteobacteria > Burkholderiales > Comamonadaceae > Variovorax > Variovorax sp. FG153. Next base: position 17,844 of record NZ_JBMDKG010000029.1, read on the forward strand.
CATCTCGGTGTAGAGCAGCGCGTGGCGGCTCAGCAGGCGGTGCAGATACCTGCAATGGCGGTCGGTCCAGTCCATCATTGGCGCGACCGATAGGCGCATCGCCTCGAGCGCCTGGGCCGCTTCAGGGCCTCGCACTGGATCGGGCCCGGGCCCGGCGTTTTCTGGGTTCTCGTTCGGTGTCATTCGATTTCTTTGGGCGCCGCCGCTTCTCTCGGTTGCAAGCGCGCAGGGCGCGAGCGTAGCGCACCCGGCCATTCCGCTGCATGGCGACAGCGCTTGACCTCAAGTTTGGTTGAGGTTTTACAGTCCGCCGCGCTCACCCGAATACCCGCGTGAGCTTCACCGATGAACCCATGGCGGCAACGAATATCCCGCCGAAATCAGGAGCTGTGTTGATGAGGTCGTGGATCGATGCCGCGTTGGAAAGCCAACTTCTGTGGCTGGCAGCCCGGATACTTCTTGCCGTGGTCTTTGCCGCGTCGGGTCTCGCCAAGGCGCTGAACTTCGCGGGCGGGGTGGGCGAGATGCGCGCGGCGGGCCTCGAGCCGGCCTGGGCCTTCAACGTCGCCACCATCTTCGTGCTGCTGGCCGGCTCGCTGCTGCTGCTGGTCGACCGCGCCGTGTGGCTGGGCGCCGGCGCGCTCTCGGTGTTCCTGCTGCTCACGATCGCGATCGTGCATCGCTTCTGGTCGCTGCCCGAGCCGCGCGCCACGCTGTCGCTGTACTTCGCGCTCGAGCACGTCTCCATCATCGGCGGGCTGCTCGCGGCGGCGATCGCGAGCCACCTGCGGCGGCAGCTCGGCGGCTGAGCACCACATCGCCCATATCGCCTATAAGACGCCGATCCGACTCCGAGCCTTTCCTCCCCATGCCAGAGAACCATCCCGCCGAGCCCGCCAAGGTCCTGACCGTCGGCGAGGTCGCCCGACGCAGCGGCGTCGCCGTCTCGACGGTGCACTTCTACGAATCGAAGGGGCTGATCAAGGGCTGGCGCAGCGAGGGCAACCAGCGCCGCTATCCGCGCGAGGTGCTGCGCCACATCGCGGTGATCCGCGTGGCGCAGCGCACGGGCATTCCGCTCGAGACCATCCGCGACTCGCTGTCGCGGCTGCCCGAGGGGCGCATCCTCAATGCCGCGCAGTGGAAGGCGCTGTCCGCCCACTGGCGCGACGAGCTCGACGCACGCATCCGCGTGCTGACCCGGCTGCGCGACGACCTCGGCGAATGCATCGGCTGCGGCTGCCTGTCGATGACCGACTGCCCGCTGCGCAATCCCGGCGACAGGCTGGGCGCCGCGGGGCCGGGGGCGGTGCTGCTCGACGATCCGCCTTGAGCCTGCACGCCAAGGATCCGAAGCAAGGAAACCGACGCCGCCAACCAATGAAACGGATATGCGCGACTCCGGCGTTGCGATCAAGCGCAACTTGACGATCGCAACGACTAGTTGCTCGTCGCGATGGCAGCGTCTGGACGCCAAGCCCCTCCGCGGAGCCACCTCGTGAGCGGCACCTCGAGGTATCTGTGCGAGGCAGTTGCAAAACCGAGGTTCACGGCGAAAAACACGGCCCATGCAACTGGCCAGCTTGGAAAGTCCAGCCCTTTCAACGCGAGCAAGCTGAACGGCTGCACCATGTAGAAGCTATAGCTGATGTCGCCAAACCATCGCAGCGGCCGCGGCCACCGAACCAAACCGTTGCATGCCACGAATCCGGCCACGATCAGTGCGCACGGGACGCCCCAGGCCAGAGCCCGCATCATTGCCGCGTCATAGTGCGCGAGGATGACCATGTGCGCGCCGAGAAAGGCTCGGTCATTCGTCTGGTCCCAACCAAGCCAGCAACCGGCAAGGAGCAGCGGAAGACCGATCCATTGCCTCAAGTAACGGCGCGACGAATAGATCCAGACCCCAGCCAGGAATTCGAGCGCCATCGGATGCCCCAGATAGATGGGCAACAGCCAGTCTCCGGTGTAGAAAACCCGAGAGAACACCATGACCAGCATCGCAATGCAAAAGACTCTCAAGACATGGCGACCGCTGACGAGAAGAGCAGCCGCCATCACGACATAGAACCACAACTCGAGCCCGATGGTCCAGCCGAACTGGTGCGCCGGGTTGGTGTAGCGACCCACGTCGAAGGCCGGAACAAAGGCCAGCGTGTTCCACCACCTGATTGCGGTCATCGGCCCAATGGCGACCAGAGGCAGCGAGAGCACGACGTACAAGGGAAGCACGCGCGTCAAGCGATTCAGCAGGAAGCTCTTCGCCTCAGAACGCTGCGCAGCCATGGCAACGACAAAACCGGAAATGACGAAGAAGAGGTCAACGCCCACCGCAGCCCCCTCCTTGAAAAAGCCGTAGTACGGGCTATCCATCGGAAAGGTCAGCACGATGCCGGCGTGAACCAGCAACACCAACAAGGCCGCCCCCCCTCTGAGCACCTGGATGCCTTCGAATCTTGATTGCGACGTCATGCAAATGCACCTTCGGTGCGACGCACAGCCAATCGGGCGCCATGAAATCTGGCAGCGGCAGCCAGTCCCCCGTCCTGGAACGCCAGCGGCTCCAGCACGTTGTTCAGAAAGACTCCGCCAATCTCCTGCAGGACCTGAATTTCGCCATAGCGTTTATCATTCATTTCGAAATGTTAATAAACGTTTCAATTTATGGCGTAAAAAATGAATGCCCGACCTCCGAACGGCAGAATCCGGCCGACCGAAGGCAGCATCTGCTGCGGGCACCAGCGCCCGGCCGACATCGACGGTTCGGACCGAAGCGAGGCTCGGCTGGCGCATGAGGACGTGAAGCTGAAATGACCTGCGTGCAGAGGGCTGCCCAACCCTCTGTACGGCCATGCGCCCTGGGGCTGCGGTCCCGACATACAGCGCACTAGACTCACCGGTCCGGAAGGGCGCTCAGAACATCGGCCCCTCCCCAACGCATGACCGCCCCACCCCTGCTCGACACCCCCGCCCTCCGCCGGCTCGCCGAAGCCGCCACGCCCACGCGCCCCACCTGCGCCTGCCGCCTGCAGGACGCCAGGGCCTGGGAAAGCATCACCGAGGAACGCTGGCCCAAGGCGCTGATGGAACAGGTCGGCACGCTGCGCGACCCCGAGGCCTACGAACCCACGTTCGAGGAATTCCACCCGGCCGGCACGCGCTACGACTCGCCCGAGGCGCCGATCTCGGTCGCGCACTTCCCGTACAACCGCTGCGACGTCTACCGCTGCAGCGCCTGCGCGCGCCTGGTGCTGCGCTACACCGAGTTCGGCGGCTACTACATCGACCACCGCGTGCGGGTGGTCGATGCCGCGCTGATCGCCGGCTGATCAGCCCTCGCCCATGAGGTGCGCGGCCAGCGCGCGAAAGGCCGGCATCGAGGTCGGCAGGTGGGCGTTGGCCGCCAGCGGATGCGAGGCGAAGCGCGCCACCACCATCTCGGCCACCGGATCGATGTGCAGCGCCTGGCCATGGATGCCCTGCGCGGTGAAGCTGCCGTGCGCGTCGTGCGCCACCCACCACATGTTGCGGTAGCTCCAGCCGGCCAGCCGGGTGTAGCCCGCGAGCGCGAAGCGCGCCGGGTCGGCGCCGCGGCGGATGTCGGCGACCACGGCCTCGGGCACGATCTGCGCGCCGTTGTAGAAGCCGCCCAGCCGCATCGCCTCGCCGAAGCGCGCGAGGTCGCGCAGGCCGGTGCACAAGCCGCCGCCCGCGAACTCGGCGCCCTGGCCGTCGAGCGCGAAGCTGGCGTCCTGCTCGGCGCCCAGGCGCGACCAGATCAGTTCGCCCAGCAGGCCGGCCACCGATTGCCCGGCCGCGCGCGCGATCAGCCAGCCCAGCACGTCGGTGTTGACGGTGCGATACGCGAAGGCCTGGCCGTGCACGGTGCCGTCGCGCGCCGCGCCCACGCTCTGCAAGAACTGCCGGTAGCCCTCGGCGCCCGCGTAGCCCGCCGGGCGCGGCAGCAGCTCGCCGGCGCGCGCGTGCTTCCACACGCCCGCATCGGGGTCGGCGTACTCCTCCGAATAGTCGATGGCCGTGGTCATGTCCATCACCTGGCGCACGGTCGCACTGCCGAAGGCGCTGTCGCCCAGCTCGGGGATGTAGTGCGTGACGAAGGCGTTCTCGTCGAGCGTGCCGTCGGCCGCGAGCATGGCGCCGAGCGTGCCCACCACCGACTTCGTGACCGACATCGCCATGTGCTCGCCCTGCGCATCGAGCGCGCCGAAGTAGCGCTCGTAGACGATGCGCCCGCGATGCAGCACCACGGCGCCGTCGGCATGGATGGCCTCGAGCGCCGCGAGCCAGGTCGTGGGCGCGCCATCGCCGAAGCGCGCGAAGGGCAACGCATCGATCTCGGGCCGCATCGCGCGCGGCAGCTCGGCCACCGGCGCGTTGCCGCGCCCCACCCTGCGCGTGGGCTGCAGTTCGCGCAGGTGCGAGAAGGCCCAGCGGTTGTCCGGCGGCTGGAACACCGGGCATTCGCGCGGCCTCGTGACGGGCGCGCCGGCCGTGGGGAATCCGTCGCGCCAGCCGGCGGCCAGCGCTGTGTTGTCTTGCGTCATGAAGAGAAGAAAGAAGAGAAGGTTGGGTTGCGGATTCAGTCAGTCGCCGAGCACGCCCATCACCCGCCGCTCCAGCAGCTCGCTGGCGCGGCTCAGGTGCAGCCGCATGCCTTCGGCGGCGCGGGCCAGGTCGCCGTCCTCGACCGCGTCGAGGATCTCGAGATGCTCGCGGCAGGACTTGTGCAGCAGGTCGACGTTCACGAGCGGATAGTCCGAGAGGTCCGACATGCGGCGCAGCCGGTTCTGCTGCTGCACGGTGTCGAGCACGAAGCGGTTGCCCGAGAAGCTGGCCAGCAGCTCGTGGAACTGCGCGTTGGCCTCGAAGAAGTCCATCCAGTTGTAGCGCGCGGCCTGGGCCAGCAGGCTCTGCTGCCGCTCGCGGCAGGCCAGCAGCCGCTCATGGTCGATGCGGAAGCCCGGCTCGCGCAGCGCGGCGCATTCGACGATCAGGCGGAAGCGGTAGCTCTCGCGCTCGCTCTCGACCGAGTCGAGGGTCTCGGTGAACTCCCAGCGCTGGTAATGGCGCCCGCGCAGCACGCCGTCCTGCAGCAGCGTGGTCAGCACGGTGCGCAGCAAGGGGCGCGGCGCGTCGTAGGCCTGCGCCAGCTCGAGCTCGTTGACGCGCGTCGGCAGCTTGCCCGCGAGGCGGTCGCGCAGCAATCGGTAATAGAGGGTCTTCTCCTCGTCCTCGGGCATCTCGCGCCGCGCGCGGCCCAGCGCCTCGCGGTCGGCCACCAGCGTGTAGCCGCGGTTGGGCACGTGGGCCAGCAAGGCGCGCTCGTGCAGGAAGCGCAGCGCGGCGCGCACCGGCGTGCGCGAGATGCCGAGCCGGCTCGCGAGGTCGGCCTCGGTCATGTGCCGGCCGTTCTCGTAGCCGCCGGCCAGGGCCTGGTCGAGGATGTAGCGGCTCACGCGCTGCGCGAGCGGCGCGATCTGCGACGCCGGCGGCGCCGGGGGCGTGTCCATCTGTGCTTCGGCCATCCAAGGTTCTCCGGGGAGGAATCGCGAGTGGCGCCGATCATCGCGCCGACTTTGTATTTTTGACCGCAAAAAACCATGTACATCTTGCGACAAAAATACAATCCACGCTCCAAGATCGGCCCACGACGACCCGAGCGCCGGGTCGCGTCCCAACGGAGAAAACCCTCGTGGCCGCAGCCGACACCCTTTCGACCCCCGACGCCGCCGCGGCGTCGCCCGCCCTGCCCGCGTCCCTCGACGCGTTCTGGATGCCCTTCACCCCCAACCGCAAGTTCAAGCAATCGCCGCGCCTGATCGTCGGCAGCGAAGGCCTCTACTACGACCTCGCCGACGGCCGCCGCGTGCTCGACGCCATCGCCGGCCTGTGGTGCGTGAACGCCGGCCACCGCAACCCGCGCATCAGCGCCGCGCTGAAGGCGCAGATCGACGTGCTCGATTACGCCTCGAACTTCCAGATCGGCCACCCGGCCGCCTTCACGCTGGCCGAGCGGCTCGCGCAGATGGCGCCCGGGGGCATGAACCACGTGTTCTTCACCAACTCGGGCTCCGAGTCGGTCGACACCGCGTTGAAGATCGCGGTGGCCTACCACCGCGCGCGCGGCGAGGCCGGCCGCTACCGGCTGATCGGCCGCGAGCGCGCCTACCACGGCGTGGGCTTCGGCGGCATCTCGGTCGGCGGCATCGGCCGCCAGCGCAGCACCTTCGGGCCGCTGCTCAACGGCGTGGACCACCTGCCGCACACGCACGACCTGGCGCGCAACGCCTTCTCGCGCGGCGAGCCGCCGCACGGCCTCGACAAGGCCGACGCGCTCGAGGCGCTGATCTCGCTGCACGACGCCTCGACCGTGGCCGCCGTCATCGTCGAGCCGGTGGCCGGCTCCACCGGCGTGCTGCCACCGCCGCGCGGCTACCTGAAGCGCCTGCGCGAGATCTGCGACCGGCACGGCGTGCTGCTGATCTTCGACGAGGTCATCACCGGCTTCGGCCGTCTGGGCACCAACTTCGCGGCCGACCTGTTCGGCGTGAAGCCCGACCTCATCACCACCGCCAAGGGCCTGACCAACGGCGCGGTGCCGATGGGCGCGGTGCTGATGCGCGACGCGGTGCACGACGCCTTCATGCAGGGCAGCGTGAGCGCGGTCGAGCTCTCGCACGGCTACACCTACTCGGGCCATCCGCTGGCCTGCGCGGCCGCCATGGCCACGCTCGACGCCTATGTGCACGACGGCCTGATCGCCCAGGCCGCGGCGCTGTCGCCCTATTTCGAGGAAGGCCTGCACGCGCTGCGCGGCCTGCCCGGCGTGATCGACGTGCGCAACGTCGGCCTGCTGGCCGGCATCGAGCTGCAGCCCTGGGCCGCCGGCCCGGGCACGCACGCCCAGGCCGTGGCGCAGCACTGCCTCGACGCCGGCGTGCTGGTGCGCTCGGTCGGCGACACGATCGCGCTGTCGCCGCCGTTCACGCTCGAGCGCCGGCACGTCGACCAGATCGTCGACAGCCTGCGCCAGGCCATCGCCCAGACCGCCCAGCCCACCGACACGCCCGCCTGAATTCCCGAGGACCGCACCCCATGGACATCGAATCCTTCCCCCTCTACGACATCGAGGGCGACGCCGCCCAGTGCGGCCGCCAGTACGGCCGCGCGGCCGGCGACCGCATCGACCTGAGCCTGCGCACCTACCGCGCCGCCTTCGAGCGCGTGGGCCTGAACTGGGAACGCACGCGCGCGCTGGCGCGCCGCTTCATGCCGCTGGTCGAGGCCTTCGACGCCGGCATGCTGCGCGAGATCGAGGGCGTGGCCGAGGGCGCGGGCGTGCCGGCCGAGGACATCGTGGCGCTCAACGCGCGCAGCGAGATGCTCTACGCCTTCCAGCAGCTCGAGGCCACCGAGCCGCCCGACGGCTGCACCGGCGTGGTGGTCATGCCCTCGGCCGCGCGCGACGGCAAGCTGATCCACGCGCAGAACTGGGACTGGCGCGTCGAGAGCCTCGAGCTCGGCGTGGTGCTGCGCATCCAGCCGGCCAAGGGCCCGGCCATCCTGACCTTCGCCGAGGCGGGCACGCTGGCGCGCGCCGGGCTCAACAGCGCGGGCATCGCGGTCACCGGCAACTTCATCAAGGCCGACAGCGACGGCCGCCAGCAGGGCGTGCCGCTGGCGCTGATCCGCCGCGGCATCCTGCAGTCCGAGCTCTACGCCAATGCGCTCGGCGTGGTCTGCCGCAGCGCGCGCTCGATCTCCAACAACATGATCCTGACCCATGCCGAGGGCGAGGCCGTGAGCCTGGAGACCTGCCCCGAGCAGGTGTTCTGGCAGCAGCCCGAGGACGGCGTGCTGGTGCATGCCAACCACTTCAAGACGCCGGCCGCGCTGGCGCGCGTGGTCGATCGCAGCCTCGAGACCACGCCCGACTCGCTCTACCGCGACCGCCGCGTGACCGAGGCCCTGCGCAAGCGCGCCGGCGACCTCACCGAGCAGGACGTGCTCGACGCGCTGCAGGACCGCTTCGGCGCGCCGCGCGCGGTCTGCCGCAGCCCGAGCGCGGGCCCGGGCGGCGCCTCCTCGGCCACCGTGGCGACCATCGTGATGGACCCGGCGGCACGGAAGATGCGCATCGCGCCGGCGCCCTTCAAGGCCCACCGCTTCACCGAATATTCCCTCTGAGTTCCTCCCGATCCGATCCCGACCGGCCCAGCCCCCGCCAGGAGTGTTTGCCATGAACCCACCCGTGCCCCCCGCCCGCCCGCCTTCCGTCTCGCGCGCCGCCGCCCTGCTGGCGCTCGGCCTCGCCGCCGGCACCGCCTTCGCCCAGGGCGCGCCCGGCGCCGGCCAGACGCTGCGCATCCAGATCAACTCGGACATCCGCAGCACCGACCCCGGCGGCAACCGCGACGACAACACCGACAACGTGCTGCTGCACATCGGCGAGGGCCTGGTCGCGCTGCGCGAGGACACCTCGGTCGGCCCCATGCTCGCGAGCAAGGTCGACACTTCGGCCGACGGCCTGAGCTACACCTTCACGCTGCGCGACGGCGTGAAGTTCCAGAACGGCGCCACGCTCACCGCCGACGACGTGGTCTGGAGCTGGCAGCGCTACCTCAAGCCCGGAAGCGGCTGGCGCTGCCTCAGCGAGTTCGACGGCAAGGGCATGACCAAGGTGCTCTCGGTGGAGGCGCCGAACCCGAAGACGGTGGTGTTCAAGCTCGACCGCGCGAGCGCGCTGTTCCTCACCATGATGGCGCGGCCCGACTGCGGCGGCGCGGCCATCCTGCACCGCAGCTCGGTCGGCGCCGACGGCCAGTGGAAGGAGCCGGTGGGCACGGGCCCCTACAAGCTCAAGGAATGGAAGCGCGGCCAGTACGTGGAGCTCACCCGCTTCGACGGCTACACCTCGCGCGCCGAGCCGCGCGACGGCCTCACGGGCGGCAAGAAGGCCGAGGTCGAGAACCTGCGCTTCGTCGTCATCCCCGACTCGGCCGCGGCCAAGGCCGCGCTCTACAGCGGCGGCATCGACGCCTTCATCAGCCCCAGCCCGTCGGACGTGATCGAGATGCGCGGCCGCGCCGACGTGCGCGTGGACACCACGCCCGTGATGACCATGGTCGCGCTGCTGCTGCAGACCAACGACCCCGTGCTCAAGGACGTGCGCATCCGCCGCGCGCTGGCGCTGGCGCTCGACACGCCCGAGATCGCGCGCTCGGTCACCGAGGGCCTGTCGGCCGTCAACAACTCGGTCGTGCCCTCGACCAGCCCCTACTACGACGCGGCGCAGGCCGGCGGCTTCAAGCGCGACATCGCCGCCGCGAAGAAGCTGCTGGCCGAGGCCGGCTACCGCGGCCAGCCGATCCGCATGATCGCCAACAAGCGCTACGAGGCGCTCTACTCGGCCGCCGTGCTGGTGCAGGCCATGGCCACCGAGGCCGGCATCAACATCGAGCTCGAGGTGCTCGACTGGGCCACCCAGCTCGACCGCTACACCAAGGGCCAGTACCAGAGCATGGCCTTCGTCTACTCGGCGCGCATCGATCCCGCGCTCAACTACGAGATGGTGTCGGGCGACAAGGCCGCGCAGCCGCGCAAGGTCTGGGACAGCGCCTATGCGCAGACCCGTCTGGCCGAGGCCATGGTCTCGCGCGACAAGGCGCGCCGCCAGGCGCTGTTCGACGAGATGCACAAGCAGATGCTGCAGGACGTGCCGATGATCGTGCTGTTCAACGCCAGCGACGCCACCGCCATGCGCAAGAACGTGGTCGGCTTCAAGGGCTGGGCGCCGGCCAAGCCGCGCTTCTGGAACGTGCGGCTGGCCGCCGCCGGCGGCTGACGGGGGCCGCGCCTTCATGCCCGCCTACCTCCTGCGCCGGATCGCGATGACGATACCGACGCTGCTGCTGGTCTCCATCGCGGTCTTCGCGCTGATGCGGCTGATCCCGGGCGACCCGGTGCTGCTGATGCTCGGCGAAGGGGCCGACCCGGCCCAGCTCGAATCGATGCGCCACCAGATGGGCCTGGACCAGCCGCTGCCGCTGCAGTACCTGGTCTGGCTGCGCCAGGCGCTGGGCGGCGACCTTGGCGTCTCGACCACCAACGGCCTGCCGGTGCTGCCGCTGATCTGGGAACGCTTTCAGGTCAGCGCCGTCATCGTGCTGGTCGCGGTGGCGCTGGCCTCGCTGATCGCCGTGCCCGCCGGCCTGGTCGCCGCCTGGCGCAAGGACCGCCCCGCCGACCTCGCCATCATCGGCGCGGCCACGCTGATGCTCTCGGTGCCGAGCTTCTGGCTCGGCCTGCTGCTGCTGATGTTCTTCGGCCAGTACCTGCACTGGCTGCCGGTGGTGGGCTACGTGCCGCTGTCGGAGAGCTTCTCGCAGGGCGTGCTCTACGTGATCCTGCCGATCGTCACGCTGGTGCTGGTCGAGACCGGCGTGCTCACGCGCATGTCGCGCGCCAGCACCATCGAGATCCTGCGGCTCGAATACGTGACGCATGCGCGCGCCAAGGGCGTGCCCGAGTCGCAGGTGCTGCGCCGCCACGTGCTGCCCAACGCCTTCAATCCCACGCTGACCATGATCGGGCTGATCCTCGGCCACCTGCTCAGCGGCATCGCGGTGCTCGAGACGGTGTTCACCCTGCCCGGCCTCGGCCGCCTGATGATCGATTCGATCTTCGCGCGCGACTATCCGGTGCTGCAGGGCTGCCTGCTGTTCACCGCCTGCATCTACGTGGTCATCAACCTGGTCGTGGACATGTGCTATCCCCTGTTCGATCCGCGGGTGTCGGTGCAGTGATGAAGATCAAGACCCATACCCTGGTGGGCGGCGTGCTGATCGCCACGCTGCTGGTGCTGGCCGTGGTGGCAGCCGTCTGGACGCCCTACAACCCGGTCGGCATCGACCTCAAGTCCAAGCTGCAGGCGCCCTCGATGGCGCACTGGCTCGGCACCGACGAGTTCGGCCGCGACGTGGCCAGCCGCGCGATGCGCGCCGCCTCCACCAGCTGCCTGGTGGCGCTGCTCACGGTCGCGCTGGCCACCGCCATCGGGCTGGTGGTGGGCGTGGTCGCGGGCTTCGTGCGCGGCTGGACCGACCGCGTGCTGATGGCCTTCAACGACACGCTGCTGGCCTTCCCGGGCCTCTTGCTGGCGCTGGCCGTGATGGTGATCGTGGGCGCCAACCAGTGGGGCATCGTGCTCGCGCTGAGCCTGGCCTACGCGCCCTCGGTGGTGCGCGTGGTGCGCGGCACCGTGCTGTCGCTGCGCGAGCGCGAATACGTCGAGGCCTCGCGCATGATCGGCAACGGCGAGATCTACACCATGTGGCGCCACATCCTGCCGAACTGCGTGGCGCCGGTCGCCGTGCTGGCCACCAGCATGTTCGGCTGGGTGCTGCTGTCGGAGAGTGCGCTGAGCTTCCTGGGCCTGGGCGTGCCGCCGCCGGCACCCACCTGGGGCAACATGCTCTCGAGCGCGCGGCCCTACATGGTCTCGGCCGTCTGGCTGTGCGTGGTGCCGGGCCTGTGCATCGCGCTCACGCTGCTGGGCATCAACCTGCTGGGCGAATCGCTGCGCGACCGGCTCGATCCGCGGACGGAGAAGTCATGAGCGCGCCTTCCAACCCCTCTCCTGTTCTTTCGGTCGAGCACCTGAGGATCGCGCTGCGCCACGGCACCCAGCCGCTGGTGCACGACCTCTCGTTCGAGGTCCGGCCCGGCGAATTCCTCGCCGTGGTCGGCGAATCGGGCAGCGGCAAGACCATGGCCGCGCGCGCCATCCTGCAGTTGCTGCCGCCCGGCATCGCGCAGACCGGCGGGCGCATCGTGTTCGACGGCCAGGACCTGAGCCGGCACGACGCGCAGGCCATGCGGCCGATCCGCGGCCCGGGCATCGGCATGGTGTTCCAGGAGCCGATGGTCTCGCTCAACCCGGTGCACCGCATCGGCGAGCAGATGGCCGAGGGCCTGCGCATGCACCACCGGCTGTCGGCCGCCGAGATCCGCGCGCGCAGCCTCGAGATGCTGCGCCGCGTGCAGATCGCCGACCCCGAGCGCTGCATGCAGGCCTATCCGCACGAGTTCTCGGGCGGCATGCGCCAGCGCATCATGCTCGCGAGCGTGATGCTGCTGAAGCCGCGCCTCTTGATCGCCGACGAGCCCACCACCGCGCTCGACACCCTGAGCCAGCGCGAGGTGCTCGACCTGATGGTCGAGCTCGCGCGCGACAACGGCACGGCCGTGCTGCTGATCACGCACAACCTCGGCCTGGTGGGCCGCTATGCGCAGCGCGCGATCGTGCTCGAGAAGGGCCGGCTGGTCGAGACCGGCGAGGTGCCGTCGATCCTGGTCGCGCCGAAGCAAGCCTACACGCGCAAGCTGGTCGACGCGCTGCCGCGCCGCCAGGCCGCCAAGCCCGCAACCGCCGAGACGCGCCAGCCGCTGCTGCAGGTGCGCGGCCTCGGCGTGAGCTATCCCGGCGCGCGCCTCGGTTTCTTCAAGCGCCAGCCGCCGGTGCCCGTCATCGATGCGCTCGACCTCGACATCCACCCGGGCGAGATGGTCGCGCTGGTGGGCGGCAGCGGCTCGGGCAAGACCACGCTGGGCCGCGCCATCCTGCGGCTCGCGCCCTCGAACGCCGGGCAGATCCTGTTCCGCGGCGAGGACGTGCGCACCGCCGGCCGCGCAGCGCTGCACCGCTTCCGGCTGGCCTGCCAGCTCGTGTTCCAGGACCCCTTCTCCTCGCTCGACCCGCGCATGCGCGTGCAGGAGATCGTGGCCGAGCCGCTGCGCCACCTGCCCGAGCTCGATGCCGCGGCGCGCCTGCGGCGCGTGGCCGAGACGCTCGACGAGGTCGGCCTCGACGGCCTGGGCGCGCGCTACCCACACGAGCTCTCGGGCGGCCAGCGCCAGCGCGTGGCGATCGCGCGCGCGCTGGTGCGCCGGCCCGCCTTCGTGGTGGCCGACGAGCCCGTGTCCGCGCTCGACATGACGATCCAGGCCCAGGTGCTGCGGCTGTTCCAGAGCCTGCAGCAGCACCATGGCTTCGCCTGCCTGTTCATCAGCCACGATCTCGCGGCCGTCGAGCAGATCGCCGACCGCGTGATCGTGATGGAGCGCGGCCGCATCGTGGAGCAAGGCGCGCGCGACGCGGTGTTCGACCGGCCGCGCCATGCCTACACCCAGGCACTGCTGGCGGCCACGCCGCGGCCGCTGCACGAGCTGGCCGAGCCCGCCATCGACATCCAACCCGTTCCCGAGAAAGCCTTCGCGTGACCTCCCCCTTGCCCTACAGCTGGCAGCATCCCAGCGCCCCGCCGCCGCTCGATCCGCAGATCGTCGAGTTCATGCGCCTGATGGGCGCCGAGGGCGCGCGCTATCCGAAGCGCCACACCATTCCCATCGCCGAGGGCCGCGCCAATGCCGAGAAGGTGCGCGCGCCGTGGACGCGGGGCGGGCCCGAGATGGCGCGCAGCGTCGACCACCGCGTGCCCACGCGCCACGGCGAGGTGCGCATCCGCGTGCACTACCCCGCGCAGCGCGCGCTGCAGGGTGCACTGGTCTACATCCACGGTGGCGGCTTCGTGCTGTTCAGCCTCGACACCCACGACCGCGTGATGCGCGAGTACGCGGGCCGCGCCGGCATCGCTGTGATCGGCATCGACTACACGCGCGCGCCCGAAGCGCGCTTTCCGCAGCCGCACGACGAATGCGTGGACGTGATGCGCTGGCTGGCCGCCCATGCGGGCACGCTCGACATCGATCCCGCGCAGCTCTTCATCGGCGGCGACTCGGCCGGCGCCAACCTCTCGGTCGGCGCCTGCCTGGTGCTGCGCGACGAGGGCGATGCGCTGCCGCTGGGCATGCTGCTGAACTACGGTGCCTACAGCACCGAGCTCTACCGCGACTCGGTGGTGCGCTACGGCGCGGGCGAGTACGGCCTGTCGCTGCACATGATGCTGTGGTTCTATGGCCTCTATGCGCGCGGGCCGGCCGACTTCGCCGACCCGCGCCTGCACAGCCTCTCGGCCCGGCTCGAGGGCCTGCCGCCGGCCTGCATGGTGGTCACCGAATGCGATCCGCTGTACGACGACAACCGGCTGATGGCCGCGCGGCTGCGCGAGGCCGGCGTGGCTGTCAGCGAGACGCTCTACCCCGGCACCATCCACGGCTTCCTCGAGGCGGTCTCGGTCGCCGACGTGGCCGGCCGCGCCTTCGACGATTCGGTGCGCTGGCTGCGCGACCTCGCCACGCGCTGAGCCGCCGCATGTACACGCCCAAGCCCTATGCGGAGGCCGAGCTCGCGACGCTGCACGAAGGCATGCGCGCCTGGAGCTTCGCCACGCTGGTCACGGTCGGCCCGGCCGGCGCCAGTGCCACCCACCTGCCCTTCCTGCTCGATGCGCGAGACGGCGAGCCGGGCCTGCTCACCACCCATCTCGCGCGGAAGAACCCGCAGCTCGAGGACCTGCGCGCGGGCCGCGAGGCGCTGGTGATCTTCCAGGGCCCGCATGCCTTCATCACGCCGAGCTGGTACGTCAAACAGAGCACCTTCCCGACCTGGAACTACACGGCGATCCATGCGCGCGGCACGCCGCGCGTGATCGAGGAACGCATGGCGATCCACGCCGTGCTGCGCCGCACCGTCGCGGTCTACGACACGCCGCTGCGCGCCGAATGCGCGGGCAGCTGGGACTTCGACGCCATGCCCTTCGACTTCGTCGCGCCGCGGCTCGACATGATCGCGGCGGTGGAGATTCCCGTGCAATCGCTCGAGGGCAAGTTCAAGCTCAACCAGGACCGCTCGGAGGAAGACCGGCGCGGCGTGATCGCCGCGCTCGAACGGCTCGGCGAGCCGCAGGGCGTGGCCGTGGCGCGGATGATGCGCGAGCGGCTGGAGACCGCCACGAGCGCGTGAACCGTCGCGGCACAATGGTCCGCGTGCCGCTTCCCCACCGCCTGTTCGCCGGCCTCGCGCTGGCCTCCCTCTTCGCCACCGCCCACGCGGCCGAGCCGCTGCTGCTCGTCACCGCGCCCGCCGCGCTGCAGGCGGCCGAGAAGTCCGGTGCCGACTTCGCCCACTGGCTGGCCGAAACGCCGGCCGCCGACGGCATCGCGAGCAACGAGGTGCTGATGCGCTCGAAGGCCTGGCGCTCCATCGCCGAGCCCCTCGGCGCCAGCCTCGCGGCCATCCAGCGCCGCGACAAACAGGCCGGCGTCGGCATCGCGAAGTACCCGCACCGCCTGTTCGACGCGCGCTGGCTCGCGAGCCCCGATGCCTTCTTCGAACTGGTCGGCGTGGCCAACCGCATGGACCGCCGCCCGTTCCAGGACGGTGCCTGCGGCGAGACCCGGCTCGTGTACCGCCTCGCTTACCGCACCCCTGCCATGCAGTCGCGGCTGCCGATGACCGTCAACGTCGAGCTGCGCGGCGACGCGCCCGATGCCGACGGCGGCTGCGCCTCGGCCGCGAAGCGCTGGCAGCCGCCGCAGGCCGCGATGGCCGACGAGGCGCTGGGCCGCTGGCTGGTGTCGACCGACGGCCCGCTCGCGCCGCAACGGCTCGCGCCCGCGCGCATCTCGCAACTCACGGTGAACCTGCAGAGCGTGCGCTGGCCCTCGGCCGTGCGGCCCGACCTCGGCGGCCATGCCGAATACATGCTGCGCGCCTTTCGCTGGAATGCCGGCACGAAGCGCTACGACGTGGGCCCGCTCGAGAACACGCCCGACGTCGCGAAGCTCAAGGCCAGCGCGCCGCTGCGCCAGGAACTCAAGCAATGGCTTCGCCAACCCGGGAACCTGCGCGCGCTCGACGAAGCCACGCTCAGGATCCCCGAGCGCTTCCTCGCCACCGAGGCCATCTCGGTCGCGCCGCGCGGTCTCGAGCGCCTTGCCAACCGCCCGTTCGCGCAGCTCTTCGCCGAGAGCGAATGGCAGGCCGTGCCCGGCAGCCGCACGCTGCAGTCGCCGCGGGCCCTGCTGCGCCGGCTCGACGACCTCAGTTGCATGGGCTGCCACCAGAGCCGCGCGGTCGCGGGCTTCCACCTGCTGGGCCTCGATCGCCGCGACGCCTCGCGCAGCTTCACGCCCGGCAATGCGCTCGCGGTGCCGCACTCGCCGCATCTGCAGGACGAGCTCGCGCGGCGCGCGCGCTACCTGCAGGCCGCGCTGACCACGCAGAAGCCCGATCCCTTCCGGCCGCTCGCGGAGCCGCTCGATGCGAACACTCGACCCGAGCCGGCGATCGTCGGCGCGCGCTGCGAGCCCACGCGCATCACGGCCTCGGCCAACCCCTGGCTCGATCGTGCCGAGAAGCTGCCGCGCACCGCCTGCGAGGGCGCCGCCTCGGTCTGCGAGAAGACCTCGGTCGGCTTCCCCGGCGGCATGTGCTCGGGCCCCTGCGATCCCAAGGACCCGAACGGCACGTGCGGCGACATCGCGATCCTCAGCGACTTCAACCAGTGCCTGGCGGCGAAGCGCCCGTTCAGCGAATGCCTCGCGAAGCACACGCGGCCCGGCAACCTGCGCAGCTGCTCGGCCACCGCGCCCTGCCGCGACGACTACATCTGCGCGCAGGCCGAAGGGCAGCCCGAGGGCCGCGGCGCCTGCATCCCGCCCTACTTCCTGTTCCAGATGCGCGTGGACGGCCACTCCTGACTTTCACCCTCCCCCGCTGGGGGAGGGCCGGGGTGGGGGCACCGGGCGCATCCATCGCCCCGCGAACATCGGCCGCCCGGCGCCCCCATCCCGACCTTCCCCCAGAGGGGGGAAGGAGTTGGGGAAGGAGTCACCCCTCGTTCGCCGCCGGCCGCATCTTCCAAGCCGACAGCGCCGCCACCGCCCCCAGCACCGCCACATACGCCCCCACCGGCACGATGCTGCCGTACTTCGCCACCAGCGTCGCCGCGATGATCGGCGCCAGCCCGCCGCCGAGCGCGGCCGCCATCTGGATGCCGATGGAGATGCCCGAGTAGCGCAGCTCGGCCGGGAACTGCGCCGCGTAGAGATTCGACTGCGGCGCGAACATCAGCGGGTAGTTGAGCGCGAGCGCCACCACCATCGCCACCGTGTAGGCCATGAGCGAACCGCTGCCGATGGCCTGGAACAGCGGCAGCGCCATCAAGGCCAGCAGCACGCCGCCGAACACGTAGAGCCGGCGCGCGCCGACACGGTCGGCCAGCCAGCCGAACAGCGGGATGGTCAGCACCATCAGCGACGAACCGAGCACCAGCGCATGCAGCGCATCGCCGCGCGAGAAGCCCAGCCGCGTGACCGCATAGGAGATCGAGAACACCAGGATGGTGTAGATCAGCGTGACCTCGGCCAGCTTGCCGCCGATGGTCAGGAGCAGCGGCCGCCAGTGCGCCAGCACCACTTCGCGCGCGGGCAGCGCGGCGGTCTTGCGGTGCGCCTTCACGGCCTCGAACTCGGGCGACTCGTCGATGCGCGTGCGGATGAAGATGCCCACCGCGATCAGCAGCGCGCTGGCCAGGAACGGCAGCCGCCAGCCCCAGTGCAGGAAGGCGTCCTCGGGCAGCTGCGTAACCAGCGCGAAGGCACCCGACGACAGCAGCACGCCGATCGGCGCGCCCATCTGCGGCATGCTGCCCACGAGCGAGCGCCAGCGCGGCGGCGCATGCTCCACCGCCATCAGCATCGCCCCGCCGAGCTCGCCGCCGAAGGACAAGCCCTGGCCGATGCGCAGCAGCACGAGCAGCACCGCGGCCCAGAGGCCGATCGACTCGTAGGTCGGCAGCACGCCGATCAGCACCGTGCAGATGCCCATCATCAAGAGGCTCAGCGTGAGCATGGCCTTGCGGCCCAGCCGGTCGCCGTAGTGGCCGAACACGATGCCGCCGATCGGCCGCGCGAGCATGCCGCTCGCGAAGGTGCCGAAGGCCGCGAGCGTGCCGGTCACCGGATCGAAGTTCGGAAAGAACAGCTTGTTGAAGACCAGCGCGGCCGCCGTGCCGTAGGCCAGGAAGTCGAAGCCCTCGATCGCGGTGCCGGCCATGGTGGCGGCGCCGACCTTCCAGACGCTCTGCGGCTTGGCGGCCGCGGGCGCGGCGGCGCCCACCTGGGTGGCGATGGTGTTCATGCCTTGTGCTCCTCGACCTGCCGCGCGAACATCGCGAAGCTGGCTTTCACGATGCTGGGCTGCAGCAGGAAGTCGTGCGATTCGCGTGCCAGCGCCGGATCGACCAGCTTGAGCCGGCCGTAGGCGCTCTGCGCGATCAGCTGGTTGCGCGCGGCGCGCTCGATCAGCACCGAGAGGTAGAGCGACTCCTCCACGCTCGACGTGGCGGCCAGGAAGCCATGGTTGGCCAGCAGCACGCAGCGCTTGGCGCCGAGCGCGGCCGAGATGATCTCGCCCTCCACGTCGGCGATCGGCAGACCCGGCCATTCGGCGAGGAAGGCGCAGTCGTCGAAGAAGGGCGTTGCATCCATGTGCGCGACCTGCAGCGGCTCGCCGGTCATCGACAGCGCCGACACATAGGGCGGATGGGTGTGGATCACGCAGTGGACGTCGGGCCGGCGCCGGTACACCCAGAGGTGGAAGCGCACGGCCGGGTTGGGCACGCCGCGGCCCTCGAGCACGCGCAGCGAATCGTCGATGCGCATCACCGAGCCCGCGCGGATCTCGCCGAACGCATGCGCCAGCGGCGTGGTGAGGAAGCTGCCGTCGGGCTGGCGCACCGTGATCTGACCGGCCAGGGTTTCGGAATGGCCCTCCTTCGCGAGGATGCGGCAGCTCAGCGCGAGCTTCTCGGCATCGCTCCAGTGGCCGACGGTGAGGCCGTCGAGCTTCAGGGGCGCGTCGGCGGAGGGGGCGTCTGTGACGGTGGGGTTCACGCGGTTTTCCTTCATCGGTGGTCGATGGCCGCCAATGTAGGAAGCGATGCCGCGCCGGGCCTTGCGCCTGCGCGCACGCGCATTGATCCAGCGCGCCAACGCGATGGGACCCCGATCCCGCCCGCTAGTGGAAAGTCTCGATGTGCGGCCGCGGCGCCCCCTCCAGACTGCGGGCGCGGACCGCCCTTGGCACGAACCATGCACGCGGCCCGGCTCCCACCCCACCATGCACCACGACCCGACCCCGCACCTGAGCTTCGCGCCGCACCTGCGCCCCTTCTACCCGGGCGACCTGCGCGGCTACTCGACCACGCTCGACGCGCTGGTCTACCCTGGCGAACTCAGCGTGCAGCACAGCCATCCGCGCATGAACCTCGAGGCCTGCCGGCTCGTGGGCGGCGGCATCGCGGTCAGCTTCGATTCCACGCCGATGCAGGTGCGCCATGCGGCGGGCCAGTCCGGCCACGACGGCGCGGGCGAGGTGCTCGCGATGATCGCGGTCGACGGCCAGGGCACGATCGAGCAGGCCGGCCGCCGGCTGCCCTTCCGCAAGGGCGACATCGTGTTCCGCACCACGCGTCTGCCCTCGACCTGCGCGCTCGACGAATCGGGCCGGCTGGTGCAGCTGCGGCTGCCGGCCGGGCGCTTCTTCGGCATCTATGCCGACCTGCGCGACAACTTCGAACCTTCGCTGGCCCAGGCCGACTCCACGCTGGCCGAATCGGCGCGCCAGCAGCTCGACCGCCTGTTCGCGGTGCAGGCGCAGCCGCATCCGGCGCTGGCCTATTTCTCGGAGCAATCCTTCGTCTCGCTGCTCGCGGCCATCTACTGCGAAGCGGTGGCCGGCGCGCCGCAGGCCGGCGATGCGGGCGCGGCCAAACGCCACGAACGCGACCGCTGGCAGCGGCTCGCGGCCTATGTCGAGGCCAACCTCTGCGACCCCGAGCTCTCGGTCGAGGCGATCGCGCGCGAGCTGTGCATCTCCAAGCGGCTGGTGCACCGCCTGTTCGCCACGCAGCAGACGCAGTACGGCGCCTACCTGCGCGAGCGCCGCCTCGAGCGCGCGGCCGAGGAACTGGCCAACGAGCGGCTGGCGCAGCTCAGCGTGACCGAGATCGCGTTCCGCAACGGCTTCAACGACCCCAGCCATTTCAGCCGCGCCTTCCGCGACCGCTTCGGCACCACGCCGGGCGGCTACCGCGCGACCCGCCCGCCGGCCTGATCAGGCCAGGTAGCCGCCGTCCACCGTCAGCGCCGCGCCGGTGACGAAGCTGGCGTCGGGCCCCGCGAGGTAGGCCACCATGCCCGCGATCTCGCTGTCGTGCCCCATGCGGCCCAGCGCCATCAGCGGCTCCAGCCGCTCGCCGTAGGCCGACTTCGGCGCCATGTCGGTATCGGTCGGCCCGGGCTGCACCACGTTCACCGTGATGCCACGCGGCCCGAGGTCGCGCGCGAGGCCGCGCGCCATCGAGGCCACCGCGCCCTTGGTCATCGCATAGACCGACGAACCCGCGAAGCCCACGCGATCGGCCACCACGCTGCCCGTGATGACGATGCGCGCGCCACGCTCCATGTGCTTGAGCGCCGCCTGCACCGCCACGAAGGCCGAGCGCACGTTGACCGCGAACATGCGGTCGAAGTCGGCGAGCGCGTAGTCCTCGACCAGGCCGCCGACGAGGATGCCGGCGTTGTTCACCAGCAGATGCAGCCCGCCGAAGGCCTCGGCCGCGGCGTCGACCGCCTGCCGCACGGCCTGTGCATCGGCACTGTCGGCGCGCAGCGCGAGCGCGCGGCCGCCCTGCCCTTCGATCTCGGCCACGAGCGCTCGCGCCGCCGCGTCCGACGACGCATAGGTGAAGGCCACGGCCGCGCCGTCGTTCGCGAGCCGCCGCACGATGGCCGCGCCGATGCCGCGCGAGCCGCCGGTCACGAGGGCGGCCTTGCCGGAGAGGGATTTCGTCATGTCGACTTCCTTTTTAACGGATCGATCGATCCAAAATAGAGCAAAAAAAAGCGCACCCGAGTCCGGGTGCGCGCACGAACTCAACGCAGACTTCGCATGGCCATCCGCGCGACGTCGCGCAGGTCCTCGGCCGAGGCGCCGCCGCGTCCCGAGATCTTGAGCCCCGACAGCGTGGCCATCAGGAACTGCGCGGCCGCGCGCGGCGCGAGCGCGGCATCGATCTCGCCCGCGGCCTGGGCCTCGCCGATGCGGCCCTCGATGGCCGACTGCAGCATGCGGCCCGCGGTGTCGGTCAGCAGGCTGACCTCGGCATCCCCGCGGCCGAACTCGCAGACGGCGCCGATGCCCATGCAGCCCGGCTGTCCGTGCGCGCCGAAATGGGTCGCCATGCCGTCGAGCATGGCCTCGAGCCCCGCGCGCGGCGAGGCGGCGCCATGCAGCGCGCGGATGTGCTGCGACACATGGCCCACGGCGTACTGCTGCAGCGCCTCGAGGTAGAGCCTGCGCTTGTCGCCGAAGGTGTCGTACATGCTCTGGCGGCTGATGCCCATGGCGGCGAGCAGCATCTCGGTCGAGGTGCCGTCGTAGCCGTGGTCGCAGAACACGGCGATCGCGCCCTGCAGGGCGGCGTTGCGGTCGAAGGCTTTGGGTCGGGCCATGGCGGGCGAGTCTATCGATTCCGGATCACCTTGTCCAAAACAGGTGATTCCGGAATCGCCCTCGCCCTCCCCCCTCAGGCCGGCACCGCCTCGCGCGCCACCGCGCCCGCCTCGGCGCGCGGCGCCACGAGCCGCGCGCGCAGCGCATCGCGACGCACCTGCGCGGCGGCGATGCTCGCCTCCTTCACATGGCCGTAGCCGCGGATCTGCTCGGGCAGCTTCGCGAGCGCCAGCGCCGTCTCGGCGTCGACCTCGTCCCAGCGCGCGAGGATGTCCTCGATGTCCGCGCGGTACTCCTCGATCAGGCGGCGCTCCGTCCGGCGTTCCTCGGTGCGGCCGAAGGGATCGAAGGCCGTGCCGCGCAGCCGCCGCAGCGCGGCCAGCACGCGGAAGCCCTGCAGCATCCACGGCCCGAAGGCGCGCTTGACCGGCCGGCCCTGCGCATCGCGCTGCCCGAGGATCGGCGGCGCGAGGTGGAAGCGCAGCTTGGGCGTGCCCTCGAATTCCTGTTGCAGTTTCTTCATGAAGTCGCCGTCGGTGTACAGGCGCGCGACCTCGTACTCGTCCTTGTAGGCCATCAGCTTGAACAGGTTGGCCGCCACCGCGCGCGTGAAGCGGTCGCCGCGGCCGCGCGCCTGCTCCACGCCGCGCACCCGCGCCACGAAGTCCGAGAAGCGCCGCGCATAGGCCGCGTCCTGGTAGGCCGTGAGGAAGGCGGTGCGGTCCGCGAGCGAGGCGTCGAGCCCCTGCGGCAGCTGCAGCGCCACCGGCCGCGCGGGCGAGGCCTCGCGCGCCACGGCCGCGAGGTCGAGCGCGGCGCGCCGGCCCCAGTGGAAGGCCTGCTGGTTGGCCTTCACGGCCACGCCGTTGATCTCGATCGCGCGCAGCAGCGCGGCCGAACTCAGCGGCACATAGCCCTTCTGGAACGCGAAGCCCAAGAGGAACAGGTTGGCCGCGATGGCATCGCCCATGAGCCGGGTCGCGAGGCCGGTGGCGTCGATGAAGTCGGCCTTGCCGGCCACCGATTCCTCGATCAGCGCACGCACCTGGCCGGCCGGGAAGGTCCAGTCGGGGTCCTGCGCGAAATGGCCGGTGGGCTGCTCGAAGGTGTTCACCAGCGCATAGCTGCGGCCCGGGCGCATCTTGGCGATGGCGTCGGGCGCGCCCGCGGTCAGCATGTCGCAGCCCAGCACCAGGTCGGCCTCGCCGGTGGGAATGCGCTGCGCCTTGAGCTGCGCCGCGTCGCGCGCCAGCCGCACGTGCGAGGTCACCGAGCCGTTCTTCTGCGACATGCCCGTCATGTCGAGCACGCTCGCGGCCTGGCCCTCGAGATGCGCGGCCATGCCGATCAGCGCGCCGATGGTGATGACGCCGGTGCCGCCGATGCCGGTGATAAGGATGTTGTGCATGCCCTCGATCGCATGCACGGGCGGCTCGGACAGCGCCGCGTCGGCCTCGGCGCCGCGCGCGGCCACGGGCTTGATGCGCCGCGGCTTCACGCCTTCCACGCTCACGAAGCTCGGGCAGAAGCCCTTGACGCACGAGTAGTCGGCATTGCACGCGCTCTGGTCGACGCGGCGCTTGAGGCCATGGGGCGTGGGCTGCGGCAGCAGCGAGGTGCAGTTCGACTGTTCGCCGCAGTCGCCGCAGCCCTCGCACACGGCCTCGTTGATGAACACGCGGTGCGAAGCCTGCGGGAACTCGCCCTTCTTGCGGCGCCGCCGCTTCTCGGCCGCGCAGACCTGGTCGTAGATCAGCACCGACACGCCTTCGTAGTCGCGCAGCGTGCGCTGCACCGCGTCCATCTCGTCGCGGTGGTGGATGGTGAGGACGAAGCCGCCGCCATCGGCCGGCAGCGGCGAGCGGTCGCGCCAGCGCGTCGGGTCCTCGGCCACCAGCGCGATGCGGCGCACGCCCTCGGCCGCCACCTGGTGTGCGATGCGCGGCACGCTCACGGGGCCGTCGACCGGCTGGCCGCCGGTCATCGCCACCGCGTCGTTGTAGAGGATCTTGTAGGTGATGTTCACGCCCGCGGCCACGGCGGCGCGGATCGCCATCGAGCCCGAGTGGTAGTAGGTACCGTCGCCGAGGTTGGCGAACACGTGGTGGCGCTTCGAGAACCAGGCCTGGCCGAGCCAGGGCGCGCCCTCGCCGCCCATGTGGGTGGTCGTGCGGTTGTGCTCGGGATAGATCGCGGTCGCCATCACGTGGCAGCCGATGCCGGCCAGCGCCAGGCTGCCCTCGGGCACCTTGGTCGAGGTGTTGTGCGGGCAGCCCGAGCAATACCAGGCCGGCCGCGCCGGGGTGGCCACGGCCTTGCCGAGCACCACGTCCTTGGCGTCGAGGATCGCCAGCCGCGTGCGGATCATGTCGCTGGTGTGGAAGCGCGCCACCCGCGCGGCGATCACGCGCGCGATCTGCGCCACCGAGAAGTCGGCCGTGGCCGGCAGCAGCCACTGTCCGCGCGGATGCGCGCCCCATTCGCCGCGCTCGTCGAACTTGCCGATCACGCGCGGGCGCACGTCCTCGCGCCAGTTGTAGAGATGCTCCTTGAGCTGGTACTCGACGATCTGGCGCTTCTCCTCGATCACCAGGATCTCGTCGAGCCCGTCTGCGAACTCGCGGATCGAGTCGGGTTCCAGCGGCCAGGGCATCGCCACCTTGAACACGCGGATGCCGATGCGCGCCGCCTCGGCCGCGTCGATGCCCAGCTCCTCGAGCGCCTCCAGCGCATCGCGGTACGACTTGCCCGAGGCCACGATGCCCAGGCGCGCCGAGGGCGCGTCGATGGTCACGCGGTTGAGCCGGTTGGCGCGCGCATAGGCGATGGCCGCGTAGATCTTCGCGTCCTGCATCAGCGCCTCCT
This sequence comes from Variovorax sp. FG153, assembly GCF_057809595.1. NCBI lineage: Bacteria > Pseudomonadati > Pseudomonadota > Betaproteobacteria > Burkholderiales > Comamonadaceae > Variovorax > Variovorax sp. FG153. The sequence goes on from NZ_JBMDKG010000029.1 coordinate 42,211, forward strand.
GCTTGCGCGCCTGCACGCCCAGCGTGTCGGTCGACAGCCGCGCATGCATGCCGCCCGCGGGCGGAACGAAGTCTTCGGGCAGCAGGGTGCGCACGTTCTGCGCGTCGGCCGGGATCGAGCCCGACGATTCCACCGTGTCGGCCAGCGCCTTGAAGCCCACGGGCAGCCCGGCGAAGCGCGACATCGCGAAGCCGTGCAGGCCCAGCTCGATGTACTCCTCCACGCTCTGCGGATAGAGCATCGGGATCATCGAGGCCGCGAACAGGTGGTCGCTCTGGTTCGGCAGGGTCGACGAATAGGCGCCGTGGTCGTCGCCCGCCACCAGCAGCACGCCGCCATGGGGCGAGGTGCCCGCATGGCTCATGTGCTTGAAGACGTCGCCGCAGCGGTCCACGCCCGGCGCCTTGCCGTACCACATGGCGAACACGCCATCGACCGCGCTCTCGCCGGTCAGGTGCACCTGCTGCGTGCCCCAGACGGCGGTGGCCGCCAGTTCCTCGTTCACGCCGGGCAGGAACTTGACGTGGTTGGCATCGAGGTGCGGCTGCGCCTTCCACAGCGCCTCGTCGAGCCCGCCGAGCGGCGAGCCGCGGTAGCCGGAGACGAAGCCGGCGGTATCGAGGCCGTTGGCCTGGTCGCGCCATCGCTGCACGAGCATGAGGCGCACCAGCGCCTGGATGCCGCTCAGGTAGACGCGGCCGGACGTGGATGTGTACTTGTCGTCCAGCGAGACGCTGGCGAGATCGTGGGACATGAGAGAAGGCTCCGGTAAGAGTCGCGAGAGATGCCCGTTCGGCCACCGGTAAGCGGCCTGCGGGCGGAACACGCGCCGCGGGTAAGCGGCGCGCGCTGGGGAAGATAGCGCAGCGCGGAGGATCGTGGGTTCAGGCCTCCTTCGGCTGGTACCAGCGGTCCTTGGCCAGCATCAGCTCGTTGTGCGCCGCGCCGGCCGGCATCATCGGAAAGCAGTTCTCCTGCGCCGCCACCTGCACGTCGAGGAAGAACGGCCCATCGCTCGCCAGGCATTCGGCCAGCGCCGCCGGCAGCTCGGCTGGGTCGCTCACGCGCCGCGCGCCCCAGCCGAAGGCCTTGGCCAGCGCCACGAAATCGGGCAGCGCCTCGTTCCAGCTGTGGCTCAGGCGGTTGCCGTGGTTGAGCTCCTGCCACTGGCGCACCATGCCCATGTAGCCGTTGTTGCACAGCACCAGCTTGACCGCCGCGCGGTGCTGCACCGCGGTCGAGAGCTCCTGGATGTTCATCAGCACCGAGGCGTCGCCGCTCACGCACACGGCCAGCGCCTCGGGATGCGCCACCTGCGCGCCGATCGCGGCCGGCAGGCCGTAGCCCATGGTGCCGGCGCCGCCCGAGGTGAGCCAGCGGCGCGGCCGGTCGAAGCGCAGGTACTGCGCGGCCCACATCTGGTGCTGGCCCACGTCGGTCGAGACGATGGTGTCGCGCCCCGTGTCGGCGATCGCCTGCTGCAGCGAGGCCATGAGCCGTTGCGGCAGGATCGCGTCGGTGCGCGGCGCGAAGCCCAGGCAGTCCTCGGCGCGCCAGCGCTCGATGCGCTGCCACCAGGGCGCGAGCCGCGCGGCCTCGAAACGCTCGGGCAGCAGCGCGAGCAGCGCCTCGAGCACGGCGGTGCAGTCGCCCACCATCGGCACGTCGACCTGCACCACCTTGTTGATGCTGCTCGGGTCGATGTCGATGTGGATCTTGCGCGCATGCGGGCAGAAGCGGTCGAGCTTGCCGGTCACGCGGTCGTCGAAGCGCGCGCCCACGCAGACCACGAGGTCGGCCTCGTGCATCGCGAGGTTGGCCTCGAGCGTGCCGTGCATGCCGAGCATGCCGAGGAAGGCCGGGTCGGAGGCCGGGAACGCGCCCAGCCCCATCAACGTGAGCGTGCACGGCGCATGCAGCCGCCGCACCAGCTGCGTGAAGGCCTCGCAGGCCGCGGGGCCGGCGTTGATGAGGCCGCCACCGCCATAGAGCACCGGCCGGCGCGCGGTCGAGATCAGGTCGGCCGCGCGCTGCATGCAGGCGCGCGGCGGCACCGGCGAGCGATGCGTGCGCAACGGCCGCGGCTCGGGCACCGGCGCGCCCTGCCCCGGCAGCGCGAGCTGCACGTCCTTCGGCACGTCGAGCAGCACCGGGCCGGGGCGGCCCGAGGTAGCGACCTCGAGCGCGCGCCGCACCATCGTCGGCACCTCGTCGGGCCTGCGCACCTGGTGGTTCCACTTGGTCACCGGGCGCGACATGCCCAGCGCATCGCTTTCCTGGAAGGCCTGCGTGCCGATCACCGCGGTCGACACCTGGCCGCTGATGCACAAGAGCGGCACCGAATCGCTGATCGCGTCGAGCAGGCCCGAGATGGTGTTGCCCACGCCCGGCCCCGAGGTGACCAGCACCACGCCCACGCGGCCGGTGGTGCGCGCATAGCCCTCGGCCGCGTGCACGGCCGCCTGCTCGTGGCGCACCAGCACGTGGCGCAGCCGCGGCTCGCCGTGCAGCGCGTCGTACAGCGGCAGCGCGGCGCCGCCGGGGTAGCCGAAGATGGTGTCGACACCGCAGGCCACCAGCGTGTCGAGCAGCGCCTCGGCGCCGTTGCGCACGCGCGGCGCGGTGTCGATGGCGAGCGCGGCATCGAGGGGCAGGTCGGTGGCCGCGCCGATGTCCGAAGAATTTTCGGAATTCAGCGTCGAAGCGAGGTCGGTGGGGAGGTCGAGCAGTCTCATGCCGTCAATTCTTCCGTGTTTGAGGCAGAATTTGCTTCTGATTTTTGGATATTCAGGCCTCGAACATGAAAATCAATCGCAAATCTTCGCAAGATGACGAAGGACTTTTCGACAAGATCGACATGGCGATCCTCCGGGTGCTGCTGCTCGATTCGCGCAAGACCCTGCAGGACATCAGCGCCGAGGTCGGCCTCTCGCCCACCAGCTGCTGGACGCGCATCAAGAAGCTCGAGGCGCAGGGCGTGATCAAGCGCTACACGGTCGACATCGATCCGGCCAAGCTCGGCTACCAGGACTCGGTGATCGTGCAGGTCACGCTCGAGAGCCACACCGACGAGACGCTCTACGACTTCGGCCGCACCCTCGCGACCATCCCCGAGATCCAGGAGGCCTACCTGGTCTCGGGCGACTACGACTACTACATCCGCATCGCGGTGCGCGACACGCGCGACTACGAACGGCTGCTGCGCGAGAAGCTCTACAAGATCCCCGGCATCCGGCACAGCAAGTCGCACTTCGTGCTGCGGGTGCTGAAGGAAGCGAGCATGCCGATCCTCTGAAAGGAAAAAAAGCCGCCCGGGGCCGGCATATCCGGCCCCGGGCGGCTCGGGCGCTCGCGCGCTACGCGCCTTACTGCTGCACCGTGATCGCCTTCGCCGTCAGCGAGGCATCGAAGTTCAGCATCGCCGGGTACTGCGGCCAGTTCACGCCCAGCGCCGCGTTGTTCGGATCGCCGCCGCGCGCGAACGCCGCCAGGCTCTTCATCATCGCGTCCGACAGCTGCAGCCGCCCCGGCTCGTTGGCCTTCGAATTGGCGAACTTCGAATAGAGCGAGGGCCCGAAGTTGCCGAACACGAACGGAAGATCGAAGGTGTGGGCCGCGCCGAAGATGTCGTTGAACGGCGCCGGCGACTTGTCCCAGTTGAACTGGTACCACCACAGCGGCACCTTCTGCGCCGCGAGCACCGGAAAGATCTGCTTGCGCAGCGCGATGAAGAAGTACTGGTTGTAGAGGTCGGTGCGCGCGTTGAAGCCGGTCACCGGCGTCGTCACCGGCAGGTACTGGCCCGGGATCCACTGCTCGAGCGAGGTCGTCGGGGCCGCGTTCGGGTCGTAGTTGTAGGCCATCGAGAACACCGTCGGGTCGTCGAGCAGCCGGCCGCTGATGCCGCCGAAGGCGGGCGAGGTCGCGAGGTTCTGCGGGAACAGCTTGGTCTCGTCGCGCGTGTAGCCGGCCAGCACCGGCACCTTGAGGAACTCGCCCGCGTTGATCGCCGCGATCGGGTTGGTCGGCACCACCACGCCGTCGTTGAGCGGATTCGAGGCCGACAGCCCCTGCGGCGCCAGCTTGTTGAGCACCGTCTGCAGCAGCGTGTCGGCGCTCTTCGAGCGCAGGTAGGCCGCGAGGTCGGCATTGCTCTGCGACGCGATGTAGGCGGTGGCCGCCGCCGTGTCCTTCACCGTGCCGTCGGCCACCAGCAGCGCCGCCAGCAGCGCGTTGTTCTGGTTCGGCACCGTGGTCGCGGTGGCGACACCGCCGCTCAGCGGCACCAGGCGCTGGAACAGCGCGGGCTTGGTGTTGACCACCAGCGGCGAGACCATCAGCGCATAGACGTTGACCGCGCCGGCCGACTGGCCCATCAGCGTGACGTTGCCCGGGTCGCCGCCGAAGCGCGCGATGTTCGCGTTGACGAACTTCATGCCCTTGATCAGGTCGAGGATCGCGTAGTTGCCCGAGTCGTCGTTCGCGTCCACGCCGGCCTTGAGCTGCGGCGAGGCCAGGAAGCCGAGGATGCCGAGCCGGTAGTTGATCGACACCACCACCGCGTTGGCCGCCTTCGCGAGCGCCGCGCCGTCGTAGACCGGGTCGCCGGTGTAGCCCGTGATGTTGCTGCCGCCGTAGACGAACACGATGACGGGCAGTTTGTCGGTCGCGGCCGCGGTCGAGGGCGTCCAGATGTTGAGGTAGAGGCAGTCCTCGGAACCCGTGGTCTTGCCGATCGAGCTGCCGATGGTCTCGTCGTAGCGGTTGTTCTGGCCCGGGCCGTAGAGCCGGCCGGTCTGCGCGCAGGCGTTGCCGAGCTTCTGCGTGGTCTTCGTCGCGGTCCACGGCTCGGGGTCGACCGGCGCCTTCCAGCGCAGCGCGCCGACCGGCGGCTTGGCGAAGGGCACGCCCTTCCAGCTGTAGGTGCCGTTGGTCGCGGAGTCGTCGTTGCCCTGCACGGGTCCGTAGGCCGTGGTGCGCAGCACCGGGGACTGCGCGGGTGGTGGCGTGTCGGGCGGCGGGTTGCTCGTCGTGGGCGGGGGCAAGGCCACGAAGCCGGCACTGCCGCCTCCACCGCCGCCGCAGGCCGTGAGTTGCAGCAGGGCGAGAACGGCGCAGGCGGCACCGGCGCGCAGATGGCGAATCGTCATGAAGTCTCCTGTTTTTTCCAGTGGTGATGGCCGCCGGCCCGAGGACCGATGGCCATCCGCTAGTCTCGGCAGGCTGCACCCGGATTCCAATGTGGCGCGCGCACACCTTTGGCCCGCGTTCTATGTGAGGGCAAGGGCCGCGGGGGCGATGGCGCGCCGATAATTGCCGTCGACCCGCGAAGACGGGACAACGAACGGGCTGCCAGTGCGCGCGGCCGTTCGATCGGGGAGAAACCGGCGGCCCGCGGGCGCGCCGCTCGCTGCAAAGGCCGGCGTCCGTCCGGCGCACGCCGCGAGCCGACAGCGAGCTCCAGGGCGCAAGCGTTCGATGAGACAGGGCAACAACGACGGCGAGCAAGCCGGTCGGGGGATCGCGGCCTTCTGGCGCGCGCTGCCGCTGATCGTGCTGTTGCTGCTGTGCTGCGCGCGTGCCCCCGCCGCGGCGCCCGTGCTGCCGGGCGACCACCCGATCCACATCACCGAGGCCGAGCTGCAGTCGGTCAACGGCACCGGCTTCACGGCCCCGCCGCTGCTGTCGGTCGACGCCGAACTGCCGCGCGGCGGCTGGAAGCCGGTCGGCCTGCCCTACACCGCCGAGCGCGAACTCGTGCCCACCGCTTCCAGTGGCGTGCGCACCGTCACCGACTGGTACCGCCTCGACCTCGGCGCGCTGCCGCCCTCGACCCAGCCGCGGCTGCTCTACCTGCCGCGCTGGAAGACGCTGGGCCACATCGCCGTGTATGGCGACGGCGTGCTCATCTACCAATCGCACGGCAGCCCGATCCACAACGGCTACAACCATCCGCTGCTGCTGCCGCTCAACCTCGCGGCGCAGGCACCCACGCCGGCCTCGGTGCTGATCCGCGTCGACCGGCTGCGCAACAGCGGCAGCGGCCTCTCGACCGTGTGGGTGGGCCACGAGGACGACCTGTCCTGGCGCTACCAGGCGCGCCAGATGCTGCAGGTGCAGCTGCCGTTCATGGGCAGCGCCGCCTTCCTCGCGGTCGGCGCCTTCGCCTTCGCCGTGTGGCTGGGCAAGCGCCGCGAGCCGCTCTACCTGCTGTTCTTCGCCATCTCGGCGGCGGCCTTCCTGCGCATGCTCCATTACTACGTGGGCGGCAGCTACATCCCGATGTCGGACGAGTGGTTCGAGTGGATGACCGTGGCCAGCCTGTTGTGGCTGATCCTGCTCATCCACCTGTTCCTCGAGCGCCTGCACGGCCAGCCCTCGCCCTGGCTCACGCGGCTGACGGTCGGCCTCGTGCTGGCCTGCAACCTCGCCACCGTGCCGCACGTCTCGCGCTCGATCGTCAGCCTGTACCTGTTCACCCCGCTGCTCAACCTCGTCGTGCTGCCCGTGGCCGTGCTGATCTTCTCGGTGAACCTGCGCAAGGCCTACCGCGTGCAACTGCCCGAAGGCCGGCTGGTCGCGGCCTGGACCATGATCGCCGTCCCGTTCACCTGCTACGACGCCCTGCTGCAGAACAACCTCCTGGGCCCCGAGAGCGTCTACACCTCGCCCTACGCCATCATCGGCCTGTTCTTCGTCTTCTCGTACATCATGTTCCTGCGCTACACCGGCGCCTTCGCCGAGGTCGCGCGGCTCAACAAGGGCCTGGCGCACCGGCTGCGCGAGCGCGAGGACGAGCTCAAGCAGAGCTACGAACGGCTGCGCGTGGTGGAGAACGAGCAGATGCTCAACGCCGAGCGCCGCCGCCTCATGCAGGACATGCACGACGGCCTCGGCTCCTCGCTGATCGGCGCCATACGCTCGGTGGAGCAAGGCAGCATGAGCGAGACCGAGATCGCCGACATGCTCAAGGCCTGCATGGACGACCTCAAGCTCGCCATCGACTCCATGGAGATCGTCGACCCCGACCTGCTGCTGCTGCTCGCGACCCTGCGCTTCAGGCTGGCGCCACGCATCGAGAGCGCCGGCATCTCGCTGCGCTGGGAGGTGCAGCCCGTGCCGTCCCTGCCCTGGCTCGACCCGGGCAGCGCGCTGCACATCCTGCGCATCATGCAGGAGTGCATCGCCAACGTGATGCGCCACACGCGCGCCACCACGCTGCGCGTGAGCACCGCGGCCACCGACGATCTGGTGTGCGTGACCATCGAGGACAACGGCGCGGGCTTCGACGTGGCCGAGGCGCTGCAGCACGGCGGGCGCGGATTGCGCAATCAGCAGCAGCGCGCGAAGGCCATCGGCGGATCGGTCGGGTGGCAGTCGGGGAGCGCGGGGACGCGGTTCACGCTGTGGTTGCCGATCGAGCGCGAAAGCGTGCCCGCCGCGACCTGAGCCCCATCGGTGCTGCGACTCAGAGGCGTGCGGCGGCGTTCGGATGGCTCGGCAGGCGCAGCGTGCTGGCCTCGGCATCTTGCGGGCATGGCGCATCGGAGTAGATCGCATCGCCCTCGGGCATCACGCACTTCTGGACCTCGATGAAGGCCGGGACCGTCTTGTTCGTGGTCGCTGCGGCGCTGGCCATCGTGGTGTCCAGCTTGGCGATCGATGGCGCGACCGGTGCGCGGGCCGATTCGGCCGGCTGGGTGCTGTCGATGGTGGACCTGGGCGCCTTCACGTGCTCCGGCATGATCGATGGCGGCAAGCGCGGCGCGCGCCCGGCGCTCTCATGCACCAGGCTGCTGAGCGCGAGGTAGAACAGGAACACCGCGAGCACGGCGACGCCCAGCCCCAGGGCCCAGTACCTGGGCGCGCGGACGGCGCGCAGCGATTCCATCAACGGCGCGGCCATGCCAGGCCTCCGGACTGCAATGCACCCGCCAGCTTCGCGATGCCGCCGGTGCCGCTCGCGGCCCGGCCGATCAACGCACCGCCCGCCGCCCCGGCGACGATGCGCGTGAGGAAGGAACGGCTGCGGCCGGCGGCCAGCAGCAGCAACACGCCGGCGCCGAGCACGATCAGGTGCTCGCCGGGGTAGTCGGCGCGCGCGGCGTCGACCTGCTTGAACTTGTCGATGGTTTGTTCGAGGGTCATGGCTGGAGACCTTTCTTGTCTTCAGCCTTTCTAGTTATGCGCACCATGCGGGCTTGTAGGCGGGCACCATCCGCTTTCTAGGAATCCACCTCGACCAGGCGGCGGAGACTGCCGCATGCCGGGACGGAATTCACCCGGCCAACCTATCCTCACAGAAGGAGGCAAGCCACCTCACCACCCGATGTGCGCGAATCCACCCTCATGATGGAAGACGCTCAGAGCAGCGATCTCTCGCCAGAGAAAAATGACGTCTCCGTCGAAAACGAACTGCGGTGAGCGATCCAACGTTCTACGCAGTTCGCCTCCCTGGCATTGAATCGGTTGCCCACTGCGAAAGCTCTCATCGGTCACGACGACAACATCTCCCTCGGGGAAAGACTTCCCCGCAAACACCAGATCGAAGAGTTGGAGCTTGGCATCCGGTGCATCGAGGTCAGGCCAATCCGTGACCAAGACGAATTCGTAGGCGATCTCGCGGCGATCTGCAGCTTGCAGGATCGAGTCCGGCAGGAGCTTCGCGCCGGGAAGCACGCGCTCCAGAAGTTCGAGCGGCAGTGAGGGAAGGCCCGTCATGTTCATCGAGTGGGGTGGCAAGCAGATAGCCAGGACAAGAGGCAATGCGTGTCTCCAAGAGACCAAGCGCCCGGACAGTCGTGTTCCATCCGGATGAGGACGATCATCGCACCTCGGTAGACTCGAATCGCATGCAGTCCGATAGCGACACCAAACGCCGATTGACCTCTTGGTGCGCATGCGGCCTTGCCCTGCTGCTCGCCAGCGCCTGCACGACCGCCCCGCCCGCGGCATCGCCAACCTTCCCCGAAGCCTCCTGGGCCACCGCCCCCGAACCCGCATCGGCCAGCGCCTGCCGCCGCAGCCTCGACGCGACCCGCACCTACGTGCGCACGCTCGACACGACCGCGCTCATGGCCGTGCAGGACGGTCGCGTGCTGTTCAGCGAAGGGCCGGTCCAGGCTGTGAGCATCGTGTTCTCGGTGCGCAAGAGCGTGCTGTCGATGATGTACGGCAAGTACGTCGCCAACGGCGCCATCGACCTCGATCGCACGCTGGCCGAACTGGGCATCGATGACATCGGGGGCCTGCTGCCCATCGAACGGCAGGCCAGGCTGCGCGACCTGCTCGCCGCCCGTTCGGGGGTCTACCACGCAGCCGCCAATGGCGGAGACGATACGGCCGCCGCGCCGCCTCGCGGCTCGCAGGCGCCCGGCAGCTACTTCCTCTACAACAACTGGGACTTCAACGCCGCCGGCACGGCATTCGAACGCCTGACCGGCCAGGGCATCTATCAGGCCTTCGCGCAAGACCTGGCGGCGCCGCTGCAACTCGAGGACTTCGATATGGCTCGCCACGCGCGCACCGGCAATGCGAAGCGGTCCCGACACCTCGCCTATCCCTTCTACCTGTCCACGCGCGACATGGCGCGTCTGGGCTACCTGATGCTGCGCCAGGGCAACTGGCGCGGGCAGCAACTGGTGCCGGCCGACTGGATCGGGCAGATCACGCGCGAAGCGACGCCCTCCACCCAGATGCATCCACCGCACACGGCGCGACGCGGCTTCGGCTATGGCTACCTGTGGTGGCTGCTCGAGGAGCCGCCCGACTCGCCACTGCATGGCGCCTACATGGCGTGGGGGGTGCACGGGCAGTACATCCTGGTCGTTCCGAAACGCGAGATGGTCATCGCGCACAAGCGGCAGGTGCCGGTGGGAGACGACTGGAATCCGAGCTGGGTCGGGCCGGTGGCGTTCCTGCGCGCTGCGCGCATGCTGGCCGAGGCACCCTGCCGTGCAAGTGAGCGGCAAGTAATCTCAGGCCGCCTTCTTGATAGCGGCCTGGACGCGCCCTTCGGACCGACAGCGAGATCTCGGAAAACCGTGTCTGCCCCGGACTGAAGTCCAGGGCCTCACCGGTGCCTGAGCCGCAGTCCGTACTTCGCGCCGAAACGTGCCGCGACACCCTGAATGAAAACGTAGACCACGACGAACGGTGCGAGAACGACCATCGCGAAGCCTGCGCTAGCTGCGGCGAGTGGCAGCACCAGCCCGGCGGCGCCGATCAAGCCTCCCCACCGCAAGGCCCGAACGCAACCTTGCGTCAAAAGCACTCCGCAGCCAAAGCCGATGCCCGCGCCCGACAGCCAGAAAGGAATGGCCACGAACCACTTGATGTGACTTGCCAAGGCGTACAGATAGACCCCCGACAGGTAGGTGCCGACGAGATTGATCAAAAACGGGACGGCAATCCGGATGAATGTCGACAACATTGCGCCATTCTGCCGCGCTCCATGCGGGGACACCTCCGCGAGCGGACTGCCCATGCCTTCGATTTCGAAACGGCTTTACCGGACACGTCCATTGCCACCACCGCCCCGATCGGATGCATGAAATACTCGCTTGTCCCAGGCTGCCCCATGCTCCCGGGGGACACCGAAGGAGATGACCCGTGCTCAAAGGAAGCTGCCTCTGCCAAGGCGTAGCGTTCGAGATCGACGGCACGATCAAGGACCCGCTGTACTGCCACTGCTCGATGTGCCAGAAGGCGCACGGCACCGCCTTTCGCGCGCGCGGCAAGATCCTGGCGAAGGACTTTCGCTGGACCAGGGGTGAGGAGTTGGTGCGATTCTACGAATCGTCGCCGGGTGACCACCGCGGGTTCTGCTCGGTGTGCGGCTCGAGCCTGATCAGCAAGCTCGACGCGAAGCCCGCCGTGTACGGTGTCGCGCTCGGCGTGCTCGATGGCGACCCGGGCGTGCGGCCGCTGTGTCATGTGTACGTGGGGTCGAAGGCGCCGTGGTTCGAGATCACCGATGCGTTGCCCCAGCACGAAACAAGGCCTCCCCACAGCGCCTGACCGCGCCACCCAACGAACACCGACGCAATGAAATTCCTCTTCTCCAGATTCCTCACGGCGGCGATCACCGCAGCCGGCATGGTCGCGCCGGCGCCCGCCCTGCCCGTCTCGCAGAACATGGAACTGATGGGCGCCATCGCCCGCGAGATCGTGAACAGCGGCGAGCCGCAAGGGGTCGACTGGGTCGAGGTCTCCGCGATCTTCTCGATCGATGCGGATGGCGACGTCAATGGCAGCTACGGCTATGTCTACGACGCCCGGGGCCAGGCCCATGCGGCCGCCTTCCTCGAGGACCCGATCGAGCGCGAGGTGAAGGCCTATCGCGACTGGCTGCTGCACAAGGGCCGCAAAGGCGACAAGGGCATCATCAAGATGCTCTTTCAGTTCAACCGGCAGACGCGCCGGGTTCGCGCCGATTTCGAGTACGAGGATCCCCGGCGCTGGCAGGTCACGCCAGCCAACCTCGATGCCAGGGTCAAGGAGTTGCGCCCCCATCTCGGCGCGGCGGACGGCAAGTAGCGCGCTCGCACCGGCAGTCCCGCGCGATGGTTCGCACGGGACCGCGCCGCATCAAAGCAGTTACATCCCCTGCGGGCAGGACCCCAGGCTGGGGCCAGCCTGTCAGTCGTGCGGGAAGGAGATGCGTCGGGAGGAGCTGTCGGCGCGGCTCAGCGGGTCGTTCGATGCGGAGCGGAGGGAGCGGTTGCAGGCGTTCAAAGCGGGGCGGGTGTAGGGCGAGCCAGCACTCATCGCTTCCCCGCTCCCCCACGCTCGATCACCTTCCCCGTCTCGTTCCCCTCCTCCCGTCCATCCGCATACCGCCGCACGTAGTCGAACACCTTCGCCTGCGACACCTTCACCATCTGCCCCGCGTGCAGGCCCGCCACTTCCACCGGCTCGTTCTTCAGCATGCCGTCGATCGCGTCGCCCTTCCAGCCCGTGACCTCGACCCACATCCACTCGTTGCCGCCGCTGCGGGTGATGAAGGGCGCCTTCACGAGGATGTATTCACCGGGCGCGAGGCCCTTGGCGAACGCGTCGCGCAGCGCGGACAGTTGCGCCCGGGCGAGCTTGCTGGCCGCGAGGATCTCCTCGTTGTGCTTGATGCGCGACACCGAATCGTCGGCGGCGCCGAAAGTGCTCTTGAGCAGCGCCACCTGCTGCGCCGAGCGATCCGGGCCCGGGTAGCGGTCGAAGCCGATCTCGTAGAGGCGGTTGCGCGGATCGCCGCTCTCCCAAGTGCCCGCCACCAGCGAGAGCCTGGCGGGCGTGGTGCCCTTGGCCTCCTTGTCCTTCGGGTCGCGCAGGCCGCCCTGCTTGAGCGTGCGCAGGTCCAGGTCGAACTGGCCGGGCCGCGCAATCTGCGCGCCCTCCACCATCGCCTGTGCGAAGCCGTTGACCAGCGTTCCCATCGGGCGGTTCATCGACCACGAGAACTGACTCACCACCACGTCGGGCAGGCCGAACTTGCCCATGCCCAGCGTGATGGCGCGCGCGAGCTTGTTGTCGGCCTGGTAGGCATGGATCACGATCTGCGAGGCGATGTCGGGAATGCCACCGGCCCAGGAGTCGACGCGCTGCTTCTGCCATTCGTCGGGCGTGAAGAGCTCGCGCGTCTCCTCGTCCCACACGAAGCCGTTGGTGTCGCGCGCCACCTGCAGCGTGAGTTCGAGCGCCTTGCGCATGGCCGGCAGCGCCAGCTTCGAGGGATGCGCGAAATCGACGATCAGCGCCTGGCTGCTGCCCTGCAGCGCCTCGGCCTGCTCACGCGTGATGCCATGGCCGAAGCGCTGCAGCATCTCCATCTCGGGCGCGCGATAGGTTTGCTGCACGGTCGTGGTGTTCCAGTTCGCGAACAGCACGGGGACGGAGACCTCGGAAGGCTTCGGCATTGATGCCAGCAGCCTGGGCGCATCGCCGAGCTTGGCGAGCCGGCTGCGCAGCGTGGCCATGGGATCGGCCTTGGGTCGCGGCGCGTAGTAGATCGCGAACTGCGCGTGGACCGGGCCGGCTTGCAGCGGCGAGCCTGTGGGTACGGGGGTGCCGGGCTTAGGGGCGGTGGGTGCCGCGGCTTGCGGGGTTTGTGCGAGCGCGGGCAACGGTACGAATGCCGAGGCATTCAACAGCAACGCGACAAGCACAAGAGGACGAGACAGCTTGAGCAGGATGCGCATGGTTCCGGGCGTGAATGGGTGAAGGAAAGTTCGGGGGATTGTCGGATGTTGCGCGACGCGTTTGGGCGGGCTCGATGCGTGGCTTGCAACCCCCTAGACTGCCGACGTCATGATCGCAACCCTGTTTGAACTGAAGCCCTCGGAATTCCACCGCGTCGCCCCCCTCTTCGCCAGTCTTCCCTACGGCCCGAGCATCCCGAACTCCGTCATCGCTGGCATCGGCCATGGAAGGATCTTCGCGAACGATCTGCTACGACCGACGGCCGCGCTCGTCTACAACAACGGCGCCTGCACGCTCGCCGGGACTGCCGACGATCCCGTCTTTGTCGAGCGCGTGTGCCAGTGGCTGCTCGAATTTCATGGCTCCGACTACTTCATCCTCTATGCCTTTCCGCAGGCATGGGAAGCGGCGCTGGACAGCACCTTCGGGAACTCGGTGAGAAAGCGACGCCGCCTCGACTTCGACTTCGATCGCGCAAAATTTGCAGGGATCGAGCGTCGGGAGAGCCCGATGCCGGCAGGCTACGAGCTTCGCCGCATCGATGAAGTCCTGATGCAGCAAATACGCGACGTTGCCAATCCCTACAGTCGCAGCTACTGGAGATCCGCCGCGGATTTCGAACAACACGGCCTAGGCTTCTGCGTGCTGCATCAGGATGCCATCGTCAGCATGTGCTACACCGCTTTCGCCTGGAATGGCCACCACGACATCGACATCCTGACTGCCGACGGCCATCGCGGCCAAGGCCTCGGCACGCTGGTGGCGCGCGCCTTCATCGATCACTGCGTGCAGCATGGCCTGACTCCGAACTGGGACTGCTGGTCCGATAACCAGCACTCGGCGGAGCTTGCGCGGCAACTGGGCTTCGAGGTGCGAGTGGAGGTCTCGACGTACCACGGGGTGCAGTCCTGACCGCCCCTGGGAACGTTCATATTGACTGGCGAACAGACATTGCTCGACCGCCTCAAGCCGCCTTGCGCCGCAAAAACATGTGCGTAGCCCGCTCCCCCGCCACCTGCCGCTCGCAGCGATAGCCCAGCGCGGGCAAGTCCAGTCCATCGAACAGCGCCTCGCCCTTGCCCAGCAGCACCGGCCGCACGGCCAGGTGCAGTTCGTCGAGCAGCCCGGCCTTCAAGTACTCGCGCACCGTCGCCACGCCACCACCCACGCGCACGTCACGCCCGCCCGCGGCATCGCGCGCCAGTGCCAGTGCCTCGTGGATGCCACCGGTCACGAAGTGGAAGGTGGTGCCGCCCTTCATCGTCAGCGGCGCGCGCGCATGGTGGGTCAGCACGAAGACCGGCACGTGGTACGGCGGCTCGTCGCCCCACCAACCTTTCCAGTTCTCGTCGGGCCAGGGGCCGCGCACCGGACCGAACATATTGCGCCCGAGAATCCAGGCGCCCATCGAAGCGAAGCCCTGCTCGGCGATCTCGTTGTCGACACCGGTTTCGCCCTTGGCCTCGCTCCCCTTCTGCATCTGCTGCCAGACCTGCGTGGGAAAGAACCAGTCCATGAGTTCGGGACCGCGAACGCCGAGCGGGTTCTGCAAGCTCTGGTCGAGGCCAGCGGCGAAACCGTCGAGCGAAACGCCGAAGCTGCGCACGAGCAATCTGGACATGCTGTCGTCTCCTGCAAAAGGGAGCCGCAGTCTAGCGCTCGGCGCTCCTGAAAAGCGACGACGTCATTGGTAATAAGAAGATTCGAAAGGTCGAACGCGCCACGGAGTCGGCTAGCATGCAGAGCGCGTCCCGAGGCCGCCATGGCTCGGGGAACCATGAGATTCATTCGGTGGCCTGCCGCGCTCGCGACGGCACCACTCGCTTCGAGCCCTTCCCCATGTCCCTGCGCTCCCTCTTCTCATCGCTCGGCAAGAACAAGCCCACTGAATCCCAGGCCGAGGCCCTTCACACGACCCAAGGCTGCCAACGCTTCGGCCACCCCGAGTTCCGCATTCGCGTGAGCAACAAGGCCATTCCCGATGCGGACATCGCCTGGTTCCTCCACTTCCTCGAGAGCCGCGTGGCCGAGGGAGAGAAGTTCAGCGGCGGCCAGAGCCTCCAGGTCGGCTGGATGTACACGATGATCGAGGACACCGACGACGGCTTGCTGCGGATCACGGAGCCGGACATGCAGCAGATCCCTGTGCGCTTCATCGATTCAGTGGACAGCACCCTGATGCAACTGCGCAACCAGAAAGACGTCGTCGAGAGCCTGGTCGCGGAGGTCGCGCCGGAATTTCCTTCCTTGCAGAACAGCGTCGTGGTGCACGTGGATTACAAGTCGGCGTCGCGCATCCTGCTCACGCGCGCGGAGCCTGACGACGCGAACGACTCGGGCTGGTGGTTCACCGATCTCGACGACAAGGAAGGTTCTCAAGATCCGTCGCGCTTCACGAAGACCTCGCTCTATCAGCTGGCCATCGACCGGCCGGACCTGGTGAAGTTCTTCGCCGTGCCGGCGGAGCTTCGGGTCTACATCAAGGGAACCGTCATCGCGGTGCTGGGGCCCGAAAGCGAGATCGAGCAGAAGCCCGGCTCCTACCTGAGCGAACTGAACCGCGCCGGACAAGAGCGCCCCTGACCAAAGGAACCCCAGCCATGACCATCAAGCGAATGGACAACGTCCTGATCGTCGTCGACGATCTCGAAGCCGTGAAGGCGTTCTTCATCGAACTGGGCCTCGCTCTCGAAGGCCAGACCACGGTGGAGGGGCCCGACGTCGGCAAGCTCGTCGGGCTCGGCAACGTGAAATCCACCATCGCGATGCTGCGCACGCCCGATGGGCAAGGCATCGAGCTCGACAAGTTCCACACGCCGGAGGCCGTGCGGTTCGGGCCCGTCGAAACGCCCGTGAACGCCCTGGGTCTTCGCCGCGTGATGTTCGCCGTCGAAGGCCTCGACGATGTCGTCGCGCGCATGAAGGCCCACGGTGCGGAAATCATCGGACAGATGCAGTACGGGGAGTCGTACCGGCTTGCCTACATTCGCGGGCCCGAGGGCATCATCGTCGGGCTGGCGGAGCAGCTCGGGTAGGCGCGGCGCAACGCGCGCACAAATAAAAAACCCCTGCCGCCCGCCAAGCGGACGACAGGGGAAAACAGGCCTCAGCCTTTCAGCCCAGCACCTCGGTCACGATCCCCGCGCCGACGGTCTTGCCGCCTTCGCGCATCGCGAACCGCATGCCGTTCTCGATCGCCACGGGCTTGTTCAGCTCGAAACCGATCTGCGCCTGCGCGCCCGGCTCGACCAGGCCGGTTTCGGTGTCGACGCGGATCACACCCGTCACGTCGGTCGTGCCGAAGAAGAACTGCGGCTGGTAGCCCGAACCGAACGGCGTATGACGACCGCCTTCGTCCTTGCTCAGCACGAAGACCTGCGCACGCCCCGTCCGGTACGGCTTCAGCGCACCGGGCTTCACGACCACCTGGCCTCGCACGACATCGTCGCGCTTGACCCCGCGCAGCAGCAGCCCGACGTTCATGCCGGCACGCCCCTCGGCGACGTCCTTGTGGAAGGACTGCACGCCGGTGACGACCACCTTCTCGTCGCCCGCCGAGCTGAGCCCGACGATCTCCAGGCTGTCGCCCACGCGGATCACGCCGCGTTCGACACGGCCGCTGATCACGGTGCCGCGGCCCGTGATGGTGTGCACGCCTTCGACGGGCATCATGAACGGCGCGGCGTAGTCGCGCACCGGATCCGGAATGCGCGAGTCCAGCGCGTTCACGAGCTCGACGATGCATTGCACGTCGGCACCCTCGAGGTCGCCGCGTTCGGCGGCGGCCAGCGCCTTCAGCGCGCTGCCGAAGACGAAGCGGGCATCGTCGTAGCCGTGCGCTGCCAGCAGCGCGCCGATCTCCATCTCGATCAGTTGCTCGATTTCCGCGCGGTCGCTCGCAGCCACCAGGTCCATCTTGTTCACGAACACCACCATGTGGCCGACGTTCACCTGGCGCGCCAGCAGCACATGCTCGATGGTCTGCCGCGCGGCGCCTTCGGTGCCGTCCACCAGCAGGATCGCGCCGTCCATCTGCGAGGCGCCGGTGATCATGTTCTTGATGTAGTCGGCATGCCCGGGGCAGTCGATGTGCGCGTAGTGGCGGCTGTCCGACTCGTACTCGACGTGCGAGGTATTGATCGTGATGCCGCGCTCGCGCTCTTCCTTCGCGTTGTCGATCTGCCCATAGGACAGCGCACGGCCGCCGATGCGAGCGGCCTGCACGAAGGTGAGCGCAGCCGTCAGGGTCGTCTTGCCATGGTCGACGTGACCGATGGTTCCGACATTCACATGAACCTTGTTGTTCATCATTTTTCTCCAGTTTCAGCGTTGAAAAGCCGATGCGATCCGCTGGCCAGGCGAAACGCTCGGCGGGTTGTCGGTGCGCGCGCACCAAACTCGCGATGCCCGCGATGCGGGCGAAAAAAAAGCCTGCCGGGGTGGACCACCCGACAGGCTTTCATTTCGGCCTGAAGGATGGACCTCCAGGCACACGAGGGCCTGGAAGCTCTACACGAACCACTCCACGGATTCGACGCACGACGCCGCACCGGCAGCGAATGCGGCGGAAGGAAGACGTTCTCGTTCGAGGCTCATGTCCAAATCTCCAAAAGGGGCAGGCGAAAAACAAAAAACCCGGTGGCTCGAGGCCTACCGGGTCTTGTGGAACACGGAGGCCGAGCCTCCAGGTATGAAAGGCTCTAGGAAAGCAGTTCTGCGAATTCGGCGCGCAGCGAGACAGCCGCGGCTTCGCGGGTCTTCGGTGCGTGTTGGGTGGTCGGGAACTGCTTCACGGTTTTCATGCGGTCGATCATCGAGCCGCGGTGCATTGGGTCAATTTTGGGGATACGGAGGCTAACACCAGCATCGCGACGCAGCAACGGAAGCGTTGTGTAGACGCCGCAACGCCGGTCATCGTTCGCTGCGGCAAGGCGTCGCAATTGCGGGACCGGGCTCACCGCAAAGCTGGTATACCTGCATCGCCTTCTCGCTGAACAAGTCACGTCATGATTCGTCGCCGCTATCACCCGCGCAAGGACCTGAGCACTCTGGGTCCGCTGTCGCCGGATGAATATCAAGACTTCCGGAATCGGCGGCGGCACATTCTTGTCGCGTTCGGATTGATTCTTCTCTTTAGCATCGTTGCCGCGATTGTGTTGAATGTGTTCAAGCTGAAACCGCCACCGGAACTCCTTGCGATTCCATCCTTCACGCTTGTGCTGTACGCGCTTGTCAGGATGTTCAGGTACAAGTGCCCCCGTTGCGGCGCGACTCCAATGGCAACGCGTGTGTCGCTCATAACGTACCAAGTAGAAGCCTCTCAATACGTTGCCCTCAACCCAAAGAAATGCCTCAAGTGCGGCGTGAGCTTTCGCTTGGAGACAAAAGAAAGTGCCGCTACGAAACGGGCCGAGGCGGGCGAGCAATGATATTCACGGCTAAAGAAACGCTCGAACAACTGCCGACCGTCGATGGCAAAAGCAGCCATGCGACCAAGTGCTACGCATGCCCGCTCAGCTACTCTTTCAGAGACATCCAGCCGCAGCAGATCACCACTCGTTGTAGCCCTAGGCGGCTCCGAGTCCAATCCGCCGTCGAGCGCGGATCTTTGCTATGGGAAGCTCGGGTTGGAGATGAAGCAGAAGAGCATTCGCGAACAGAGATGACCCTCTCTTCTGATTGAAAATTCTGGCGAAAGGAGAACATGTGAACGACCAAACGGCAGCCCCCCGGCACTCAAGAACCTGGATCAGATGGGTGTGCGGGTTCTTTGCGATATCGGCCCTCTTCCGACTTGCCGGCCCCTTGATTTCTGAATTCAATTCCGAGGGAATCTCTAATTCGAAAGCTCGCTCCGATGCGAGCGTTGCAATAGCGCACGGAAAGGCGGCATCTCGAACAATCGAATCCTACTTCCAAGAGCACAAAGAGTACCCCCTCAACTTGACGGTTGCTGGATTCAATGCTCCCTTGCCCGAGCCTGTGGAAAGCATCCGGGTCAACTCCGAGACGGGGATTCTGAAGTTGGTCCTGATGGGAAGGGGTCCGTCGATCACGCGCACGATCTTCCTGGAGCCTACTATAGATACGCAAGGCAATTTTGCGTGGCATTGCAAGTTGGGTGATGTGCCTCCAGGCCGACAACCGGCCGAGTGCCAATCCTCACGCTAAATAGATATCCTCAGCCCTGGGTTGATATCGCACTGCCTTCCTATTTCAGATCGGGGTAATACGCGCGAGAGTACCTTTCACTCCAATCGGACGGGTAAGCATCCATCAGGCGTCATGCAAAAATTGACTTACCTCGGTGCAAATAACTTACGGTGCTCGCGCTGCGTCGCGAGCAAGACCTCAGGCCATCTGGGCGAGCGCATGCAAAAATCCAGTGCACCGAGTAAAAATCGAGACGGTCGAACTCTTGCCCGACGAAATTCGGCCACCATGGACTGGAGCTCGCCCTCCAACTGCCTCTGGTGAGCCGAGCTTTCTTGCAGAAACCGAAGAAGTCGAAGATGCCCAGCCTCGAGTTGCAGGTCGAAGGACTCGGGCGCCGTGGTTGGTTTCCTGACCTCGATGCAGAGCTTTGAACCTGATGGATGCCTCGGCATCGTGTAGAGTCCATCCCGCCGAGCCCACAAACTCGCCGCGTAGCAATCGCACGCACCCTCATCCCGCCCCAAAGGCCCGATGACCCCCAGCTCCTGTTGACCCGACGAGAGCCACCACGTACCCATCCTCGACGGATGGCTCTTGTTGTCAGGTCACCGCATCCCCGCAAGAGGAATGCGCGCAAAGGAGTTGCCCCGTGCCCCCTCATCGTCGAAACGCCTCACCCCTCTGGCTGCTGATCGCCCTGTCGGCGCTCGGCGTTCTTCCGCTGAACATGTTCGTTCCTTCCTTGCCGAGCATCGCGAAGGAGTTCGACGCCGAGTTCGCGACGGTCAATGTCGCCGTGGCCGGCTACGCCGTCGTCACCGCGTTGACGCATCTGATCGCCGGCGCACTGTCCGACAGGTTCGGGCGCCGGCCCGTGCTGCTGGTCGCGTTGCTCGTCTTCGTGATCGGTTCCATCGGATGCTTCTTCGCGCGCAGCATCGAGGCGTTCCTGGCCTGCAGGCTGCTGCAGGGCAGCGCCATTGCCGGATACGCCATGTCGCTGGCCGCGATTCGCGACACGGCGGGCGAACGGATGGTCAGCCAGATCGGCTATGTCTCATCCGCCTGGGCGATCGCCCCGATGCTCGGCCCTTCCGCAGGTGGCGTGATCGACAGCTGGCTCGGCTGGCGCGCGAACTTCGCTGCTTTCGCGTTCATGGGCATCGCGGCGCTCGGCCTGGCATTGCGCTATCTGCCGGAGACCCACCACCATCGCTCCACGGCGATGTCGAAGCAGCTCGGCGGCTATGGCCAGTTGCTTCGCTCCGCGCAGCTTTGGGCCTACGGACTCTGCATGGCCTCTTCCATCGGCACCCTCTATGTCTTCATCGGCGGCGCACCCGCCGTGGCCATGCAGGCCTATGGCACCTCCGCGGCGATGGTCGGCGCCTACATGGGGCTGGTTCCCGCGGGTTTCATCGTCGGCAGCTTCACGCTCGCGCGCTGCGGGCAACGGTGGCAGCCGATCCAGTTCATCGTTGCCGGGCGGCTGTTGACCTGCGCAGGCCTGCTGGTGGCCGTTGCGCTCGCGGTGCTAGGGATTGCTCATCCGCTCGCGTTCTTCGGCCCCTGCGTGTGCGTTGGACTCGGCAACGGATTGACGATGCCCGCGGCCAACGGCCGGGTGCTGTCGATCCACACGGGCTTCGCCGGCACCGCCCTGGGCCTGGCTTCGGCCATGACGGCCATCGGCGCCGGTGCCATCGCCTTTGCGGCCGGACTGTTCGTCGACGAAGCCCATCCACGCACCGCCCTGCTCGCGGCAATGTCGACCACGTCGCTGCTTTCATTGGGCATCGCCGTATTCATCGCTCGTTCCGAGCGGCGGCAGCGGTGCATTCGATCGCAACCAGACTGAGGCTTCCAGATGAACGTCAATCCAACAACCGATCCCACGCTCCGTGTCGCGTTGGTCACAGGGTCCACTTCCGGCATCGGTGCCGCCATCGCGCGCAAGCTGAATCACGCGGGCTACGCCGTGGTCCTTCACTCTCGAAGTTCCGCGGAGACAGGTCGCGCAATGGCTGCCGAGATGAAGCAGGCCATCTATGTACAAGCCGACCTTTCCTCGGAAGCAGACAGGGTGCGGCTCGTCGGCGAAGCCATCGCCGCGTGGGGCCAACTCGACGTGCTGGTCAACAACGCCGGCATCAGCAAAGTCATTCCGCATGCAGACCTCGCCGCCGCCACTTCCGCCGTGTGGCACGCACTCCATGAGGTCAATGTCGTGGCGCCGTTCCATCTGGTGGCGTTGGCCGAATCGGCCTTGCGCGAGGCCGCCCTGCGCCGTCGCGCAGGCTGCGTCGTCAACATCAGCTCGCACGCAGGCGTTCGCCCCAAGGGCGCATCCATTCCCTATGCGGTCAGCAAGGCCGCACTCAATCACATGACCCGCCTGCTCGCACTGTCGCTGGGGCCGGACATTCGCGTCAACGCCGTCGCGCCAGGTCTGGTCGACACGCCGCTCACCGCCGACTGGACCGCCGCACAGGAGCTGTGGCGCGAACGTGCACCCATGCGCCGGGCCGCCAGCCCGGATGACATTGCGCACGCCGTTGCGATGCTGGTTGCCTCGGACTACCTCACTGGCGAGGTGCTGCTGTCGGACGGCGGGTTGAATCTGACCTAGGTGGAGTCGCAGACCCGTGCGACGGTCACCAGCACTTTCCGCGAGAAGACTAGGCCGCTCCCACAGGAGGCTTCGCAATGAAGGCCTGCTTTCCGTGCCGATCGAAGCCGGCCGACTCGTAGAACTTCAACGTTGCCTCATCCTTGCGACCGGTCATCAGCATCACCTTGTAGCAGCCCGCGGACCAGGCCGTGTCGAGCGCTTTAGCCAACAACGCCTTTGCGTAACCTCTGCCGCGGTACGCCGCATGCGTCACCACGTTCTCGATCACGCCGTAGGGCCTGCAGCCTCGCGTGAGGTTGGGAATCAAGGTCAGATTGCAGCTGGAGACCAACTCGGCGCCCTCGAATCCACCGAAGTAGTGGAAGTGACGACTTGCCAGGATCTCTTGCCAGACTGCTTCGACGACAACCGGGGCGGGCCGTGGATCGTCCGTCTCGTGAAGGTGCTGGTAGAGATCGAGCAACGCTGGCAGGTCGGTCTCGAGGAGCTTGCGAGTTTTCATGTTCGGCGTGGACAGTGGGTCGAGTACCTTACAGCGCGCGGGCCATGTCCGCGATTCTCTCCAGTACACCCGCACCAAGCCAGCACCACGCCGCCGTGGAGATCGCTGCGATCGCGACATAGACCGCCCGTTCCGTGCTCCCCAATGCAGGCGGCAGGTGGATGCTCACCGGGAGAGGTTCTTGCGCCACGTCTTGTAGCGGCTCCGAACAGATACCCAGGTCGGCCGCCGATAGGCGAGGCAGCCTTCCAAGACGAGAGCCGATCAGCGTCAGCAGCAGCATCGGCCACCAGAGCAGCGAGATCAGCAGCAACGCGCCCGAAGACAGCACCTTTCCCAGCACGGATCTTTCATCCCATGGCCGATAGTTCGTCATCTGCGTCCACAGGTTGTTGCCGAACTCCTGCAGCAGCGGCCTTCTGGTGCTTTCCAGGCATTCGACCTTCGGCAGCAACTGCCAGTCGCCGGCCATGTACCTGCGCAGAAACTCGTAGTGCGCAAGGCAATCGGCGGGACTGTTGTTTGCGTTGCTCACGAGGATCATCTGCGCGGCACCGACTTCCGTTGGCCCCTTCAGGCAAAGACGGTAGCGCAGCGCGCCGCCGACCGTGATTGAGTCCACCTGGGGAACCAGTTGCGCCCACGGCGCCTCGATGCGCTCTCTGCCCCTGAGCTGAACGACCTTGCCGGTCGCCCGATTGAAGAGCGTAGGAAACGCATAGGGCGCGGTCACTGCCTGCACCAGCGCGGCAACGGCAATCAGCGCAAACACCGCGATCGATACTGACATGATGAGCACGAAGGCCGTGTCGGCCGTGTCTTGCCGAAATGCGTCGGCGAGCATCGAGCAGAACCACGCCGCGATCCCCAGCAGCATGAGCCCCAGAAAAAGAACGATGCTCTTGATCGCCGAAGACATGTTGCCGTGCGGCAGCGTCTGCAACCGTACCGAATCCATCGACAGGACAAGCCCGTCGCCGGAAGGGGCCGGCGGCATGGGGTCGGCGTCCAGCTCCTCATCCTCACTGTTCTTGACGATGCGCAAGGCGGGCTCGATGTTCTCGCCAGATCGGACATGGGCGGTAGCCACCCCGCAGACCTGCAGGCAGCCCACTCATCTCTCGGGCACCAACGAAGCTAGCTTCTTTTTTATGAGCCTCCCAGTGCCTAAAGTCATTCCTCTGTGCGACTCACGAGTTCCGCCACGGTTGGCCTTGTCCGATGGTTCCGATGCGGCGATCATTCCTCGCGCCAGGTACAAGAAAGCACTGACGCCACACACCGATGAATGCAAAGCGATTCCCCACGATAAGCATTGCGGTAACGGTGATCCTGGCCGTCGCTCTCGCCACATCCAGCTCGATATACGAGCGCTACTGCGCCTTCGGCTTCGGTGGCTTTCAGTGCAACGATCCCGTTTCCGGCTATGGCAGCGCGCTGATCACGACATCACTGGTCTCCCTCGCCCTCCTCGTCGTGTCGGCGGCAATCGCGGTATGGAAGCTCATCGCTTGGGCTCGAAGCTGAAAACGGCGACCTACAGCCAATGCTCACGTTGAGACTCAGGCAGCAGCGAGGCGGCAAAAAGCCGGCGTGACTTTCGATACTGGCGCACGACGGTCGCCGTGCGCACAGTGACGCGCTGTGACATCGCACGAGAGACTCCGATGGCTTCTGGCAGCCACATGCCTGGGCATCATGGGCATGCCGTTGTCCCAGACATCGGCGTGCGCGCCGGCCGCCCCTCGCGATCCGGGGTGGCAAGGCATCGTCATCGAGGCACCTCCCCTGGTCCGGTCGAAGCCTGGCCAGACCGCCGTTGTGTGGGTGTGCGGGCTGGCAGTCATGCCCATCGTCGTGCCCACCCCGCCCGAGATGAGGCTTGTTGCGGTCAACAGCACCACCGGCCAGCGCTACGCCGGCCCCGTTCCCGCGCCGACACCGCAGGACAACGAGATACCCAATCCCATGCAGCGCCCGTCCCGGCAGCCGCACGAGGTTTCCGGAATGACGGTACAGGTGCGCTTCGACCTAGACCTGATGGCGGTACTTCGCCTACCCCAGAGGAATGCGGACTACCGGGTGCATGTCGAACGAGGCGCGCTTTCGTCCAACGTGGTACGGGTGCGGGTTCGAATCACCGGCTGAGGCAGAGAGCGCCGGGGCAAGCCGATCGCAAGACCCACTGCACGCCATGTCGCCGTCACCAACGCGGCAGCTTCACTCCTGCCAAAGCACAGCTGGACCTGCACCGATCGAACCTCACTGCTCCGCCGGAGCGTGGGACTCGTGGGGAGCAGCAAGTCTCTGCAGCAGCCACCCTCCCGCCTTCAGCGTGGAGAAACGCCACCATGAACCATTCGGCTCGGCATAGAAAGCCAGATGGTCTTCGCCACCCGCCTGCTTGAGAACGGACTCAGAAACTCGCGCATGCACTTCTTGACCGCTCAGCTCGATCAAGTGCTGCCTGATCAGCCAGACAACTCGGTAGTACTCGGAGATGTGGGCCTCGTCCGTGCTCGGCAAAGGATAGGGGCCGGCCAGTTTCCTCTTGTGCTCGACGACCCAGAGCGGAGGCTCGCCGGTCTCGATGAATGCATACAGACCCTGCCAGGGTTCGGGTTCTGGCCAAACCTCTCTATAGCGCCGACGGTCCTCTTCGCCCAATGCCAGAAAGAAGCTTCTCCAACCCTCCCAATAGACCTCACCCCAGCCCATGCGCCATCCCAAACTCCCCCAAGGGAGATCGGGATGCTTGACCCATAGCGGTGGCAATCCGATTGTCATGCCTTCAGGTGACGAGCGGAGTGAAATCCGACCCCGAGGTTCGATGGTCGCCTTGAGTCGAATTCTGCCGTGGCTGCGATGGGGCGATCTTCAGCTGTTCGTATACCTTGGGGGCTTGCAGTCTTGCCTTCGCTTTGCCCTCCTGGGTCTGCCGGTCGAATTCCCCCGGGTTGAGGCAGTTGGCCGCTCGTGACCGGGTAGCGCCCCACGGGGCCCAATCCAGCAATCATGCCCCGGCTGCGTCGCGATTCTTCGCATCGCGCCATGCCCACCCGACGAGGTCGCGGAAATCTCGTTCGGGTTGATCAAGAACGAGTTGCGCGATGGATCGCTGGAAGCTTTCGCTCTCTCGTCCAGTGAGCAGTTCGTACTGGCACGCGAGAATCCGATGCTGCAGTTCATTGATGCGCCTGAGTTGTCGCGGCTTCGATAACTCTTCGGTTTGGGGAACATACGTGTCACGGGCAGCGATAGTGAGTGCATGACCCAGTGCTGACAAGAACAACACGCGCCGGCTCACGGGCAATGAAAGCAGCCAGTCAGCTTCGACTTCGCTCATGACGGACGGCTGAAAATGGTTGCTCATACGTTCTCCAATAGAGGCTGGCAAGGACCGAGTCGGAGTATTTTTTCGCGTTGTAACGTCGCGGGTTTCTTCTGCCGTACCAACAAAGCGAACAGCTGCTCTTGCAGAATCTCATGACCGTACGGGTCGTTCACTTCCAGCCGGTGCACATCTTGCTGCTGCTTCGGACCACCTTGCTTCAATCTAGGCCGCACCGAGAAACATCATCTTGAACGACTGACAAGGCAACAGCATGCCTAACATCGAAACTGACTTCGAGCGCGCTGCATCATCTCGGGCGTCATCTTCTCCGCGACCGACTTCTCGATGGAATTCGCTTCCTCGCGAACGATTTCGAGCGCCCCGTCGTCCTGCTGGCGCCATGCCACGAAGCCGCAGTAGAGGCTCAGATTGGGAAACTGGCCGGTGAAATCGACCGCCGCATAGACCCCAGGCGCGGTGTTCGGCGGATCCTTGTACCAGGTGATCTTCTGGATCGTTCTCCCCTGCACGCTTCCGGCCGTGCGATAGAAGCTCTCGAGCTGGGTCTTCCACCCGTTGAAAGGCACCGTCTGCTTTTGACTCGGGGAGAAGTTTGAATACGCGTCCGCGAAGCGCCCCGAGTCTTTCGCCGCGAAGTAGGCATAGGTCCGTTCGACCACGCTACGGGCTTGCACACCCGTAGGGCGAGACTTGGCATCTTGAAACGATGGGGAAACCTGCTGCGGCGGCAGATCGGCGGGCGGTTGCTGCGCGATCGCGGCCGTCGAAGCGAGTGCGGAAATCAGGACGTAGAAAGCTGATCGCATCTTTGGGGATACCTGGAGTTCTGGAGAGATTCCGGTTTGGCGAGCACACGTGGCAGGTGTCTGCTCGCGGGCCGATTGTCATCGGCGCATCGGTCGGCGCACGCGCTCGTCAACGGCTTGTTGCGAGGCGGCGACGAACTCTCTGACCTTCAGGCCACTTCGGTGACTTCGCACAGGTTTCGCGCGTGGCCACCTTCTCTTCCCCGTGAATCCGTATAGTGCATGTCCCTCACCCTCAACGGCCCGCTATATGGGCAAGGAAGGAGGCAGATACCAAGGCCGAAATGGATCGATGAAGGGCACAACCGCTTCGCCTCGCGGCGGGCTGGCGATGCACAGGGCATCGCGGCGAACGTGGGGCACGAAAGGCGACGGCCAGGGTGTACCAGCACCCTGAAGGCCGACGACAACGCTGGCTGCCCGCGCCGACAACGTTGGCGTCACCGACGTCGTCGATGGCCGCCTCACGCCTCAGGTACAGGAACTTGCAGTCATCTTGCTGCCCACGGACTTGCCGCCAGTGCAGCCGCCACCGCCAGTGCCACCGCCCTTGTTGCCGCCGCCGCCCCCTCCTCCGCCGCCCACTTTCTTGCCGTCGGAGTTCGTCTTCTCAGGCGACGCAGGCGTGTCACTACCGTAGCGGCCGGCGAACTTCTTCGGATCTGTCGAGCGCTCGTACTCGCACTGCCGTTGTGCATCTCTCTCGGTTGTGTCGTTGTTGGGGCCGACGTACTTCCCGCCCGCGGTGACCTTCGCTTCCGCGATGTACGCGGCTTTGCACGCGCCGATCGGATCAGCAGCCGATGCGCCGCACCACAGGACTGCAGCCGCACCCGCGGCGATGGCCAGAACTTTCATTTGATCTCCTCCAGAGAAGTGCACTCTAGCCACGTGCAGCGCGCCCGATGGAGGAAATACCCCGAGATTGCTGTCACGCAAGTGCCGAACCCGACAACGGCGACGCGCCCGGCCCGATCGCGGGCCTTTGCGCCTTGCCGTTATCCGGTACACCGGCAGCCTGTGCAGCCACCCCCGCATTGGAGGCCCCGCCGCGACTGGTTGCCTATGACGAACCTGGTGCGGCCCGGCATACCCCACCCGGAGGTTAGATGACCGCCTTACCCTGAGATCCTGTCGCTTGCCCGATGTATCCGCTCAGGAACGATGCCAGCAATGACGCACAAGCCTGTGGCATCAGGTACAGCCGGCTCCCCCGTGATCGGGGCCGGCGTGAATTCCAGGCTGGTCGCGGTTCTCGCAGCTAGATCAGCTTTGGGCCCTTGGCGGGCCCTGGTCAAGAGTCAGTCGTCGACGTCGGTAGACCAGCCTTGCGCTGCGCAAAATTCTTTGACTTGGCCGAATTCGGCATCAGTGACGTGATAAAGATAGGCAAACGCGTGTAGTGACCCGCATTGCTCATAGACCAACACTGCGTCACCCAGTATTTGCGCTGGAAGTTCGGCCAAACCGTGCACGGAGTGCTCTGCTGGTATCGGATGACCGATGGCCGCCTCAATGCGTGGATGCGTATCTGGAAAGGCCATCATTCAATGTCCGGTTGAATCCACCGCCGATAGCGGTCGTTCGCGAATGATAGACGCGTACGCCCCCGATCACCGCCGCGCCAATCCCACGCCCCGACAACGTCGACACCTTCATCTACCCCCGCGTCAACGTCGCAGCCATCGCCTCGATCCGCAGGCCCCACCCCGCACGTCTCGGTCGCAGGGCCCGCCTTTGCACCGTCGTCGATCACCTCACGGCTAGAGACCTTGCGGGCCGAATCGTCTCGGCCCACTACATCACGCAGCACGAGTTCCTCGGGCAAAACATCGAGGATCACAATGTCGTCGACACCACGATCGCTTGAGGCCTGCCTCCCGAGTACCGCCACCTGCTGACTGCAGCGCCCTCCGAGGCCGAACCTGAGCACACCGTCCACACGCTTGGCAGACTCCACTTCCGTGAGAACGACGATGCGAACAGCTACGCACTGCTCGGCGATAACGGGCGCTGGTGGATCTCGTCGTGGCCGTGTGGTTGACCAAGCTGACGGCACTGCCGCGTTCTAACCGCGGTGACACCTCCTTTTCCGGATACAAGCGCGCCGGGCCACAGATTTCGGTAGTTGCCTTTGCTGAATGCAATTCTGAGAATAGCTCGCAACCGCAGGTCAGGCTGCAACGCTCTCAATCAACCGGAATGAATCCTATGGCGTCCTTCTATATAGAAATGGGTCAGGGCGTCATGGCTCAATCTTGGTTTGAAGATAAGAGCGGCATAGCTCCATCTTGGCTTCAAGAGATGCACGAGCGAGGCGAAGCCCGCGTGACAGTGAGAACGTCCGATCTGTACACATGCGCGTTTATCGGCGGATATAACGAAAACACCGGCTGGGCAGGCGCGTTTCATTATCCTGCCGAAGAACTAAGTGACCTATCCATTGGAGAGGCCCTGCAAAGGAGATTTCCCAGGAAATTTCGGGGCTCGATCTTGCAATCGGACTGGAGCGAAAGAAAGTGGTCAACCGCCAGTGCGTATTTGAATTGCGCCACAAAAACGACCGATGGAATGCTGTCGTGGATTCAAACGCTTCGGCCGACAGCATGTGTATTGCTGGAGGGGCCCGAGTCTGGCGTGCAGGATATGAACAGGCTCGAAACATTTCTGGCAGGCCACGGGCGAGTGAACGTGGACCGTCGAAAAGCAAGAGCCCGCGACGTCGCAATGATGTCGACCCGTGGCAATCTCTTACAGGTTGACGATGAAGTCAACTTCTCAGACCGAACCGGTTTTGTCATACGAATGGACGTTCAAAAGCTTTCGGCCGGCCAACACGCCACCGGGGCCGGAGAAAAATTCATCCTGCAGGGACATAACGTTGAGGCATTAAAACTGCCTTCGCTTCGCTCCTAGCAGGGGGGCAAGAACGCGCTTGCCGCATCGGAAAAATCGTCATTGTCGGGACCCTTGAGCGCCTCATGGGCGTCGCTCGAGTGGGGAGCAACGCCCGAGCGGCAAGCGCCTCGAGCTGCACTATGCCGGCGGCAACCACACACCCTCCGACAGTCAACGGCAACGCCGCTTTAGCAACTTCGCGCCGAGTTTGCATTCGGCCACCTTTTCCGCGCTGTAAGTCTCTACAGTAGATGCCCCTCTTCCCCAACGACCCGCAATGCGGGCAAGGAAGGCAGCACACACGACACCCTGAACGGACGGATGAATGAATCAACCGCTTGGCCTCGCGGCGGGCCGTCGATGCATCGGGCATCGCGGCGAACGTGGGGCACAAAAGGCGACGGCCAAGGTGCTGACACACCCTGGCCGTCTAACCACATGACGTGCACAACCGTTAGAAGGAGCACAACAAATGGCTAGACGGATTATGGCCCGGCGTCGCACGCCGGTATCTCGCAACGCGGCAGTGCCCACCTGCACAGGCCCGAGGCCCGAGGATCTTCTGGAGAACAAGCTGGAGCAACTGACCTCGCTGCTTTGGTGTAGCCATGGGGGCGGAACCCGATGGTGTGAGGATGCGGGGGGTACGCATCTGAACAACGTGATCTGGTTGGCCTATGAGCTGGCGCGTGAAGCGAGCGAGTTGCATCAACAGTCGGCACACCGCTGAGCGGCTTTAAGGCTTTGCAGCGTCTGCTGTCAGCCGAGGAAGTAGTCAGTCTCGACGTCAGCAGCTTAGGACGGCCAGCAGTCTTCAGTGCTGCCGCCATTCATTTCTGCATAAGGGTCGGGCAATAGACCGTGTCCGGTCATTCAGGGGACTAGCTCCTTCTGAAGACATGTCTTTTGATAGACCCCATTGGGAGGAGAATCTCGGAGGGCTTCATGGCGCTATGCTCTGAGGCCTTGCCCCAGGGCGACGGAGGTACAGCCGCTACGGTGACTCAGCAGAAGAGCGTAATGAGCTTTCAGACTCCGTAATCTCTGAAAAAGGTACACGGCATCGACGCCCACGACCATTGCGAGAGCACACCAGTGATTCAAGCGCCCCGAGCGTAACAAGACCAACATGCAAGAGAGACACTATGCACCTGATTCGTGAAAAAGAGGTATCCAACGAACTGCTGAGTGATGTCGTCGCGCGGCAGTGCGTGCTCTGGCTAGTGTCGGAAGTTCTGGCGGACACTGACATCGAGTCACTTCTCAAGTTGGTGGACGCTCCGTGGCGGGGTGTGTTTGTCGAGAGCACTTCTCCAAAGTTCGCAGCATTGATCGAGAGCAGCGGTAACACGCTGGGATCCTCGGATGCCAACGGCGCGTTCACGCACTTGATCGCGAGCGACCCCCTTGCCTTGCAACTGCAGCGCCGCGCCAAGCCGGTTTTTTTCTTGAACGGCCGGTCCGATCGTGGCGGCCTCGAATCCGCGGCATTGCCGCGGCGCAGCGCTGAGCGCAGGCGCTTGAACATGACTGCCCGTCTGCGCGACATGGAGCCACGTCGCGTGATAGTCGTGGGCGATCAGCCGAGCGTCGCGCTCGAGGAACTCGCCTCACTGTGGGATGCCGAGTTCCGCTCGCTGCTGACGATCGCCACCAAGGACACCAGCCTCGGCGACCGAATCAAGGCCGATTTCGGGGAGATCGAAGCCCTTCAGGTCGTTCAGTGGGTGGCGCTGCCTTCGGCGGAATTCGCCTTGCAGCTCGTCGAGAGGCTGGACGGTCTTGCCACGTCTTCCGGCGTCACCACCCTGATGCGACTGCCCGGCGGTTCTCAGGTCCAGGTCGATTTGTCGAAGGCGGAGCTGGCAGAACAGCCCATCTCCGACTTCTGTGACTTCATCGGCGTGCGCGACATGTTGCCGGTGAGTCCAGACGATCTGGACGAGCCCGAGCTCCAGTCGTTCTTCACCCGTGCCAGTACGTCTTGGCGGCCGTACGCGGCGGGGCTGCCTTGGATGCCCGACCCGCGGCCTGCGGGTGAACTGCGCAAGGCCTTGGAGGAGCAACTCTCCGATCCCCCGGGCAGCGTGCAGGTGCTCTCCATCGTTTCTGAGGCCGGTGCGGGCGGCACCACACAGGCACGCATGATGGCTTTCGCTGCCGCGCGCGCTGGGTTTCCTGCGCTGCTGGTGCGACAGGAGGCGCCCAGGCCGTCGGCCCTCGAACTCACGGGCTTCATGTTTCGGGCTGTGCAAGAGGCCATGCAACAGGCCGCGCAAGACGGGCTTGCCGACGTCGGCGAGCCCGTCTGGGTCATCGTCCTAGACGTGCAGCACCTTCAAGGCTCGTCCGAGGATCTCCAGCGATTCTGCGCAGAACTGGCGCGCAGCGGCCGCAAGGTGGCGATCCTGAATGTGGCGCTGGCAACCGCACCCATCGACCTGCCGCAATCCATTCCTCACCGTGAGCTGCTGGCGGTCAGTCACGCGCTCGACGCTTCGCAGGTGACCACGCTTGGCGTGCACCTCAACGTCTTTCTGCGTCGTCATGGTCGACAAAAGAGCGTGCAGGAATGGCTGGCCTTCTGGCAGGAGCACCAGCCGGACTTCAACGTCGGCATTGCAAGCTTTTGGGTGGCGCTTGAATTCTGGCTGGCGGGGTTCTTGCCGTTGGGTGAGTCGATCCAAGCGTGGACGGTTCGCCAGTTCAAGGCACTTGACGGGGGAGCAGAGACCCAGCGTGCGCTGCTGGAGATCTGCGCGTTCTCCGTCGAACGGAGAGGGACGCCTGAGCGACTGCTTGCACTTTTGACAGCACCCAAACTGCCATGGTCGATGGCGTTGGGCCGCGCCAGAGAGACGTCTCCCGGCATCGGCCTGGTGTCCGGTGAGGCGCATCCGTATGGGCGCGTGTGGGCCATCG
This sequence comes from Variovorax sp. FG153, assembly GCF_057809595.1. NCBI lineage: Bacteria > Pseudomonadati > Pseudomonadota > Betaproteobacteria > Burkholderiales > Comamonadaceae > Variovorax > Variovorax sp. FG153. The sequence goes on from NZ_JBMDKG010000029.1 coordinate 74,676, forward strand.
TCCACGACATTCTTGCGAGGTATCTTGTCGTCGGCGTATGGAATGACCGTTTGCTGTGCGAGAAGCTGGGGATCGCCGTCTGCGAAGATTCGGTGGCACTGCGGCTGGAGCTCATGGGCGAGATCGCCAGACGCAGCAGCATGGGCGAGCCGTTTGCGCGGCCATTTGCCATCAGCTTGGCCACATCTGTCTTGAAGCTCGATGAGCAATCGGGCAATGCCGAGTTCTTCAAGTACTGGCGCAAGGTGCTCGCCATCCTGGAGTCGGTGCCTCAGGCCGTTCGATTGAACAGCCGCACGTTCAACCATCACCTCGCGATCTCCCGGCGCCGGGTGACGCAAGGCGAGTTGTTCGACCAAAGCAAGCAGCAAAAGCAGCATCTACTGGGCCAGGCCGTGAGGGAACTGGAATTTGCTCTGGACAAGATCGAGCCAAGCCAAGACGATGAGCCCACGTTGAACCTCCTGAACACGCTCGCCTTGGTGTATCAGGATTTGGCGGATCTGGAGCGTAATGGCGGTGACCCGACGGAACTCGCTCGGTTGCTGGCCAAGTCGGATTCGATCACAGCGCGCGCTCTCAAGGACAATCCCAACAACTCCTACGTCTTAGAGACCGCGGCGAAGAATCAGCTGCGTCAGGGCATGACGGCGAACGACGCGTCGGAGAAGGTTGAGTCGGCGGCGAAGGCGCTCACCTTCGTGTTCCAGGCGTCGCGACTGGACTCGGCGAACAACCGAAAGATGAAGCTCGGCTCACTCGCTGCTCAAGCGCTGAAGGTACTCAGGGATGAGAAGGCGAGCGACGTCATCGAGAGCCTGTGCCGATCGGGGAGTCCCTATGGTTTTATCGCGAAGGCCTGGTCCGGTCTGCCGGTGCAAACCGGTGCTGAAGCAACGCTGGCGCTCGACGCCATCGGCGTAGGCGCCGCACGCGGGGCGATCGCGATCCTCATGGACTCACCCGAGCGCAACTGGCTGCTCGTTCGGCTTCTGTATGACCTCGTCGTGATCGCAGAGCCGGCGGACTTTCAATCGCAGCTGCGCCTGCTCGATGAACTGGCTACGACGAAGGGCTATCAACTTTCCCTGCAGCAGGTGCTGGAACGGGCCGTGCTGCTCTTCATCGCAGGCCAGAACAAGCAGGCCGAGGAAGAGTTCAGGTGGCTTCGGCCCCGGGTCAAGGAATCGCAGGTTGTCGTGTCGGTTCCGCAGCGGCTGCGGTGGCTGCCGTCGCCCGACAGGTCAGGGCGGGCGATCTGCAGCGCGCGGGTGGTCGATAGCGCGACCGGTGCTCGGTCGATGGCTCGGGTGCGCGAACTCGGCAATACCGGCTCGCCATTCAACCCGCAAGAATTCGGCAAAGCCCGCATGGCCCCTAACGAGCAGTTCAAGTGCCAAGTGACGTTCGCTGCGATGGGACCATTCCTCAAGCCCGTTGACCAGTCGCATCGGTGAGTGGCGCCATGGCACAGTCTGCTGAACCAAAGAACGTCGGCAAATGGTATGCCGAAAAGATGGGCTGGAAGCTGTCCTCCGGCAACGTGATGGTGGAAGGGACCACCGATGTCGCTTACTTCGAACTGGCGTCAAGGTTGCACTTCGAAAAGACTGGCATGCGTCTGTTGGACAACAACCTGTCCGTATTCGCTTCGGGTCTGGAGGACGAGGGTGGGGCCTATGGCATCCAGGACAGCTTCCCGACCCTTTTCAACCTCAATCGCTTAGATACCGATACGAATGGCCGGGTCAAGTATCGTTTGATCGCCTTGTTCGATGACGACGACATCGGTCGATCGGCGATGAATTCCCTGCTTTATGTCAATCGGCTCGTTAAAGAGTATGTATCGGTTTTCCTGCTGCGGCGGGCCATGCCGCTGATGCCGTTGGTGCCTGCGGAGTTGGGCAAGCTGACGGCGCAGCAGAACCAGGCATTCGCAGGCGCGAATTGCACGATCGAGGATCTGCTCTCCGACGCGCTGTCCCGTCGCTTCTTGAGCGGCTCGCAGAACGTACTCGCGCGTCCTCTCGATCCGGCCATCCAGACGCTCCATCTGCCATGGAACCTGGCCGGCAAGGCGCAGCTGCGTGAGTTCGCGCAGAAGACCGCGACCTGGAACGACGTAGAAGGTCTGGTCAATACGCTGCGCGCACTAAGGAGCTATGTCGGCTTACCGCCGGAGGGCTCCGCTAGCTGAGACGCAAGAGCGCGATTGCCAAGCAGGGAGATCTCGAACCGACCGGTTACCCAGTGGCGTCGGTCCTCACGCCGAATGCCTTGAACAGCTTGGGCTACGCGACTGGCCGTTTCGTACAGCAGGACTGCAACCGCTCCGTTGCCCGCCTGCGGTCCGGCATGCTGCAAGCGCCTACAGTGCAGCCCAAGGGCGTAGTACAGGTTCACGCAGTGACCTACTTTCTCGACCACTAGGCCCTGGACGAGTATGTAGACTGCTTTGACCAAAACCTGATAACTCCGCTCAATGGCGGTGCTGCTCATTCTGCCGCTCACTCGCTTGCGCATCAACACGCGGCACCGGGCGTCCGCTCTCGGTCCAAGCAATCCTTCGCCGCTAGATGCTCGACCGGCAGTTCCCAGCTTAAAGCGGCCCCCCCCTTCACTACCCCTTCACCACCCCCTCCACCACCCTCTCCCTCACCCACCGATGCCCCGCATCCCGATGCTTCCTCTCATGCCAAAGCATCGCCATCTCATACCCCGGCACCTCCAGCGGCGCCTCCACCACGCGTAGCCCCGTCGCCCCGCGCGCCAGCCGCTCGGGCAGCATCGCGACCATGTCGGTGGTCTGCAGCACCGAGATCATGAAGAGGAAGTGCGGCACCGACAGCACCACGCGCCGCGTGAGACCCTTCTCGGCCAGCGCTTCATCGGTGGGCCCGCTGAAGCCGCCGCCGCCGAGCGACACCACCACGTGCTCGAGCGCGCAGAACTGCGCGAGCGTGGGCCGGCGCTTCAGCCGCGGATGGCCGGCGCGGCCGGCGAGCACATAACGCTCGTGGAACAGCACGCGTCGGTGCAGGCCCGGCGGCGCGCCCACGCTGGTGTGAAAGAACAGGTCGACCTCGCCCTGCTCCAACTGCCGCGCCATGCGCAGCGGCACGGCCTCGACCACGGCCAGCCGGGTGTGGGGCGCGGCGGCGCGGATGGCGGCGAGCGCGGGCAGCAGGATGGCCGACTCGGCATAGTCGGCGGCGGCCACGCGCCAGGTGGTGGTGGCCTCGGCGGGGTCGAAGGGCTTGCTGGGCGCGACGGCGCGGCCCAGCGATTCGAGGGCCTCGCGCAGCGGCTCGCGCAACTCATCGGCGCGCGCGGTGGGCCGCATGCCGCGCTGGGCAGGCACGAGCAGCGGGTCGTTGAACACCTCGCGCAGTTTGGCGAGCTGCACGCTCACCGAAGGCTGCGACAGGTTCAGGCGCTCGGCGGCACGCGTGACGTTGCGCTCGGCCAGCAGGGTGTCGAGGGTGAGCAGCAGGTTGAGGTCGAGGCGACTCCAATTGTTCATGGCAATTCCTGGAATTCGAACTATTCATTTCCAATATATCGCCTCGCTGCCTAAGCTGCGGTCATCGCTCCTCTTCTTTCCTCACGACCTCAGGTAAATCCATGAACGTACTCCTCGTGCTCGCGCATCCCGAACCCGCCTCGCTCAACGGCTCGCTGCATCGCTTCATGCGCGACCGGCTCGAGGCGCAGGGCCATTCGGTGCGCACTTCCGATCTCTATGCGATGCGCTGGAAGCCCACGCTCGAAGCGGCGGACTTTCCGGCGCGCGACGCGGCCGCCCCCTTCGACCCCGCGCTCGATTCGCTGCGCGCCTTCGAAACCGGCACGCAGGCGGCCGACATCGAGGCCGAGCAGCAGAAGCTGCTGTGGGCCGACGCGGTGATCCTGCAGTTTCCGCTCTGGTGGTACTCGATGCCGGCGATCCTCAAGGGCTGGATCGAGCGCATCTATGCCTATGGCTTCGCCTACGGGGTGGGCGAGCATTCCGACAGCCACTGGGGCGACCGCTTCGGCGAAGGCTCGATGGCGGGCAGGCGCGCGATGGTGGTCACCACGACGGGCGGCTGGGCCTCGCATTACGCGCCGCGCGGCATCAACGGGCCGATGGACGACCTGCTGTTCCCGATCCACCACGGGATCCTCTACTACCCGGGCTTCGAGGTGCTGCCGCCCTACGTGGTGCACCGCACGGGCAAGGTCGATGCGGCGGCCTACGCACGCATCGAGCAGGAACTGGGGGCGAGGATGGACACGCTGTTCAGCACGGCGCCGATCCCGTTTCGCCGCCAGAACCATGGCGACTACGAGATCCCGGCCCTCACCTTGCGGCCCGACATTGCGCCGGGCCGCTCGGGCTTCGGGGTGCACCAGGTACCGGCCGAAGCCCAGGCGATTGCCGAGGCTTAGGGCAGCACCGGCGTGGCGGCCGCGGCGGCGATCGCGGCGTCGGCATCCACGCGCAGCATGAAGCGACGGGCCACGAGGTCGTTGGCGGCGGCGGTCACGGCCGACACGTAGCCCGCCTGGTTGGTGTAGCGCTCCTGCAGCGACAGGCGCGGATCGCCGCTGCCGGTGCGCGCAGCGGTGGTCTTGGCGAACGGGAAGTACGCGCCGAACAGGCCGGCCTGGTCGATGGTGGCGGGCTTGCTGGTGTAGTTCCAGCCGGTGTTGGTGCCCAGGGGCACGGCCACGTCGAGGCTGCGGATGCCGGCGATGTCGTTGCCGTCGGCATCGACCTGCGGCACGAGGATGGCGTAGTCGCGGCCCAGGTAGGCCGGCGGCACCTGGGTGGGGATGCCGCTCTCGTCCTGCGGACGGTAGCTCGGGCCCCAGTCGAGCAGCGAGAAGGTGTTGACCAGGCCGGTGTAGCCCACGCCCGGAATGGCCGGGAACTTCACCTGCTGCGGCCGCACCAGGGTGCTGTCGGCGAGCCTGGGCACCTGGCTGTCGGGCGGGTTGGTGCCCTTCACGACCCAGTCCTCGAGGTTCTGGTAGAGCGCGCGCACCACCGGGATCACGCCGGCATTGCCGTTGGTGGCGTAGAGCGCACCGGCCGCGCTGCCGGGCATCGAGGGCAGGCCCAGCAGGTGATGGCTGCTGGCGTAGTAGTACACGCGCGCATTGGCGGGCTGCGCGAGGTCGGTGGTGCCCCAGGCGTCGGTCAGGAGCGGCGAGCCCTGCAGCACGTAGAACTCGGTGCCGCTGAAGCCGATGAAGAGCTTGGGGCAGGTGCCGCTGGCTTCGCAACGCGACAGGATGCCGCCGCGGCGCTGGGCCACGTCGTCGACGTAGTCCTTCGACAGGCCGCGCGTGCCGGCCTGGCCGAAGGCGGTGTGGTCGCTGCGCACGCCACCGCCGCCGCCCGGAATGGCGAAGCGGGTGTTGATGTTGGTCTGGCGCGCGGCGATCTGCGCGAACACGCCGTCGAACACCTTGCGGCCCGCGCGGTCCTCGTTGAAGCCGAGGTGCACGAAGGTCTTCATGAAGTTGCCGCACTGCGACACGCCCGATGCAATGGTGTTGCGAATGGCGCTGGCCACGGGGTTGGCGGTGCCGGCGGCATCGCTGGCCTCGTGGTGGAAGAAGGCGATCATGTCGCGCAGCGCCGCGAGGCCCAGGCCCATCACCTTGGGGTCCTTGGCGACGTAGACCAGCTCGTACATATAGGCCGGGTCCCAGCCGGCCTTGAGGCACACGCTGGTCTCGTCGGGCGTGCCCGGAAAGGGGTTGCCGGCGGCGCACTTGGCGAACTTCCATTCGCTGGCCGGGATGAGCTGGCGCGCGTCTTCCTCGTTGACGCGGCGCGTGAGCACGTAGCCCGGCTTCGTGTTGTCGAGGCTGGCGGTGGCATAGGCCTGCATCGCGGCATTGAACGGGCCGCCGGGCAGCGGCAGCGAATCGCCGGTGGCCACGGTGGGCAGCAGTTCGGCGCGGTAGGGGCCGGTGATGGTGCTGCCATCGGGGTTCTTCGCCACGGGCACGGTCAGCGTGACCTTGCCGGCGGCGGCGGGCACGTCGCCCTGCCAGGCGGCCGTGAGGAACACGTAGCCGCGCGATGCGAAGTAGGGATCGAGGTTGACGATGTTGCCGCGGTTGGGCGCGTCGTAGCGCAGCACGCCGCTGGCCTTGCTCATGTCCTTGGGCTTGAAGAGCACGAACTCGGACTTGTATTCGACCTTGCCGTTGGCATTGGTCGGCGCGAGCGCGAGGTCCTGGATGATGGCGTTGTGCGTGTCCTTCGGGTCGACCTCGCCGGTGAAGGTGCCGGTGATCTTCTCGTAGGCGCCGGCGCTGCCGAAGCTGCCGGGCACGTCCTCGGTCCTGGCGATCGAGAGCGTGTACTTGGGCGCGCTGGCCGCGGGCGGCGGTGGCGCGGGCGGGTTGCTGGCGGGCGGGGGCAGCAGCAGGCCGCCGCCGCCTCCACCGCTGCCGCCGCAGGCGGTCAGGAAAAGCGCGGCCGTGACCGCGCTGGCAGCCGCGAGGCTCCATCGATTCATGTCTGTCTCCTGGTGTGGTTGTTGATGACCGGTTGGCGCGGTGCCGATCTCCGCGGCGGCAGGGTTCGCGAGGCGGCGGCGCGGCCGCGCGCCTCGCGCGGGTTCACTGGCAGGCGAAGTTCTCGGCCGCGTCGGTGCTGCCCGTGCCCTTGTAGACGGCGCGCTTCGGATGCGGGCACAGCGGCCGCGTCTGCGTGACGGCGCCCCCCGCGATGCGGCTGGCGACGATGACGTCGGGCGCCTTGCCCTTCTCGACCCAGTCGTCGAGCGCGGCCAGCAGATCGTTGCGCGCGCTCGGGTCGGGCACGGGCCCGCCCTGGTTGCCGAAGCTGGTGGCACCGGTGCCGCCCGAGCAGTGGCCCATGCCGGGCGCCATGAAGAGGCGGAAGAAGCCGTCGGTCTCGGCGCGCGAGCCCTGCAGCGTGTTGACCTTCTCGTAGTAGGCGATGGTGTCGTGCGGGCTCACCACCGGATCGCTCCAGCCCTGGTAGGCGATGAGCTTGCCGCCGCGCGCCTTGAAGGCCGAGATGTCGGGGTTGACCTGGTCGACCGCCGGGCCGACCTTGGCCAGCGCATAGGTCATGTGGCGGTCGAAGTCGAAGCTCCACCAGTCCCAGCCGGGGTTGTCGAACACCCAGTAGCGCCAGAAGTCGGCGCGCGTGGGCTCGGTGGTGCCCCAGTAGCTGGCCCAGCCCGATTCGGAGCCGACGGCCGGGCCCGGGTAGATGGTGGCCTTGGTGCGCGGGTTCACGGCGCCCGCGTAGATGCGCTGCACGGCCGCCACCTGCGGCGCGGTCAGGCAGTCGGGGCCGTCGCCCGCGGTGCACAGCAGGCTCGCGACGTCGAACCTGGCGCCGGTGCACTCGCGCGGATCGGCGATCACGCCGTCGGTGACGCCGTCGATCGCATCGCAGGCGGCCACGGCCTTCTGGGTCACGAGGCGGATCTTGGCGCTGGTGAGGATCGGCGTGTTGTTGTCGCCGGGCGCGTGGTTGGCCAGGAAGCGGTTGAGGAACTCGGCGTTGAGCGAGGTGCGGTTGCCGCCGGGCGCGCCGGCGATGACGCCGTCGAAATCGCCGGGGTAGCGCTGCACCTCGGCATAGCCCTGGTGGCCGCCGGTGGAGCAGCCGTAGTAGTAGCTGCGCGTGGCGGCCTTGGCCTGCAGCGCCGCGAGCACGGTCTTGCCGGCCACGGTGATGTCGTGCACCGAGCTGGTCCCCCAGTCGACGATCTTCTGCGGATGGCCGATGACGAACAGCATGTCCTCGCCGCTGTGGCCGGTGTCGCCGCCCATGGTGGCGAAGCCGCGCAGCAGCGCGTTGCGCATGTCGCCGTAGTTGAGGCTCGGCGAATAGCCGCCGTTGCCGGTCACGACCAGCTTGCCGTTCCAGCCGGCGGCCATCGGCACCCACAGCTCGAAGTGCACCGAGGAATCGGCCACCGAGTTCGTGGTGCCCTGGATGCGGCAGAAGTCGGGCATGCCGGTGAGCGCGGTGCGCGAGCCCGGCGGTGTGAAGTCGCCGGCGGGCACGGCCTGCACGGCATCGACCGAGGCACGGTCGAGCTTGAGCGTGGCGAAGCTCGCGAGTTCGCAGGCCAGCGGCGCGGCGGCGGCCGGGGGGGGTGCTGGCGGGGTGGCCGGCGCGGGAGCCGGTGCCGGTGCGGACGGCGGCAGCAGCGGCAGCGAAGTACCGCCGCCCCCACCGCCACAGGCGGCGAGCGCGCAGGCGCCGATGGCAGCGGCGGCCAGCCGCGTGGTGGCGTGCGCGATCCGCCCGCGTCGCGATACGGGAATCCAAGTCATGTCTGTCTCCTTGTCGTTCTATGAATGCGCGGAGCCGCGGCCGCCTTCCATGCGGCCGCATGCCTCCGGTAGAAAGCGGGCGCGGATCGGTCCCGACCCGGCCCGGAGGCCCGGGCTTATTCCGCCTCGATGCCGGCCGCCTTCACGATGCGGCCCCACTTCTGCGATTCGCCGGCCTGGAACTTCGCGAGTTCCTCGGGCGAGGTGGTGAAGACTTCGGTGCCGCTCGGCTCGTAGAAGGCGGTCTTCGCGCTGTCGCTCTTCGCGGCCTTCACCAGCAGTTCGTTGAGGCGCTTGACCACGGCCGGCGGGGTCTTCGCGGGCGCGTAGGCGGCGAACCAGTAACCCATCTCGTAACCCTTGACGCCGGCCTCGGCGATGGTGGGCACGTCGGGCGCGAGCGGCGAGCGGCTGGCGCTCGACATGCCGAGCGCGCGCAGCTTGCCGCCCTTGACCTGCGGCAGGCCGGTGGCGGTGTCGGTGATCATCATGTCGATCTGGCCGCCGAGCAGGTCGGTCACGGCCAGGGTGTTGCTCTTGTAGGGCACGTGCAGCAGCTTGATGTCGGCCATCTGCTGCAGCAGCTCGCCGGCCATGCGGCTCGACGAACTGCCGCTGCCGAAGCTCAGCTTGCCCGGTTCCTTCTTCGCGAGCGCGATGAAGTCGGCCACGCTCTTCACGTTCGAGGCCGGGTTCACCACCATGATCTGGCCGCCCTTGCCCAGGCCGGCGAGCGGCGCAAAGTCCTTCACCGGGTCGTAGGGCAGCTTCTTGTAGAGATGCTCGTTGGCCGCGTGCGTGGTGTTGGTGGTGATGAGCACGGTGTAGCCGTCGGCCGGCGCCTTGGCAACGAACTGCGAGGCGATGAAGCCGCTGGCGCCGGCACGGTTGTCGATGACGACGGCCTGCTTGGTCTCCGCCGTGATGACGTTGCCGAGGGCGCGCGCGATCTGGTCGGTGGCGGTGCCGGCCGCGAAGGGCACGACGAAGGTGATCGGCTTCTCGGGGAAGGACTGCGCCTGGCCCAGCAGCGGGGCCAGGGCCAGCGCGGCGCCGAGCAGGGTGAGGGAACGTCGGTTCATGGTCTTGTTGTCTCCGGGGTCGATGGTTGGAAATTCGGTGAAGGGTTGCTTCGGCGCTCAGGGGCCGGCCAGGTGGTGCGCAAGCTCGCTCGGCACGCGCACGGGCATGTCGAGCAGCAGGAACGAGAGCGCCTTGCCGTGGGTGTCGAGGTTGAGCGCATCGTTGACGCCGCCGTCGAGCACGGCGTCGAGCACGAAGTTCATGGCATTCAGCTTCGGCAGCAGGAAGCGCTGCACTTGCGAAGGCGCGCGGTGGCGAAACTGCTCGGCCACGCGCTCGGGCGTGAGCTGCTCGGCGAGCACGGGATAGAGCGCGGGATGCCAGGCGATGACGCTGATGTTCGAGCGATCGCCCTTGTCGCCGGTGCGGCCGTGGGCGGCGCGGTAGAGGGGGACGTCGAGGTACGGGTGTTCGGTGCTCATGCGCTTTCTCCTTCGTCGAGCAGCTCGAAGCGCACCGGCACCGCCTCGCGCGGCAGCAGGCACGAGATGGTGTTGAGCCGCGGCGTGAGCGCGGTGCGCACGCCGCCGCCGCCCGCGGGTCCGCAGGTGTAGAGCGCCGTGACTTCGCGCGCCAGCCGCTCGGCCTGCGCGCGCTCGGCATGAGTGGCGGCCACACGCAGCCGCACGTCGCGCAATCCGCTGTCGGGCGTGGCCGCGAGCGCCTGGCCGGCGTCGTCGCCGAAGATGCTCAGCGCGCCGATCAGGTCCACGCGCAGCGCGAGCCCCTCGAGCCGTTCGCGCAGCACCTGCGCCGCGAGCCGCGCCCGTGCCTCGGCACGCGGACCGGCATAGGAGATCTCGCCCTCGGCGAGCCAGCCGCCCTCGTGGCAGACGTTGACCTTGTAGTGCGCGGGCCGCGCATGGCCGCGCACGCCCGAGAGCGCCACGCGGTCGAGCCCGGGCAGCGCATGCACCTCGGCCTCGGCGATGTCGGCCACCACGTCGGGCGTGAGATAGGCGGCGGGGTCGTGCACCTCGTAGAGCAGCTGTTCCTTCACCGTGGCCTCGCTCACGAGGCCGCCGGTGCCGTCGGCCTTGCCGATGGTGCAGTGGCCGTCGGCATCGATCTCGGCAATGGGAAAGCCCACGGCCGCGAGGCCCGGCACGTCCTTGTAGCCGGGGTCGGCGAAATAGCCGCCGCAGACCTGCGCGCCGCATTCGAGCAGGTGCCCGGCCATGGTCGCGCGGCCGAGCCGGTGCCAGTCGTCGGCGCGCCAGCCGAAGTGCGACAGCACGGGGCCGACGGTCAGCGAGGGATCGGCCACGCGGCCGCACACCACCACCTGCGCACCCGCGTCGAGCGCGGCGGCGATCGGCTCGGCGCCGATGTAGGCGTTGGCGCTGACCACCCGCAGCCCGTCCATCGCGACGCCGAGCGCCTCGCGCAGCAGCGCGCGGTGGGCCGGGCCCGAGAGGTCGTCGCCCTCCACCACCGCGATGCGCGGCACCGGCGCGCCGAGCTCGCGGGCCATGCGCGCGATGTGGCGCGCGGCGGCGCGCGGGTTGGCGGCGCCGAAGTTGCTGACGATGCGGATGCCGTTGTCGAGGCAGCGCGCGAGCACCGGGCGCAGCATGGCGTCGAGCAGCGGTTCGTAGCCGGCCTCGGGGTCGGCACGGCGGCGCAGCTGGGCCAGCGCGAGCGTGCGCTCGGCCAGCGTCTCGAAGATCAGGAAGGCGCGCTGCCCGGCGGGGCCGTGGCGCAGGCGCGCGATCAGGGTGTCGACCACCGGTCCGGCGGCGTCGGTGCGGTCGCCGGAGAAACCGGCGGCGCATCCGATCAGGAGGGGCGGCGATGCGGGGGAATCCATGGCCGGCGACTGTAGGCACCCGCCCCCGATCCGTAAAATCGAAAGTTCGGATCGATTGATCTGTATTTCGAATAACAACGACCGAGCCCGGAAACAAGCGATGAGCACCAGCAGCGCCGCCGCGCGCAAGACACCCGATCTCTCGACCCGCCAGCTGCGCGCCTTCCTCGCGCTGGCCGAACTGCGCAGCTTCACGCGCGCGGCGCAGGCCAGCCACCTGTCGCAGCCGGCCTTCAGCGCGCTGATCCGAACGCTCGAGGACGCGGTGGGCACGCGGCTGTTCGACCGCGACACGCGCAGCGTGCAGCTCACGCCCGAGGGCCGGCTGTTCGAGGGCTCGGCGCGCCGGCTGCTCGACGACATGGGCGGCGCCATGGCCGACCTGGCCGACCACGTGGAGCGCCGCAAGGGCCGGGTGCGCGTGGCCGCCCTGCCCTCGCTGGCCGCGGGCTGGCTGCCGAGCGTGTTCGCCGAGTTCATGCAGGCCTGGCCCGGCATCCGCGTCGACCTCGACGATGCGCTGTCCGATGCCTGCATCGCGCTGGTGCGCAGCGGCCAGGCCGACTTCGCGCTCGCGGCCTCGGGCGCGGGCGAGGCGGCCTACAGCGACCTGCGCGGCCAGCGGCTGTGCGCCGACCGCTTCCACCTGGTGTGCCGCACCGACCATCCGCTCGCGCGCGAGACCCGGCTCACGGCCAAGAAGCTCGCGCCCTGGCCCTTCATCCAGATGGCGCGCAACAGCAGCGTGCGGCAGGCGCTCGACGTGGCGCTGCATCCGCTGCGGCTCAACGCGGTGTTCGAGGTCGAGCACCTGGCCACGGTGATGGGGCTGGTCGAGGCCGGGCTCGGCATCAGCGTGGTGCCGGCGCTCACGCTGTTCCACTTCCGGCGCGAGACGCTGGTGACGCGGCCGCTGCCGCTGCCCGCGCTCACGCGCACGGTCTACCTGGTGCAGCGCAGCGAGGGCAGCCTGTCAGTGGCAGCGCAGACGCTGCACGACCTGATCGTGGCGCGGCTGGGCAAGCTCAAGCTCGACGACTTCTGATCAGCCCTCGCCGCCGGCCGCCCTGGCCGCCGCGGCCACCATCTCGCGCAGCCAGGCATGCGCCGCGTCGTGGTCGTTGCGCCCGTGCCAGACCGCGCGCGTGACCACGGTGGCGGCGCGGTACGGCGGCTGGCGCTGCAGCAGTTCGCCGGCGCGCGCGAGGTAGGCGCCGAGCGAGGTCGGCACGATCGACAGCATGTCGCTCTCGCGCAGCAGCGCGGGAATGGCCAGCGAATGCGGCACGGTCACGCGCAGGCGCGGCGCCTGGCCGATCGCGGCCAGGGCCTCGGCGAGCGCGGAGCGGTCGAACATCTCGGACTGGCGCGCGAGGCCACGCTCGAGGATGAAGCCATCGACGGCGCCCTCCTCCTGCCCGCCGAGCGAGGTGGTGACCAGCGCGTACTTCGCGAGGTCGCGCACCGCGAGCTTGCGCCTGGCCGCCGGATGGCCCTTGCGCATCAGGATCACCTCGCCCTGCGACAGCAGCGTGCGCGCATTGAGCCGCGCCGGCACCTGCGAGAAGGTGCCGATGGCGAGGTCGATGCGGCCCAGGTCGATCTGCTCGGCGAGGTCGAGCCGGGTCGAGGGGCGGATCACCAGGTCGACACCGGGCGCGGCCTGCTGCAGCGCGCGCGTGAGGCCGGCGACGATGACCGCAGTGATGTGGTCGTTGGCCGCGATCGTGAAGCGGCGCGACGACAGCGCGGGATCGAAAGGCTCGACGCCGAGCGTGGCCTCGATGCGGCGCAGCGCGTCGCGCAGCGCGGGCGCCATCGCGCTCGCGCGGCCGGTGGGCTGCATGCCCTTGCCGGTGCGCACGAACAGCTCGTCGCCCACCAGTTCGCGCAGCCGCGTGAGCGCATGGCTCACGGCCGACTGGCTGAGATTGAGCCGGCGGCCGGCCAGCATCAGGTTGCGATCCTCGAAGACCGCGTCGAAGACCTTCAGCAGGTTGAGGTCCATGCGTCCGATGCTCATGGCGCGCTTCTTCGTGAGTTGAATGCCGTGCATTCTGCGCTTGCAAAAGCGCCAGTTCCATTCAATTCGGGGCCGGCCGATCATTCGGCCACTTCACACCACGAGGCCCGCCATGAACGCACTCACACGCCGCCGCTTCACGCAGGCCGCGCTCGCCCTTCCAGCGGTCGGCTGGCTGCCGCGCGCCTTCGCGCAGTCGCAGGGCAGCCCGGGCAAGCTGCTGGTCGGCTACCCGGCCGGCGGCACGCTCGACACCACGGCGCGGCAGCTCGCCGAGGCCTGGCGCAAGCAGGGCCGGCACTACATCGTCGACAACCGCGCGGGCGCGGCCGGGCGCATCGCGAGCGGCCAGCTCAAGCGCGAGAAGCCCGATGCGAGCGTGCTGCTGTGCACGCAGGCCTCGGCGCTCACGATCTACCCGCATGTCTACAGCAAGCTGGCCTACGACCCGGCCACCGACTTCGTGCCGGTCTCGCCGCTGGTGATCGCGACCTGCGCGCTGGCGGTCAGCAGCGCGGTGCCGGCCTCGGTGAAGAGCCTGCAGGATTACCTGGCCTGGGTGCGCGCCACGCCCACGGGTGCCAGCTACGCCTCGCCGGCCGCTGGATCGGTCGCGCACTTCCTCGGCTGGCAGCTGTCGGAGGCCGGCGGGCTGAAGCTGCAGCACGTGGGCTACCGCGGCTCGGCGCCCGCGATGCAGGACCTGCTGGGCGGCCAGATCCCGGCCTACCTCGGCTTCGTGGCCGACTTCCTGCCCTATCTGCAATCGGGCAAGCTGCGCATCCTCGCCGTGAGCGGCGAGCAGCGCTCGCGCTTCATGCCGGCCGTGCCCACCTTCGCCGAGCAGGGCTTCGCGCAGATCCGCGGCGCCGAGAACTACGGCGTGTTCGCGCCGCCCGGCACGCCCGAGGCCGGCGTGCGCGCGCTGCACGAAGCGATGGTCGTGGCCAGCAAGGACCCCGGCCTGCGCGCGGCCTTCGACCAGGTCGGCCTCGAGGTCCACACGCAGGCACCCGACGACTACGCGCGCCAGATCCGGCGCGAGCGCGAAGCCTGGGGGCCCGTGGTGCGGGCCTCGGGCTTCCGCTCGGACGAATGAACCCTCCAACCCCCACGAGCAAAGACATGAGCACGACGCACACCGACCGCGAGGAACTGATCGAGCGAAGCCTTCCCTTCCTCGAGGAGATCAAGGACATGACCACGGGCACCGAGGTCGAGCAGTGGCTCAACCGCACCCATGGCCCCGACAGCGCGCTCTACCAGTCGCTCGCGCGGCTGGTGAAGCAAGGCGTGCGCGACGGCTGGGCCGCCAACGTCGAGCTCGACGGGCCCATCTACCGCCGCAGCCGCATCGCCGAGCCCTCGGAGCGCACGCTGGGCTTCAGCATCACGGCCGTCTACATGGACAGCACCGGCAACACGCAGGGCAACCCGGGCCACGCCTACCGCGGCCAGTACCACGCCCATCCCTATGGCGAGTTCAACATGGTGGTGCCGTTGAACGAAGGCGCCGCGCTCAACGGGCCCAACGGCTGGTGCGAAGCCGGCTGGACCGCGCCCGCGCCGGGCAGCCATCACTATCCCGAGGCGCGCGGCGGCGCGGTGATCGCGCTGTTCTTCCTGCCGGCGGGGCGCATCGCCTACCACCCGGCACCACGGGACTGAGCGATGCGGCAGGACGACGCTCCCACCGACAGCGCACGCCATGTCGACGCGGTGCTGCGCGCGCGCCGCTCGGTGCGCGCCTATGCGCCGCGGCCGCTGCCGCAGGCGCTGGTGCGCGAGATCCTGCAGGTGGCGGCCACGGCGCCGAGCAATTCGAACACCCAGCCCTGGCGCGTGCACGTGCTGGCCGGCGCGCCGCTGAAGGCGCTCGGCGATGCGCTCGACGCGGCCTTCGTGGCGGGCGACTTCGAGGCGCCTTCGCACTTTCCCGATCCGCTGCCCGGTCCCTTCCGCGATCACCAGTCGGCCTTCGCGGCGTGCTACTACGGCGCGCTGGGCATCGACCGCGCGGACGCCGCGGCCCGCGCGCGGCAGACGCGGCGCAACTACGGCTTCTTCGGCGCGCCGGTCGGGCTGATCTTCGGCATCGACGCACGGCTCGCGCGCCACAGCTGGCTCGACCTCGGCCTGTTCGTGCAGAACGTGATGATCGCGGCCCAGGCGCGCGGCATCGACACCTGCCCGCAGGTGTCGTTCGCGCCCTTTCATGCGCTGATCGCCGAGCGGCTGGGCATGCCACCCGAGGAGGTCACGGCCTGCGGCATGTCGATGGGCTGGGGCGATCCGTCGGCCGAGGTCAACCGGATGGCGATGCCGCGGCGCTCGGTCGAGGACTTCGCGCGCTTCGACGGCTTCGGCGAATCCACGACCAGTTGAGACAAGCCGCGTCGTGCGCCGCTGGCCACAATGAAGCCCCCCACCCGTGGAGGCCGCATCGATGGCACAGGCGCATGCAGCATGACGAACAGAAGGCGCTGATCCGGCGCGCGCTGGCATTGATCGCCAGCGGCGGCACCGAGCGCGGCGAACCCTCGCTGAGTCCGGTGTCGCGCTACCTCGACCCCGAGCGCCATGCGCGCGAGGTCGAGCGCATCTTCCGCCGCCATCCGCTGGCGCTGTGCCCCTCGGCCGCGCTCGCGCGGCCCGGCGACACGCTGGCCATCGACGCGGCCGGCATGCCGCTGTTGCTGGTGCGCACGCGCGAGGGCGAGCTGCGCGGCTTCGTCAATGCCTGCCGCCATCGCGGCGCGCGGCTGCGGCCGGCCGGCGCGTCGAACCAGCGCGTGTTCGTGTGCCCGTACCACAGCTGGACCTACGGGCTCGACGGCAGCCTGCGCGGACGGCCCGGCGAGGCCGATTTTCCGCATGCGCCGGCTGCCGACTGCCAGCTCGCGCGCGTGCCGGTGGCCGAGGCGCTGGGTTTCGTCTGGGCGATTCCGCGCGTGGCCGATGGCGAGGACGATGCGCGCATCGACATGGAAAGCTGGCTCGGCCGCTTCGGCGCCGACCTGCGCCACTGGGGCTACGACCGCTGGGTGCCGTTCGACCAGCGCGAGTTCGCGAACGCCGCCAACTGGAAGATCCCGTTCGAGGCCAACCTCGAGACCTATCACTTCCAGTACGCGCACCGCGACAGCATCGCGCAGATGTTCCACGACAACCTGCTGATCGCCGACCACGAGGGCGCGCACCAGCGCCTCTTCCTGCCCAAGCGCGGCATCGAGCGGCTGAGTGAGTTGCCCGAGGACCAGTGGCAGCTCGGGCCGCATTCGAACGTCATCTACTACTTCTTTCCGGCCACCTTCATCCTGCACGAGGGCGACCATGCGAACGCCTTCACCGTGCTGCCCGAGGCCCCCGAGCGCTCGCGCGTGATCGCGACCATGCTGATCCCCGAGCTGCCCGCGAACGAGAAGGCGCAGCGGCACTGGCGCCGCAACCTCGACTCGTACTGGGGCGCGCTGGCCGAGGACTTCGCGCTCGGCGTGTCGGTGCAGTCCACGCTCGCGAGCGGCGCGCAGGCCTCGCTGTACCTGGGCGCGACCGAGTGCTGCTCGGCGAAGTTCCACGCGGACGTGGAAGCGGCGCTCTCCTGAAGCACCCCCTCGGCCAGCGGTCGCGGCACGGGCCGGCTTGACATGCAGGTATTTGCCTGCATATCATCCGCTCACGCACGAACAACGACGCATGGACGCTGACAAGGTTTTCAAGGCACTGGGCGACCCGACCCGCAGGAAGCTGCTCGATCTGCTGCACGACCACAACGGGCAGACGCTCGGCGAACTCTGCGAGCACCTGGACATGGCGCGGCAATCGGTCACGCAGCACCTCGGGCTGCTCGAGGCGGCCAACCTGGTGACCACGGTCTGGCGCGGCCGCGAGAAGCTGCACTTCATCAACCCGGTGCCGCTGCACGAGGTCTACGAGCGTTGGGTGCGCAAGTTCGAACATCAGCGGCTCACGCTGCTGCACGACCTCAAGAAGGAACTCGAAGGAGAGTGACGATGAAGCCAGAGAAGATCAGCTATGTCTACGTGACCTACATCCGCTCGACGCCCGCGAAGGTGTTCGAGGCCATCACCCGGCCCGAGATCGCGCGGCGCTACTGGGGCCACGAGAACGTCTCCGACTGGAAGCCCGGCTCGCCGTGGCAGCACGTGCGCGCCAGCGACGAGCGCCCGGTCGAGCTGGTGGGCCAGGTGGTCGAGATCGCGCCGCCGACGCGGCTGGTCATCACCTGGGCCGGCGCCTCGCAGGCGGCCGACCCCGAGGCCTACAGCCGCGTGACCTTCGACATCGTGCCGTACGAGGACATGGTGCGGCTCACCGTCACGCACGACGAACTCACGGCCGGCAGCGGCATGGCCAAGGGCATCCAGCAGGGCTGGCCGATCGTGCTGTCGAGCCTCAAGTCGCTGCTCGAGACCGGTGAGGGCATCGACGTCTTCGCGAAACCCAAGGCGGCCTGAGGCCGCGCACCCGGAGCAACGCCATGACACAGCCCTACACCGGCGGTTGCGCCTGCGGCGCGATCCGCTACAGCACGCCGCATGCGCCGATCTTCCAGAACCATTGCCAGTGCAGCGACTGCCGGCGGCGCAGCGGCACCGGGCATGGCTCATACCTGACCTTTCCCGCGCGCGCCGACATGGCGATCACCGGCGCGGCCAGCGAATGGGCGATCGCGGCCGACAGCGGCCAGCGGAAAAGCCATGCCTTCTGTCCGGTCTGCGGCACGCCGCTGTTCGTGCGCTTCTCGGGCATGCCCGAGCTGATCGCGGTGCATGCGGGCAGCCTCGACGAGCCCGAACGCTTCGCGCCGCAGGTGCTCACGTACCGCGTGCGCGGGCTGGCGTGGGATGCGCTCGATCCCGCGCTGCAGGCCTTCGAACGGATGCCGACGGCTTAAGCCAGCGCGTCGGGCACGCCCGGCACCGCGGGCTTCACGCTGTCGTCGGCGGGCGGAATCGGAATCACCGTGTCCCCTGCTTCGGCAGCAGCGACCGCCGAAGCCACCGATCCCGCGGCCTCGGCCAACGCCGCCTGCGCGGTCGGGTTCGGCGTCGGCTCGCCGATCTTGCGCAGCGTGTTGCGGTCGGTGTGCGCGAAAGGCTCGGGCTTGCCGCGCACGTCGAGCAGCGTGGTCTGCTCGTACGACCAGCTGCCGTCGTCGTGGATCGTCACGTCGATGGTGTAGCGCAGGGTCTTGAACGCATGCTCGAGGAAGGGGTTGGCAACGATGCCGTTGGTGTCGCCGCCGCGCACGGCCTCGAGGCGGAAGCTGCGCGCGTCGGGCGTGGCCTGGCCGGTGGCCATGGCCGTGAGGCCGCGCGGGATCGACAGGGTCTGCACCAGCGCGCCGGTGGCGGGCTCCCAGAGCCAGTAGCCGACCTGGTCGTGGAAGGTCTCGACGTCGTCGGGCTTCACGATGCGCAGGTGGTAGCGCAGGCCGTAGAAGATCTGCGGGCCGTTGGTCTGCGCGTCGATCGGCTGGAACTCGGCATGCTCGATGAAGGCCTCGGCCTCGGGGCCGTCCTCCTTCGGGCTCAGGTCGTGGCCCATGGTGCCCATCCAGATGCCGGCCAGGCCGGTCAGCGGGCCGAGGTTGGCGAGCGTGTGCGGATCGGGCTCGGGTTCGGTGTAGATGTCTTGCGGAAACTCGGCCATGGGGTACTCCTCTGGTTTGTAGTTCGTGGGAAAGGCAAATGAGGCCCGGGCTCACTGGTCGAGCCGGATGCCGACCTTGGCGATGATCGCGCCCCACTTGCGGCCTTCGCTGTCGATGAAGGCCCTGAATTCCTCGGGCGAGCCGCCGCCCACGGCCAGCCCCTGGTTGGCGAGCAGCTCGCGCACGGCGGGGTCGCGCAGCACGGCGTTGACGTCGGCATTGATACGGCGCACCACCTCGCCCGGCGTGCCGGCGGGCGCGAACAGGCCGTTCCAGGCCAGCGACTCGAAGCCCGGGTAGCCCGATTCGGCGACCGTCGGCAGCTCCTTCATGAGCTCGAAGCGCTGCGCGCTGGTGATCGCGATCAGCTTCACGCGCTGGCCCTGGATCAGCGGCAGCAGCGCGGGCGCCACGGTGAAGAGGGCCTGCGTGTCGCCCGAGGCCAGCGAGAGCCCGGCCGGCGGCGAGCCCGCGTAGGGCACGTGCACCGCCTCGATGTGCGTGACGCTGCGCAGCAGCTCCATCGTGAGGTGCGAGGAACTGCCCGCGCCCACCGAGGCATAGCTGAAGCGGTCGCGCTGCCCCTTCACCCAGGCGATGAACTCGGGCAGCGTGTTGGCCGGATTGCTCGCCTGCACCGCGAGCACGTTGGGCTGCGAGGTGGTCAACACGATCGGCAGCAGGTCGCGCGCCGGCGCATACGGCATGCGCGCGTACATGTAGGGGCCGAAGGCGATCGGGCCGTTGAAGCCGATGCCCAGCACATGGCCGTCGGGCGGCGCCTTCGCCACCGCGTCCATGCCGATGAGCCCGCCGGCGCCGGCCTTGGTCTCGACCACCACCGGCTGCTTCCACGCGGTGCGCAGGCGGTCGGCCAGGGTGCGCGCGATCAGGTCGAGCGAGCTGCCCGCGGGCGCGGGCACGACGATGCGCACGGGTTTGGTGGGCCAGTCCTGGGCCTGGGCGCCCAGCGACAGCGTGCAGGCGCACAGCAGTGCGGCGATGCGGTGGAGAAAACGGGCCATGGTCATGTCGATGGACGATCGCGTTGTACGTCGCACGCTCCGCATGAAAGGAAGGATGAGGCCGAATACGGGAGCGGACTTCCGGACGCAGAGGACGCGAAGGTTGCGCGAAGGACGCGAAAGGAAGGCAAGAAAAATTTTGAATTTCTCTTTCGCGCCCTTTGCGAAACCTTCGCGTCCTCTGCGTCCGGCTGTTGGTATTTCATCTCAACGCGCCGGCGACGCCGCGTGGAAGCGCTCGCGCGCCTGCCCCAGCAGCTCGACGCAGCGCGCATCGAACGCCGGCGTGTAGCGCACGTCGGGCACCACGATGTTGAAGGCCGCGGGCGCGGCCGGGTCGCCCGAATCGATGGCGATGGCGATGCCCACCACGCCCGGCGTGTGCTCGCCGCGCGAATAGGCGATGCCGCTTTCGCCGACCTCCTCGAGCTGGCGCTTGAGCACCGCGAGCGTGGTGGCGGTGGCGGGCGTCTGGGCCTGCAGCCGCACGTTCTTGAGATAGGCCTGGCGCCGCGCCGCGGGCATGGCCGCGAGGATCGCCTTGCCGGCCGAGGTCGAGTAGAGCGGGAAGCTGTCGCCCACCGCCATGCGGTAGGACAGCGGCGCGCGCGACTCTGCCACGCAGGCGCGCTCGACCTCGTCGCCGCGCAGCACCGAGAACGAGGTGGCCTCGCCCGCGGTGCGCGCGAGCCAGTCGACGATGGGCCGGGCCTGCGCCATCAGCCGCTCGCGCAGGCCGCTGCCGCGCACCAGCTCGAACACGGCCGGGCCCAGCGCATAGGTGCTCTGCGCGCCGTCGAAGCCGAGGAACTCGCGCGCCACCAGGTTGCGCAGCAGGTGGGTGAGGCTGCTCTTGGGGATGCCGAGCGCGATGCCGATCTCGTGATGGGTCAGCGCCCCGCCCTGGCGCGCGAGGAGCTGGAGGATGTCGAGCACCCGGTCCGCCGACTTCACGGCGGCCGATTCGGGGGGCTTGCTGTCTGCTGCGTCCATGGGTGCCTGTGCTGTGAGGTGCGCCGATTCTAGGAAGCGCGCGGCCCGCGTCCCACCGATCGACGCGCCGGGTGTTTGACAGTCGCGGTTTGCGTGTTTATATTCTGGAACAGTTCATATACATGAACAAACACCGATTCCAGACCACCTCGCGTTCAAGCATCGAAACACCTCGCCGTCTTATGCAGCGCCTCTATTTCCACGAGATCCTCGACCCCGTGCGCCAGCCCGGCGCCCACACCCGCTATCTCGAGACCCTGGGCCGCCTGGTGCGCACCGAGGGCAATGCGCGCGGTTCGGCCAGCAACGGCTGCATGGCGGCCTGGGTGCCGGTGTTCCTCACGGGCCGCTGGCCCGAGATCGTGACCTTCTGGGAGATGCAGGGCGGCTGGGAGGGCTTCGGGCGCCACTTCGACGCCACGCCCGACCTGTTCCACGAGCCGCTCGAGCGCTTCTACGGCGAGCGCACGGGCGGCTTCGACCGCGTGCTGCTGGCGGCCGACTACAGCATCGACCGCGCGCGGCTGCTGGCCGGGGGCGTGCGCGCGCCGGTCGTGCTGCAGCAGACCATCGGCCTCGAGGCCGGCGGCGCACCCGACTACCTCGCGCGGCTCGGCGAGGCCGCCGCGCGCATCGAGGGCCCGGGCGCGCCGCGCCTGTTCGGCGCCTACGAGACCGCGCTGCGCAACGGCAGCGAGGCGCTGGTGCTGTGGGCCTTCGACGACTTCGCCGCGCTCTCCGCCTTGCAGGCGCGGCCCGACTCGGTGCCCGGCTGGGCCGACTGGGCCCGCGCCGCGCGGCAGCACGAACGCACGCACACCGGCCTGGTGCTGCGGCCGGCCGACTGGTCGCCGCTGCGCTGAATCCCTTTTTTCATGACCTTCGAACCTGGAGACAACCCAATGGAACGCAGACGATTCCTCGAAAGCGGCGGCGCGCTCGGTGCCGCGGCGGCAGCCACGGTCGCCTCGGCGGCCGCGACCGCCCTGCCCGGCTGCAGCAGCGCCGCGCCGGCACCGCGCCCCTCGGGCAAGACCTTCGTGCTGGTGTACGGTGCCTGGCATGGCGCCTGGTCGTGGGAGCGGCTGACCCCGCTGCTGCGCGCCCGGGGCCACGAGGTGCGCGTGCTCACGCTCGCGGGCGTCGGCGAACGCATCGGCGAGATCTCGACCGCGATCGACCTCGAGACCCACATCGCCGACGTGACCGGCTTCATCCGCAGCCAGGACCTGCGCCAGGTGGTGCTGGTGGGCCACAGCTATGGCGGCTACCCGATCACGGGCGCGCTCGACCGGCTCGCCGCCGAGCGCCGCATCGATACGGTGGTGTACCTCGATGCCTTCGCACCGCACGACGGCGAACGCATGCTCGACTACCTCGACGCCACCGGCAAGGCCGAGCTGCAGGCCGCGCACCGCGCGGGCAATCCGCGCTGGCCCAAGCTGCCGGCCAAGGCCTTCGGTCTCGGCAATCCGGCCGACATCGCCTGGGTCGACGCGCGCCTGACCGACCACCCGAACGGCACCTACCTGCAGCCGATCTCGCTGCGCGCCGCGCCCGGCGCGGCCGCGCGCAAGCGGCTCTACATCGCGGCCTCGGCGCCCGCCATGCCGGTGTTCGACGCGCACAAGGCACGGCTGCGCAACGACCCGGCCTGGACCTTCGTCGAGGTGCAGGGCGGCCACGACGCGATGGTCGACCACGCCGACACGATCGCGCGGCTGCTCGATGCGCATGCCTGATTCATCCCACCTCCTCTTGCTCCCATGAAGCTCATCCTCCAACCCGCCGCCGCGATCGCATGCCTGGCGCTGGCCGGCGTCGCGCACGCGCAGCCCGCGCCCATGCCCACGCTGCTCGAGGCCGCCACCGCGATCCGCGCGCACACCACCACCAGCTGCGAACTGGTCGAGCGCTCGCTGCGCGCGGCCGACCTGCACCAGGACCTGCATGCCTTCATCACCATCGACCGCATCGGCGCGCGCCGCGCCTGCGCCGAGGCCGACCGCGCCGTGGCGCAGGGCCGCAAGCTCGGACGGCTGCATGGCGTGCCGGTCGCGATCAAGGACAACATCCTCGTCAAGGGCCTGCCCTTCACCGGCGGCACGCGCGCGCTGCAGGGCTATGTGGCGACGCAGGACGCGCCGGCCGTGGCGCGGCTGCGCGCCGAGGGCGCGATCGTGATCGGCAAGCTCAACCTGCACGAACTGGCCTTCGGCGCCACCGGCAACAACTTCGCCTATGGCGCGGTGGGCAATGCCTACGACCCGAGCCGCTTCGCGGGCGGCTCGAGCGGCGGCTCGGGCGCGGCCGTGGGCGCGCGCATCGTGCCGGCCGCGCTCGGCACCGACACCGGCGGTTCGGTGCGCATCCCGGCCGCGCTCAACGGCATCGTGGGGCTGCGGCCGACCGCGGGGCGCTATTCGGGCGAAGGCGTGCTGCCGGTCTCGACCGCGCGCGACACCATCGGCCCGCTGGCGCGCAGCGTGGCCGACCTGGCGCTGCTCGACGAGGTCCTCTCGGGCAGCCGCGGCCAGGTGCAGCCCAGGCCGCCCGCGGGCCTGCGCCTGGGCGTGGCGCGCGCGGCCTTCTACGACAACGCCGACGAGGCCACGCGCCGCGCCTTCGATGCCGCGCTCGACAAGCTCAAGGGCGCGGGCGCGCAGATCGTCGAGATCGAGATCCCGCAGCTGCGCGAGGTCGCGGCCAGGGTCGCGCCGGTCACCGACTACGAAGCGCGCGTGGGCATCGCCGCCTTTCTCGCGAAGTACAAGACCGGCGTGAGCCTCGACCGGCTGGTGGCCGACATCGCGAGCCCCGACGTGGCGGCGGGTTTTCGCAACCGCATCGTGTCGGCCAGCGCGCCGACGCGCGAGGCCTACGAGACCGCGCTCAAGGTCGAGCGGCCGAAGCTGCAGGCGCTGCTGCGCGGTGCGTTCGAGAGCAACCGGCTCGACGCCCTGCTCTACCCCGTGACGCTGGCGCCGGCGCTGCCGATCCGCGGCACCGAGATGAGCGTGACGATCAACGGCCGCACCACCAGCACGCTGGCCGCCTACATCGCGAACACCGGCCCCACCAGCACGGCCGTGCTGCCGGGCGTGACGGTGCCGATCGCGCTGTCCGACGAGGGCCTGCCGATCGGCCTGGCCATCGACGGCCTGTGGAACAGCGACCGCGCGCTGCTCGCGATCGCGATGGGCATGGAAACGATCTTCCCGGCGCTGCCGGCTCCCAAGCAATGAAAGAAGGCATGACGCAAAGACAAGACATCCCCGGCGAGAACCGCTTCGACGTGATCGTGATCGGCGGCGGCAGCGCCGGCGTGGCGGCCGCGATCTCGGCCGCGCGCGGCGGTGCGCGCACCCTGCTGGTCGAATCGGCGCCGATGATCGGCGGCGAGCTGATCAGCGGCATCTCGATGCTCGGCTGCCTCTCGACGCGTGGCGACTGGATCGTGGGCGGCGTGGTCACAGAGCTGCTCGACCGGCTCAAGCCGCTGGGCGGCTACATCGGCCCGGTGTTCGATTACCGCGCGCTGCACCTGGTGTGCTTCGACACCGAGCTCATGAAGATCGCCGTGATGCAGGCCGTGGCCGAGGCCGGCGTGCACCTGCGCGTGCAGGCCTTCTTCTGCGGCATCGAGACCGATGGCGATGAAACCCGCGTGCGGCTGATGCACAAGGGCGGCGAGGCCTGGTACGCGGCGCGCGTGGTGATCGACTGCTCGGGCGACGGCGATGTGGCCGTGGCCGCGGGCGCACCGAGCGAGAAAGGCGCGCCCGGCAGCGGCGCGCTGCAGCCGCCGAGCCTGGTCTACCGCGTGTGCGGCGTCGAGACCGAGCCGCTGCTGCGCTTCGTGCGCGACAACCCCGCGCACTTCGGCCTCGGCGACTACCCGGGCCTGGGCATGGATGCGCGCCAGTGCGCCGAGGCGCTGTACGCCCAGGGCCAGCCCAAGGTGCTGCTGCGCGGCACGCAGGGCCTGCTCAAGGAGGCGATCGATGCCGGCGAGATGTACCCGACCTCGGTGCTCGCGATCGTGCCGACCTCGACCGCGCGCAAGGAGGTCAGCATCAACTCGACCCAGCTCGCGGGCGTGGACGGCACGCGCGCGGCCTCGCTGAGCGAGGCGCTGCCGCGGCTGATGGCGCAGGTGTCGCAGGGCCTGGCCTTCCTGCGCCGGCGCGTGCCGGGCTTCGAGCAGGCGGCGCTGGCGGCGGTGGCGCCGAAGATCGGCGTGCGCGAGACGCGGCGCATCCTCGGCGAGCACGTGCTCGACGAGGCCGACATCATGCAGGGCCGCAAGCGCGCCGACGGCATCGCCAAGGGCGGCCACGAGCTCGACATCCTCGCGGTCGACGGCCACCGGCACGAGACCATCGCCGAGGGCGGCTCCTACGACATCCCCTACGAATGCCTGGTGCCGCGCGGCCAGCGCCGGCTGCTTGTGGCGGGGCGCTGCATCTCGAGCACGCGCGAGGCGCAGAGCTCGGTGCGCGTGATGGGCACCTGCATGGCGATGGGCCAGGCCGCCGGCACCGCGGCGGCGCTGTGCGCGCTCGACGACGGCTGGAGCGGCGATGTGCGCGACGTGGACCGCGCACGACTGCGCCGCACGCTGATCGCCGACGGCGCCGTGCTCGAGGGGACGCTGTAGTGGGCCGCACGCTGTCGCTCGCGCACCTGAGCCTGCTCGACGCCACGCCGCCCGAGCTGGTGCGCGCGGCCGGCGAGGCGGGCTTTCGCTCGGTCGGCCTGCGCCTGCATCCGGCCCGGCCGGGCGAGGCGCCGCATCCGATGCACGAAGGCTCGCCGATGCTGGCCGAGACGCGCGCGCTGATGAGCGCGCTGGACGTGAAGGTGCACGACGTCGAGGTGGTGCGGCTGTCGGCCGGCTTCGAGGCGCGGCGCTTCGAGCCGATGCTGGCGGTGGCGGCGTCGCTGGGGGCGCGCTGGCTGGTGGTGAATGGCGACGACGACGATCACGCGCGGGCCGCCGCCCACCTCGCGGCGCTCGGCGAGATCGCGGGTGCGCATGGCCTCTCGCTCGGGCTCGAGTTCATGGTCTACACGGCCGTGCCCACGCTCGATGCCGCGCTGCGGCTGGTGCGCGAGACCGGGCGATCGAACGTGCATGTGCTGGTCGACACGCTGCACTTCTTTCGCAGCGGCGCGACGGCCGATCGCATCGCGCGCACGCCGGGAATCGCGCGCAGCTGGGCGCAGTTCAGCGATGCACCCGCGCGGCGCCATCCGGCCCTGTCGCCCGGCGAGGAAGCACGCGCGCACCGCCTGCTGCCGAGCGAAGGCGCGCTGCCGCTGGCGGATGTGCTCGATGCGGTGGCGGCCGATGCCGTGCTGTCGATCGAGGCGCCCTCGGCCGTGCGCCGCCATCACCTCGGCATGGCAAGGCGCGCCGAACTGGCGTACACCACGGCCAGGCGCTGGCTCGATGCCGTCGCACGACCGCAGCAGGAACACGCACATGCCCTTCACTGACACGAACGTCTCTCTTCAACCCGCGCTGCGGCTCGACGGCCGCACCGCGGTGCTCGGCATCCTCGGCGACCCGGTCGCGCAGGTGAAGGCGCCCGCGCCGCTCACGGCCCGGCTGCAGCAGGCGGGCCTCAATGCCGTGCTGGTGCCGATGCATGTGCGCGCCGACGACGTGGCGGCCCTGCTGCCTGCGCTGCTCACGCTGCACAACCTCGCGGGCTTCATCGTCACCGTGCCGCACAAGCAGCGCGTGGCGGACCTGCTCGGCGATGGCCTGCTGCCCGGTGCCGAGCGTGCCAACGCCGCCAACGTGGTGCGCCGCACCGCGCAGGGCGGCTGGCAGGGCGAGCTGCTCGATGGCAGCGGCTTCGTGGCGGGACTGCGCGCCGCTGGCTTCGATCCGCGCGGACGCGCGGCCTGCATCGCGGGCGCGGGCGGCGCGGCCTCGGCCATTGCCTTCGCACTCGCCGATGCCGGCGCGCGCTCGGTGCGCGTGTGCGACATCGACGCGGCGAAAGCCGAAGCACTCGCACGGCAGTTGCAATTGCATGGCGTCGAGGCCAGCACCTGGAACGGCCGCGAGCCCGGCGAGGCCGAACTGCTGGTGAACGCCACGCCGGTCGGCATGCGCGCGGACGATCCACTGCCCGTGCCCGCCAGCGCGCTGCGCGCCGGCCTCTGGGTGGCCGAGGTCATCATGGCGCCGGCCGTCACGCCGCTGCTGCAGGTGGCGCGCGAGCGCGGCTGCATCGCGCACGAAGGCCGCCACATGATGGAGCGGCAGCTCGGGCTGATGACCGACTTCTTCGAACCCGCGATCCTCGCGATCGCGCCCGAGCGGCTGGAGGTGGCGGCATGACGCGCGCCTTCATCGACGGCTTCGAGGCGCGCCTCGTCGACGTGGGCGAAGCGCGGATCTTCGCGGAGATCGGCGGCTCGGGCCCGCCCCTGCTGCTGCTCCACGGCTACCCGCAGACGCATGCGGCCTGGCACCGGGTGGCGCCGGCGCTCGCGCGCCACTACACGGTGGTGGCGGCCGACCTGCGCGGCTACGGCGACAGCCTCGGCCCGCCCGGCGATCCGCTGCACGCGGCGCACAGCAAGCGCGCGGTGGCGGCCGACCAGGCGGCGCTGATGCGCGCGCTGGGCTTCGAGCGCTTCGCGGCGATCGGCCACGACCGCGGCGCGCGCGTCGCGCACCGGCTGTGCCTCGACCATCCGCAACGCGTCGCGGCCTTCGGCTCGATCACCGTGATTCCTACCGTCGACATGTGGGCGCGCGCGAACAAGGACTTCGGCCTCAAGAGCTGGCACTGGTTCATGCTGGCCCAGCCCTTCGACCTGCCCGAGCGCCTGCTCGCGGCCGACCCGGCCTTCTTCCTCGACTGGACGCTGCGCAACATGGTGCGGCGCTTCGACGCCGTGACGCCCGAGGCCCATGCCGAGTACCTGCGCGCCTTCTCGCGCGAGAGCGTGCGCCACGCGATGATCGAGGACTACCGCGCCGCCGCGTCGATCGACCTCGAACACGACGAACACGGCCGTGCCGCCGGCGAGCGCGTGCGCTGCCCGGTGCATGTGCTGTGGGAGCGCGGGCGCTTCCCGGCCGAACGCACGCCGATCCACATCTGGCGCGACGCGACCGCCGAAGGCACGCCCGTGGGTGGCGGCGAGATCGACTGCGGCCACCTGATGATGGAAGAAGCGCCCGAGGCGGTGCTCGCCGAGCTGCTGCCCTTCCTGCGCGCGCACTGGCCTTCGCCGGGCACCGCGCATCCGAGCCACCTCCCCTGAACACGAACCCGAGGGCGCATCCGCACGCCCTCTTGCTGGAGACATGCCATGACTTTCCGCCACCGCCCTTCCTCGCCGCGCCGCGCGCTGCTGCTCGCCGCCGGCCTCGCGCTGGCCGCGCCCCTGTGCGCCATCGCGCAGGGTGCCTATCCCTCGAAGCCGATCCACCTCGTGGTGGGCTTCCCGCCCGGCGGGCCGGCCGACCTCGCGGCGCGCATCGTCGGCGAGAAGCTCGCGCAGGACCTGCGCCAGCCGGTGCTGGTCGAGAACCGGCCCGGCGCCTCGCAGAACATCGCGGCCGACTACGTGGCCAAGAGCACGGCCGACGGCTACACGCTGCTGATGGGCAGCACCGCGGTGGTGGTGAACCACTTCCTCTACAAGGACATGCGCTTCGACGTGTTCAACGACCTGGTGCCCGTGGGCACGGCCGCGCGCACGCCGCTGATGGTCGTGGCCAATCCGCGCTTCGCGGCGAAGAACATGAAGGAGCTGGTGGCCGCCGCCAAGGCCGCGCCCGGCAAGATCAACTACGGCTCGGGCGTGCGCGCGAGCACCACGCACCTGGCGGTGGAAGCCTTCAAGGCGCAGGCCGGCATCGAGGTCTCGAACATCCCCTACCAGGGCGCGGGGCCGATGCTGACCGACCTCATGGGCGGCCAGGTCAGCTTCGCCTTCGACACCATGGTGACCTCGATGCCGCTGGTGAAGGCCGGCCGATTGCATGCGCTGGCGGTCACCAGCGCCACGCGCTCGCCGATCGCGCCCGAACTGCCGACCGTGGCCGAGTCGGGCTACCCGGGCTTCGAGGCCATCGGCTGGTTCGGCATCCTCGCGCCCAAGGGCACGCCGCAGCCTGTGGTGCAGCGGCTCAATGCCTCGCTGCAGAAGGTGCTGGCCGCGCCCGACGTGGCGCAGCGCCTGGCCGGCGCGGGCGGCGACGTGCTGCCCGGCACGCCCGAGGACTTCGCGCGGCTGATGCGCAGCGAATCGGAGAAATGGGGCGGCGTGATCAAGCGCGTGGGCATCACGCTCGACTGAACAGCGACTTCAGAGCGCGGCGATCGCGGCCTGCCGCGCGCGGTCGATCTCCGCGTGATTGGCCTCGGCCCAGCGGTCGACCGCGATCAGCGTGCGGCTCAGCGACAGCCCCAGCGGGCTCAGCCGGTACTCGACGTGCGGCGGCACGGTCTGGTGGTCCTCGCGCAGCACCAGGCCATTGATCTCGAGATCGCGCAGCGTCTGCGTGAGCATCTTCTGCGAGATGCCGCCGACCCGGCGCAGCAGTTCGTTGTTGCGCAGCGGCTCGTCGCGCAGCAGCGGAATGATCAGCAGCGCCCACTTGTTGGCGACGAGCTCGAGCACGCGGCGCGAGGGACAGCCGGCGCTCCAGACGTCGGCGGGCGCGGGCTCTGCCACGGCGGCGGGTTTCTTCGATGCGGGCATGGCGATTCCCATGGTTACCAGAAGGTGCGTACTTGTGGCTTGGTGCCTGGGCCGGAATTATCCGTCTCCACATCAACCCTGCACACAACGGAGGAACGGATCATGGGATGGTTGTTACTGCTGGCGGCCGGCGTGGTCGAGATCGCGATGGCCGCGGCGCTCAAGCGCTCGGAGGACTGGACCCGGCTCTGGCCCTCGGTCGTCGGCGTGGCGAGCGCGCTGCTGAGCATCTTCCTGCTCGCCAGGTCGCTGCGCTATCTGCCGTTGGGCCTGGCCTATGCGGTGTGGACCGGCATCGGCTCGGTCGGCGTGGTGCTGATGGGCGTGCTCGCCTTCGGCGAGACGCTGTCGGGTCCGCGCATGGCCTGCATCGCGCTGGTGGTGGCGGGTACCGTCGGCCTGCGCACGCTGGAGGGCTGAGCGGCATGGCTTCGACGATCCTTCACATCCAGGCCTCGCCCTCGGGCGGGCGCTCGCGCTCGATCGACACGGCGCAACATTTCCTGCAGCGGCTGCGCGAGCGCGACCCCGCGGCCGAGATCCGCACCCTCGACGTCTGGGCGCTCGACCTGCCGCCCTTCGACGACACCATGATCGATGCCAAGTTCGCGGTGCTGCGCGCGCAAACCGCCACCGACGAACAGCGGCGGCACTGGCAGCGCGCCGTGCGCCTCGCGCAGGAGTTCAACGCGGCCGACAAGTACGTGTTCAGCCTGCCGATGTGGAACTTCGGACTGCCCTACCGGCTGAAGCACTACATCGACGTCGTGACCCTGCCGGGCGAGAACTGGCGCTGGTCGGCGCAGGAGGGCTACACCGGCCTGCTGCATGGCAAGCGCGCGGCGCTGGTCTATTCGAGCGCGAGCGACTACCCGGTGGGCCTGCCCTCGCATGCGCGCGATTTCCAGAAGCCGTACATGCGCACCTGGCTCGAGTTCCTCGGCATCGTCGACGTGGTGGAGCTGGCCGTGGCACCGACGCTGGCACCGCCCGAGGCGGTGGCCGCGAACCTCGCGCGCGCCAGGGCGCGGGCCGACGAGCTCGCGCGCGACTTCTAACGCGTCGGCTCGCCTACGCCGTCGAAGCGCTGCGCGAGCCACACCAGCAGCGGCATCGCCACGGCCCAGACGACGGCCAGCACCGCGAGCGCCGGTACCCGGTCGACGAACTGGGCCGCGCCGAGCTTCACGCCCGCGACGAACGACGCCGGCCCGCAGACCGCGCCCAGCACGGCCGCGAGCAGGTAGCGCCGCCGCAGCCAGCGCAAGGTGACGTTGAGCGCGATCGCGAACAGGCCCCATAGCGCGACCATCCAGTACGGCGCGAGCTGCGCGACCGGCTGCCCCGAGGGGTAGCGCACCAGCCCGCCGAGCGCATGGCCGGTCTCGATCACCACGCCCAGCGCGCAGGCGATGGCCACCAGCCGGGCCTCCTGCGCGGGCCGGGCCGACACCCACAGGTGCCAGGCGATCGCCGCCGCGACGCAGGCCGTGCCCCACAGCGGATGGCCATGCGCCGCGCCGAGCACGGCCGCGAACCAGGCGAGCTGGAACACGACGAAATTGGCGATCCGAACGGCGGTCATGGCAACAGGTACGCGCGCCGCGGCGATCCGGATGCCGCGATCTACATCGCGGGTACGTGCGTGCGCGCCGCCGCGCGGCGCAGGCTCTGCGGCGGCTGGCCGAAGGCGCGGTGGAAGGCGCGCCGCATGCGCTCGGGATCGGAGAAGCCGGTCTGCGCCGCGATGCGGTCGACCGACTGGCCGCCCTCCTCGATCAGGATGCGCGCGGTCTCCACGCGCAGCTTCTCGATCGCGCGCGCCGGCGACTGGCCGGTTTCGGCCAGGAAGGCGCGGCTGAACTGGCGCGGGCTCAGGTGCGCCACCTCGGCGAGCTGGTCGACCGAGAGGTTCTTGTGCAGGTTCTTCTTCGCATAGTCGAGCGCCTGCTGGATGCGGTCGGTGCGCGGTTCGAGCTCGAGCAGCGCCGAGAACTGCGACTGCCCGCCCGCGCGCCGGTGGTAGATGACCAGCTTGCGCGCCACCGAGCGCGACAGCTCGAGGCCCAGGTCGCCCTCGACCAGCGCGAGCGCGAGGTCGATGCAGGCGGTCATGCCGGCCGAGGTCCAGACCGGGCCGTCCTGGATGAAGATGCCGTCCTCCTCCACCTTGATCGCCGGAAAGCCGCGCTGCAGTTCGCGCGCGAAGTGCCAGTGCGTGGTGGCGCGGCGACCGTCGAGCAGGCCGGCCTCGGCCAGCACGAAGGCGCCAGTGCAGATGCTGCCCAGGCGCCGCGTGCGCGGCAGCGCGCGGCGCAGGAAATCGAGCAGGCCGCCCGAACTCGGCGGCACCGTGGTCGAGCCCGCGACCAGCAGCGTGTCGAAGCGGCGCCGGTCGAAGGCGCGCGAATCGACCGTGACGCCGGCCGTGCTGGCCACCGGGCCGCCGTGCTCCGACAGCACCTCGAGCTCGTAGACCGTGCGCCCCGCCTCGGCGTTCGCGAGCTCGAAAACCGAGAGCGCCACCAGGTCGAGGATCTGGAAACCGGGAAAGACGACGAGTCCGATGCGCTGGGTCATGATGTCTTTAAATGAGGGAAACATGTCATTTGAGACATAAGTGTCCGACCCAAACTCCTGGCTGTCAAACCACCTTTCCTCATCCCCTTCGACATCCAAGGACCTTTCCCATGAGCTCGCAAGACATCGCCATCTCCGCCCCCGGCAAGGGCACCGCGCTGATCACCGGCGCTTCCACCGGCATCGGCGCCGTCTACGCCGAGCGCCTCGCGCGCCGCGGCTACGACCTCGTGCTGGTGGCGCGCAACAAGGAGCGCCTCGAAGCCCTGGCCGAACGGCTCGTCAGGGAGACCGGCCGCCGCGTCGAGGTGCTCGCGGCCGACCTCACGGCCACCGCCGACCTGCGCCGGGTCGAGGAGCGGCTGCGCAGCGACGAACGCATCACCCTGCTGCTCAACAACGCCGGCCTCGGCGCCACCGCGACCCTGCTCGATTCCGACCCCGACCAGATCGACACCATGATCCAGCTCAACGTGGTCGCGCTCACGCGCCTCACGCGCGCCGTGGCGCCGGGCTTCGTCGCGCGCGGCGGCGGCGCGCTGATCAACATCGCCTCGATCGTCGCGCTCTCGCCCGAGCTGCTCAACGGCAGCTACAGCGGCAGCAAGGCCTATGTGGTCAACCTGAGCCAGTCGCTGCACCACGAGCTCGGCGCCAAGGGCGTGAAGGTGCAGGCCGTGCTGCCGGGCGCCACGCGCACCGACTTCTGGGGCATCGCGGGCGTGCCGGTGGAGCACCTGCCGCAGGAGATCGTGATGTCGGCCGAGGACCTGGTCGACAGCGCCCTGGCCGGCTTCGACGCGGGCGAGCTGATCACCATCCCCTCGCTGCCGGACGTGGAAGACTGGAAGCGCTTCGACGCCGCGCGGCAGGCGCTCGGCCCGAACCTGTCGCGCAGCGTGCCGGCCGCGCGCTACGCGAACGCGGCGACAGCAACAGCAGCCTGAGCGGCGCGCGCTCGCGGCCCGCGCCTTGACCTTGGCGCGGGCAGGTGGATTCGCGCGGGCGGCGCGGCCCCACCCGCCCGGCGGCAAGATGGACGGCCATCCTCAGGAGCCCGCCCCATGAACAGCCCCCGAAGCATCAAGATCCCCGGCCCCGACCATCCGATCACCGTCGCGCCCAACCCCGCGCGCGTGGTCGTGACGCTCGGCGGCCGCACCATCGCCGACACCCGCGCCGCCCTCACCCTGCG
This sequence comes from Variovorax sp. FG153, assembly GCF_057809595.1. NCBI lineage: Bacteria > Pseudomonadati > Pseudomonadota > Betaproteobacteria > Burkholderiales > Comamonadaceae > Variovorax > Variovorax sp. FG153. Next base: position 108,126 of record NZ_JBMDKG010000029.1, read on the forward strand.
CGAGGCCTCGTACCCGGCCGTGCAGTACATCCCGCGCGCCGACGTCGACATGTCGCTGCTCGAGCGCAGCACGCACACGACCTACTGCCCGTACAAGGGCGAGTGCAACTACTTCAGCATCCCGGCCGGCGGGGAGCGCTCGGTCAACGCGGTGTGGACCTACGAGTCGCCGTATGACGCGGTGGCGGGGATCAAGGACCACGTGGCGTTCTATGTGGATCGGGTGGATGGGGTCGAGGAGCGGGCGGGCTGACGGTCGGACCTTCTTCGCCGTCGATCGGCGCGATGGCGCAGCGCCAACAAAGAAGCCGGCCCCTGCTTTCGCAAGGGCCGGCTTCTTCGTTGGCTGAACCTCTAGCCTCATCGCGGGGCTGACCCGCACGATGCGACCGAGTTCTTGGTGCCGATTACAGCGGCAGCGAGTCGCCGCGGGCAGCGGCGCGGGCTTGTGCGCGAACCGCGTTGCGGTCCACGGTGCTGGCGACCAGCGGCGCCACGCCCGACGAAGCGCCTTCGGCGTAGGGGTTGTCGCTGTGTGCCGTGGCAACCGCTTCGGCACGGACGGCGGCGCGGCTGGTCTGCGACACGATCACTTGGGCCGGGCCGGCATTGGCGCCTTCGGCATAGGGATCGGCGCTGCGGGCGGCGATGACGGCTTGGCCGGCGACTTCGGCGCGGCTGGCGGCCGAGGTCAGGGGATGCACACCCTCAT
>NZ_JBMDKG010000003.1:0-302585 GCF_057809595.1 Variovorax sp. FG153
TTTGGTTACTTTCTCTTGGCGAGACAAGAGAAAGTGACTCGCCCGCCGGGGCGAGTCCCGGCCAACAGCCTCAAAAAAACGCAAAGCAGACCCAGGCACCAGCCCGCCGAAACGCCCCTCAAATCATCGGCGTAACCGCCCCATCCATCGCCACGATCGCCCCCGTCACATAACTGGCCTTCCCCGAAGCCAGAAACAGCACCGTATTCGCGACTTCTTCCGGCGTAGCAATGCGCCCCAGCGGCAGCCGAGCGGTGGCCCGCTTCAGCGCCTCGTCGGTATCGATGCCCTGCAGCTTCGCATCAGCCTTCATCCCTTCGGCCAACCGCGCAGTCAGCGTGAGTCCAGGATTCACCGCATTCACGCGCACCCCCTTGGCGGCATAAGCCGCAGCCATCCCGGCACTGACCAGCATCAGCGCCGCATTGGCGGCACCACCGGCCATGTGCACGGGACTCGCGACCTTGCCGCCCTGCCCGATGACATTGACGATGGCCCCACTGCCGCGCTGCCCCATGCGCTTGACCACCGGGTCGATCATGTGGATGTAGCTGAAGTACTTCGCATCCATCGCGTCGTGCCAGGCGGCGGGCGTGAGGTCGTCGGGCGGGGTGCGGCGCGCGGCGCCGGCCGAGTTCACGAGCACGTCGACGGCACCTAAGGCCTGCTCGGCGGCGTCGAGCGCGGCCAGGGCGGCCGCCGGGTCCTTGAGGTCGGCGGCATGCAGCGAGACGCGGCCCTCGGCCTGCGCGTGGGCCGCGAGCAGTTCCTGGCGGCCCTGTTCCAGGTTGGCCGGATCGCGCGACACCAGGCTCACGCGGGCGCCCTCGCGCAGGAAGCCGAGCGCGCAGGCCAGGCCGATGCCCTTGCTGCCGCCGGTGATGAGTACGTGGCGGTCCTGGAGTTCGAGATCCATCTGAGTGTCCTTGTGGGTGGTTGGCGGAGTCGCGTGGATTGAATCACCGCTCTAAGATCGCCGGATGAACGCTCCCACGGTATCCCTGCCCCGCTTCTGGTCACAGCTGTCCACGCGCGACTTCGCCGCGCTCGATGTGGCAGCCACGGTGGCGGTGCTGCCGCTGGGCGCCACCGAGCAGCACGGGCCGCACCTGCCGCTCGGGGTCGACACGGTGCTGGCCGACGGCATCGTCGCGGCGGCGCTGCCGCTGCTGCCGGCGGAGCTGCCGGTGCTGTTCCTGCCGACCCAGCAGATCGGCCTGAGCCCCGAGCACGCGCGCTTCGCGGGCACGCTCACGCTGTCGGCCGAGACGCTGATCCGCATGTGGAGCGAGATCGGCGCCGGGGTGGCGCGCGCCGGGGTGAAGAAGCTGGTGCTGTTCAACGCCCATGGCGGCCACGTGGGCGCGATGGACATCGTGGCGCGCGAGCTGCGCGCCGCGCACGGGCTGATCGTCTATTCCGCGAGCTGGTTCAACCTGCCGCTGGGCGAGGCGGGCGCCCGATTCAGCGCGCACGAGCACCGCTTCGGCGTGCATGCGGGCGAGATCGAGACCTCGATGATGCTGGCGCTCGCGCCCCAACTGGTGCGCATGGACGCGGCACAGGATTTCCGCTCCAGCTCCGAGCAGCGCGCGGCCGACTACGCGATCCTCGGCAACGGCAGGAGCGCGAAGCTGGGCTGGGCGATCGAGGACTACAACGCGCAGGGCGCGGCGGGCAATGCGGCGGCGGCCACGGCGCCGGCGGGCCAGGCGGTCGTCGATGCCGCGGCGGCGCAGCTCGCGCTGCTGCTGGCCGAGGTGTCGCGCCTGCCCTTGAGCACCGCGAACACCGGCCCGCTGTCCTGAAAAAAGAACGAGAGAAGAGCGGGGGCGCTCAGGCCTTCGCCAGCACCTCGGCGAACATGCCCGAGTCGACGTTGCCGCCCGTCAGGCTGATGCCCACCGTCTTGCCGCGCCAGCGTTCCCGCTGCTGAAGCGCGCCCGCGAGCGCGGCGGCACCCGCGCCCTCGGCCACGTTGTGGGTGTCGCTGAAGAGGATGCGCATCGCCTCGCCGACCTCCTCGTCGCTGACCGCGATCACGTCGTCGGCCTCGCGCAGCAGCACCTCGAGCGACTCGGGCACGGGCACGCGGCAGGCCATGCCGTCGGCCAGGCGCGTGCTGACCGGCGACTCGACCGGACTGCGCGCGCGGAACGAATCGAGATAGGCGGTGGCATGGGCCGATACCACGCCGACGATCTTGGTGGCGACGCCGCAGTGCGCGCGCGCCGCTGCCGCGCCCGCGAAGCCCGAGCCCAGGCCGATGGGCACGAACAGCACGTCGGGCGGCGCGTGCTTCAGCGCCTCGAAGAACTCGACGTAGGCGGTCGACACGCCGCGCACCAGCTCGCGGTGGAACGAGGGCACGCGGTGCAAGCCGTCGCGCTCGGCCAGCACGGCCGCATGCTCGGACGCGGCCTGGAAGTCCTCGCCGTGCTCGACCAACTCGACGCCGAGCGCGCGCATCGCGGCGTTTTTCTCGACCGAGTTGCCATGCGGCACCACGATGGTCGCGGCCAGGCCGTGGCGGCGTGCCGCGAAGCCCAGCGACTGGCCATGGTTGCCGCGCGTGGCGCTGATCACGTGGCGCGCCTCGGGCCGCTCGCGTGCCAGCGTCTCGAAGTAGGTCAGGCCGCCGCGGATCTTGAAGGCGCCGACCGGCGTGTGGTTCTCGTGCTTGGCCCAGAGCTTCGCGCCCAGGCGCCGTTCGAGCAGCGGCCAGGCGTACTGCGGCGTGGGCGGCATCGCCGCGTGCACGGTGGCGAGCGCGGCTTCCATTTCTTCGCGGGTGAATCGCATGGTGGTCACTTTCTTTCGGTCAATGCGACACGCACCGCCAGCGCGGCGAGCACGCTGCCCATCACGTAGCGCTGCGCGCGCAGCCAGCCTTCGCTCTTCGACAGCACGGCCGTGATGCTCGCGGCGCCGACGATCATCGCCGTGTTGACCACGGCGCTGCTGGCCATCTGCGCGGCGCCGAGCTGCAGGCTCTGCAGCAGCACCGAGCCGCGCTCGGGATGGATGAACTGCGGAAAGAACGAGAGGTAGAACATCGCCACCTTCGGGTTCAGCAGGTTGGTGAGGAAGCCCATGCGGAACAGCTTGCCCGGCGGGTCGGCCGGCAGCGCGCGGGCCTCGAAGGGGGCCGCGCCGCCGGGGCGCACCGCCTGCCAGGCGAGCCACAGCAGGTAGGCCGCGCCCGCGAAGCGGATCGCGTCGAAGGCCAGCGGCACCGCGAGCAGCAGCGCCGTGAGCCCGAGCGCGGCGGCGCACAGGTGCACCAGGAAGGCCATCAGCACGCCGCCCAGCGAGATCAGCCCGGCGCGGCGGCCCTGGATCAGGGTGCGCGAGACGCAATAGATCATGTTCGGCCCGGGCGTGAGCGCGAGCAGCAGCGAGGCGAGCGCGAACCAGGCGATTTCGGTCAGGGTCAGCATGTCAGAGTCCTCGGGATTCCAGGGTGACGGGGCCGCGCGGCGTGTCGAGCACGGCCACGAGGTTCGGTGGGCCGGCCTCGACCTGCAGCGCGCGCAGGCCGATGGCCGAGAGCGCGGCCGACAGCGCCGGCGCGCGCGGATGCGTGGCATGCAGCGAGCGCAATGCGAGGCCCGAGGCCGGCACGGCATCGACCGGATGCACCGGGCCCCACTGGATCAGCGTGGGCAGCGCGCCGTAGAACAGCCGCTGGCCGTCGTCGCGCACCGCGATCTGCCATTCGAGCCGGCCGGCCGCGGTGTCGCGCGAGGCCTCGAGCAGGTGGCCGCGGTCGATGTGCGCATGCTCCTCGCGCGCCAGGGCCTGGATGGCGGCGCGCGCATCGGGCACGTGCGCCACGAAGTGGATCAGCCGCGGGCCGTGCCGAGCGAGCCCGGCCTGCAGCTCGGCATCGTCGAGATCGAACCAGCGGCGCGTGTTCGGGCGCGATGGCGTCTTGCCCGGCTCGATCGCGATGATCTCGGCATAGGCGCGCGGAAAGGTCTCGCTCGCGACCTTCAGTAGCCGGTTGTGGGTGCCCATCAGCGGATGCGCGCCGCCGGGCGCGGGCACCACGCCCAGCGTGGCCTCGCACCAGGCCACGCCCTCGGCCAGCGAGGCGGCGGCGATCACGAGGTGGTCGACTTCGGCGTGCATGGCGCGGTCTTCCGGGTTCAGAGCGTGACGTTGCCGTCGATGCAGGTCACGGCATCGCCGCCGACCCAGATCCGACCCTCGGCGTCGCGCTCGATGTGGACGCGGCCCGCGCGGCCCAGGCACTGGCCCTGCGCGGCCAGGTAGCGCGCGGGCATGTGGCCGTCGGCGATCAGCCATTCGGCCAGGCTGGCGTTGAGGCTGCCGGTGACCGGGTCTTCCTGCACGCCGACCGGCTCGGCGAAGGCGCGCACCTCGAGGTCGATCTTCGCGCCGTCGTCCAGCGGCACGGCGGGGCGGTTGCCGAAGGCGCGCGCCTCGCGGTTCGAGCGGCCGATCAAGAGCGAGGTGTCGTGCACCGTGGGCACGCCGGCCACGCCGGCCTTCACGCCCAGTTCCTTCAGCGCGCGATGGTCGGGCGCGAGCGCGAGCACGGCGTCGGCATCCTCGAGCAGCAGGCCGAACCAGACCGGGCCGTTGTCGAGCACCTGCGCGGCGATCACCTGCTGCGCCTTCAGGCCCAGCGCGCCGGCCACCTTGGCCAGCAAGGCGGGGCTCGGCGCGCTGCGCTTGAGCGGCGGCGCCGCGAAGGCCAGCCGCGTGCCCTCGCGCCGCAGCGGCACCAGGCCGGCGCCGCATTGCTGCACCACTTGGCCGGAGGCCTTGGGTTGGCCGCCGGCCTGCAGCCAGGCATGGCAGCTGCCGATGGTGGGATGGCCCGCGAACGGCAGCTCGCCGCCAGGCGTGAAGATGCGCACCCGGTAATCGGCCGCGGGATCGGTGGGCGGCAGCAGGAAGGTGGTCTCGGACAGGTTGGTCCACTGCGCGAAGCGCTGCATGGCCGCATCGTCGAGCTCGCTGCCATCGATCACCACGGCCAGCGGATTGCCGAAGTAGGGATGGGCGGTGAAGACGTCGACTTGCTTGAACGGGCGGGATTTCATTTCTTACTCGAGAGGGAGATCGAGCACGCCGCGCGCGCCCGGACGGAGGAGCAGGTCGTTGAACCAGCGCTCGACATTCGGCCAGCCGGGCCGGCGGTACTCGGCGGCCGGCAGGTTGAACCAGCGGTGCGCCTCGCAGCCGATCGGGATGTCGGCCATGGTGAAGCGCTCGCCGGCGATGTAGGGGTGGCGCGCGAGGTGGGCGTCGAGCAGACCGAACAGCGCCTCGCTCTCGCGCACCGAGGCCTCGATCAGCGCCGGCTGGCGTTCGGCCGGCGGCGTGCGCACCCATTGCACGAAGGCATCGCGGCTCGCGCGGTTGAGGGTGGTCTGCTGCCAGTCCATCCAGCGCTCGGCGTCGAAGCGCGCGGGCAGGTCGGCCGGGTAAAAGGCACCGTGCGAGTACTTGGCGCAGAGGTAGCGCACGATCACGTTCGACTCCCAGAGCACCACGCGCTCCGCGCCCTCGCCGTCGTCGATGGTGGGCACCATGGCGTTGGGATTCAGTGCCAGGTATTCCTCGGTCTGCACCACGCCGAAGCGGCCGCCGGCCTCGGTGCGCTGGAAGTCCAGCCCGAGTTCCTGCGCGCACCACACCACCTTGCGCACGTTGATCGAGCTGATGCGGCCCCAGATGTTGAGCATGTCGTCGTCTTTCCTTGAAATTGGGTGTTCGGGTCAGTCCCGCATGATGCGCGCGGTGCCCGAGACGCGGATCGAGCTGCCGGGCGCGGCCGGGATGCCGGCGTGCAGGCGCGACAGCATGCCCATGTCCTCGCCCTGCACCACGTCGATCGCGCCGCCGTGCGGCCAGCCGATATCGCGCAGGTAGCCCGCCAGCGCTGCGGTGGCGGCGCCGGTCGCGGGGTCTTCGTAGACGCCGCCCGAAGCGAAGGGATTGCGCGTGTGGAAGCGCTGCGCGCTCTCGGCATGCAGCAGCACGATGGTCGTGAGATCGAAGCGGGCCATCAGCGCGCGGCCGGCCTCGAGCTCGTAGCGCATCGCCGCCAGCGCCGCGCGGCTCTCGAGCGCCAGCACCAGGTGATCGGCACCCGCATGGGCGACGGCCGGCGGGATGCGCGCATCGAGCGCGGCCGCGTCGAGACCGAACAGCGCCAGCGCGGCCGACAGCAGGGCCGGCACGGCGGCGGCGCTGCGCGTGGGCGGCGATTGCAGCGCGGCCTCGACGGTGGCGCCGTTGCGGCGGCCCTCGACCGTGATCCGCGCCTGGTTCAGCGTGAGCGGAAACACGCCGTCGCCGTGCTGCAGCGCGAGCGCCGCGCCGAGCGCGATCGTCGCGTGGCCGCAGAACGGCACTTCGGACTGCGGCGCGAAGTAGCGCACGCGCCAGCCGTCGCCGGTGCGCGCGGCGAAGGCGGTCTCGGAGAAGCCCACGTCGGCGGCGATGCGCTGCATCCGCGCCTCGGGTGGCAGGGCCTCGGCGATGACGACGCCGGCGGGATTGCCGCCTTGCTCGCCATCCGAGAAGGCCGCGATCTTCAGGACATTCATGGGGACCTTTTCAGCGCGGCACGGGTCGGTCGAGGAACAGCAGGCGCACCGCGAGCGCCAGCATCACGGTGGCGAGCAGGCCGCGCTGGAATTTCTCGGCGCCGGGGCGGCGCTGCAGCCAGCGCCCGACCTGTCCGCTGCAGGCGCCCAGCAGGGTGTTGAAGCCCAGCGCCGCCAGCGACAGCACGATGCCGAGCTGCACCAGTTGCAGCGGCACGCTGCCGCGCGCGGGATCGACGAACTGCGGCAGGAACACCATGAAGAACAGCAGCGCCTTCGGATTGACCAGGTTGTTCAGCAGGGCCATGCGCACGATGCGGCCGAAGCCGGCCGGCCGCGCCTGCACGCCCGGGCGCAGGCCGCCGCCGCTGCGCAGCGCCTGCGCGGCGAGCCACAGCAGGTACAGCGCGCCCGCGTAGCGAAGCAGGTCGAAGGACGGCGGCCAGGCGGCCACCAGCGCGGTCACGCCGGTGGCGGCGAACAGCGTGTGCACCAGGTCGGCGGCCGAGATTCCGAGCGCCGCCGCGAAGCCGCCGCGCGGGCCATGGGCCACGCCGTGCGAGAGCACGAAGGCCATGTTCGGGCCCGGCGACAGGAACAGCGCCAGCACCGCGAGCAGGAACAGCGAGAGGGTGGCGAGGCCGATCAAGACAGGCTCCGGTGGCTGCGCGCGCTCAGATCTGCGCGGCCGCGAGCTGCTTGTCGCCGGCCAGCGCGAGCTCCTCGCGCACCGTTTGCGCCAGCGCGGCGATCGCGGTGTCGATCTCCTCGACGCTCGCGGTCACGAACGACAGCCGCAGCGTGCGCGCGTCGCCTTCGCCGGCATAGAAGGGCGCGCCGGGCACGAAGGCCACGTTGCGCTCGACCGCCTTGGGCAGCAGGGTCACGGTGTCGATGCCCTCGGGCAGGCGTGCCCACAGGAACATGCCGCCCTTGGGCGCGTTGAACTTCACGTCCAGGCCGGCCATCTCGCGCGTGAGCGCGGCGCTCATCGCATCGCGCTGGCGCTTGTAGAGCGCGCGGATGGTGGGCACGTGGCGCTCGAGGAAGTTGTCCTTCATCACGGCCGACACCATGCGCTGCGTGAAGATCGGCGTGTGCAGGTCGACCGCCTGCTTGGCCTGCAGCAGCTTCGGGTAGATGGACTTGGGCGCCACCAGGAAGCCCAGGCGCAGGCCCGGTGCCAGCACCTTCGAGAACGAACCGAGGTAGATCACGCCCTCGGGGTTGCGCGCGGCCAGCGGCAGCGGCGGGGCTTCGTCGAACCAGAGCTCGCCGTAGGGGTTGTCCTCGACGATCGGCAGGCCGGCCGCGGCGGCGGCGGCCGACACGGCGGCGCGCCGTTCCTCGGTCATGGTGCGGCCGGTGGGGTTCTGGAAGTTGGGCAGCAGGTAGATGAAGCGTGCATCCTTGGCCTTGGCGACCAGGTCCTCGACGATCACGCCGTCGTCGTCGCTGGCCACGCCCACGGGGTTGGGTTCCATCGGGCCGAAGGCCTGCAGCGCGCCGAGGTAGGTCGGGGTCTCGACCAGCACCTTGCTGCCCGGATCGATCAGCACCTTGGCGACCAGGTCGAGGCCCTGCTGCGAGCCGGTGGTGATCAGCACCTGCGAGGGATCGACGTTCCACGGCAGCATGTCGGCCACCGCCTGGCGCAGCGGCGCGAAGCCCTCGCTGGCGGCGTACTGCAGCGCGGCCTGGCCGTCGTTGTGCAGCACCTCGGCGCAGGCGTCGGCGAAGGCCTGGATCGGGAAGGTCTTGGGCGAGGGCAGGCCGCCGGCCAGGCTGATGATGCCGGGGCGCTCGGTGACCTTGAGGATTTCACGCAGCACCGACGGGTTCATCTTGGCGGCGCGGGCGGCGAGTTTCCAGTTCATGGGAGTCTTCTTTCTGACGGTGAGGGGCGATGCGAACGAACGGGGTGCGGATGCGAGGGTAAGACGGCGGGCGCGATCAGTCCACGGCGCCGACGGGCCCGCGAATGGCGGGGGCGGCGGGCGCCGGCGGCTGCGACAGCCGCTTGCCGACCACCACCGTGGCCACCACCGCGGCCGCGAAGCCCAGCGTGACCACGTCGAGCGGCTCGCCCAGCAGCGGGATCGACACCAGGATCGAGAGGAAGGGCTGCAGCAGCTGCGTCTGGCTCACGCGCAGCGCGCCGCCGAGGGCCAGGCCGCGGTACCAGGCGAAGAAGCCGATCCACATCGAGAACATGCCGACGTAGACGAAGCCCAGCCAGGAGGCGGTGGCGATCGGCTGCACGGGCCACAACACGAGCGTGGCCGGCAGGGTGACCGGCAGTGCCATCACGCAGACCCAGCAGATCACGCGCTCGGCGCCGAGCGCGGGCGTGACCTGCGCGCCGTAGATGTAGCCGAAGGAGGCGGCGATCACGGCGCCGACCAGCAGCAGGTCGGCCCATTCGAAACCGAAGCCGTGGCCGTTCTGGCTTGCGCGCACCAGCGAGAACACCACCACCAGCAGGCTGCCCGCGATGGCGCAGAGCCAGAAGCCGAGCCGCGCGCGCTGGTGCAGCACCCAGGCCGCAACCGCGGCCGTGACCAGCGGCAGCAGCGCCGTCACCACCGCCGCATGGCTGGCCGTGACCACGCGCAGCGCATAGGCCAGCAGCAGCGGAAAGCCGATGCAGTTGCCGAGCACCGCGATGCCCAGCGGCCTCCACTGGTGGGGCGCCGGCCGCGGCGAGCGCGTGACCAGCAGGAACACGGCCGACAGCAGGCCCGCGAGCGCGGCCCGGCCGAGCGTGACGAACCACGGCGAGAGCTGCGGCTGCGCCTGCGTGCCGGTGGCCAGCCGCGTCATCGGCAGCGTGACCGCGAACAGCGCCACGCCGATCACGCCGAGCCACATGCCGAGGGTTTCGTCCTTGATCTTCATGGCGGACCTAGACGCGCAGCATCCACCAGGCGGTGAGCACCAGCACGGCGGCCATCGCGCGGTTGAACCAGGCGAGGCGCTGGCCCTTCGACAGCCATTCGCGCAGCAGCGCGCCGGCCAGCGCATAGGTGAAGTTGCTCGCGAAGGCGTAGACCAGCATCACGGGCGCGACGATGGCGAAGCGGTGCAGCGGCTCGGCCTGGCCCGCGATCCAGCCGGCCACCAGCGTGAGCGCCAGCAACCAGGCCTTGATGTTGAGGAACTGCAGCGCCACGCCCTGCACGAAGCCGACCGACAGATTGGCATCGTCGGCGCGGCCCAGCGTGGTGCTGGTGGCGAGCTTGAACGCGAGGTACAGCAGGTAGGCGATGCCCAGCGCCTTGATGGCCCAGCGCAGCGCGGGCGCCGCCATCACCAGCGCGCCCAGGCCGGCCGCGCACAGCGCGAGCAGCAGGGTCCAGCCCACGGGCACCGCGACCACGAAGCGCATCGCGCGCGGCAGGCCGCCGTTGGCCGCGAGGGTGGTCGACAGCGTGGTGTTGGGGCCGGGCGAGAAGCTCATCGCCGTGGCCAGCACCAGCAGGGCGGTGAATTCTTGCCAGTTCATGACACACACTCTAAACTTTGGACCATTACAGTTCCAGTACAGATGGTCGTACACACTGCCAATCTGTATCGGGCTTGCGTACAACACAGATCGAACGCCGATGCTGACACGAACCTCGTCCCAGTCGCTGACCGCCCAGCTGGCCGATCGCCTGGCCGAACGCATCCGCAACCGGCTGCTGTTGCCGGGCGCGCGCCTGCCCTCGGTGCGCGAGTGCGCGCGCCAGCAGGGCGTGAGCCCCTACACCGTGGTGGCCGCCTACGACCAGCTCTTGGCGCTCGGGCTGGTGGAGGCGCGGCGCCAGCGCGGCTTCTTCGTGCGCGATTCGGGCCGCGATCCCGGCCGCGACCCGGCCCAGCCGCCCGGCGACCCGCTGCAGGTCAGCGCGCTGTCGATGGTCACGCAGATGATGGCCTCGCGCACGCCGGCCGACGCCAGCTCGCTGATCCGCAGCATGTTCCACCGCCCGAGCGACAAGCCGCAGCCCGGCATGGGCGTGTTCCCGCCCGACTGGCTCGATTCCTCGTTCATGCCGACGGCGGTGCGGCGCATGACCAGCACCGCGATGCTGCAGGAGCTGTCGCTGCAGTACGGCGAGCCCGCGGGCGACGCGGCGCTGCGACGCAGCCTGTCGCAGAAGCTGGTGGGCATCAACGTGCCGGCCGCGCCCGACCAGATCGTGACCACCATCGGCGCCACCCATGCGCTGGACATCGTGAGCCGCACCATGCTGCGCGCCGGCGATCCGGTGATGGTCGAGGAGCCCGGCTGGGCGCTCGAGTTCGCGCGCCTCGAGGCGCTGGGCATGCGCATCCTGCCGGTGCCGCGCCGCGCCGACGGGCCCGACCTCGACGTGATGGCGCAGTACTGCGCGCTGCACAGCCCGAAGCTGTTCGTCAGCGTGAGCGTGCTGCACAACCCGACCGGCTACAGCCTGTCGCCCAACAGCGCGCACCGCGTGCTGAAGCTGGCCAACGAGCACGACTTCCACATCGTCGAGGACGACACCTACAGCCACCTCGCGCCCGAGCACGCGACCCGGCTCAGCGCGCTCGACGGGCTGCAGCGCACCATCTACGTCAGCGGCTTCGCGAAGATCCTCGCGCCCAACTGGCGCATCGGCTTCCTGGCCGCCTCGCCCGCGCTCAAGGAGCGGCTGCTCGAGACCAAGCTGCTGGCCACCCTGACCTCGCCCGCGCTGTTCGAGCGGGCGCTCTCGTGGTGCATCGACCAGGGCCAGCTGCGGCGCCATTCGGAGCGCGTGCGCATCCGGCTGGAGGGCGCGCGCGCGCGCGCCGCCAAGCTGGTGCTGGCGCACGGCTGCACCTTCGCGTCCGAGCCCGCGGGGCTGTTCGGCTGGGTCGACACCGGCGTCGACACCGACGTGCTGACCCAGCGCATGCTCGACCAGGGCTACCTGTTGGCGCCGGGCTCGCTGTTCCATGCGCGCCGGCCGCCCACCACGCTGATGCGCATCAACTTCGCCAGCTCGCAGGACGCGAGCTTCTGGAAGGTCTTCGCCAGGACGCGCGACGAGCTTTGAGCCGGGCGGGGCGGGCCCTGCCTTGGAGTAAGCTGGCAGCACAACACCCGCCAGACCGGAGACCTGCCGCATGAACAAAGCCAGCCAACCCTTCGATTTCAGCCAGTTCGTACCCGGCTTCGACTTCCTCAAGAACCTCGCGGCCGGCGCGAGCGGCGCCGGTTCCGTGCCCGGCATCCCGAGCATGGCGAGCTGGGTGGCGCCCACCATGAGCGTCGAGGAGGTCGACAAGCGCATCCAGGAACTCAAGACGGTGCAGTACTGGCTCGAGCAGAACGGCCATGCGCTCAAGGCCACGATTCAGGCGCTGGAGGTGCAGAAGATGACGCTGTCCACCCTGCGCGGCATGAACGTGCGCATGGAGGACCTCGCGGGCGCGTTCACGCGGCAGGCGAATGCGGCGGCCGCGGCGGTCAGCCCGGCGCCGGCAGCCGCGGCGCCCGAACCCGAGGTCGAGCTCGAGGACGAAGAGGAACTCGACGCGGAGGAAGAGGAAGAGGAGGAAGAGGCACCGCCGTCGCGCCGCAAGGCCAGGCCGGCCGCCAAGGCCTCGGCCAAGTCCGCCGCGGGCGATGCCGCCGGCGGCGCGGTCGACCCGCTCAAGTGGTGGGGCTCGCTGACCGAACAGTTCCAGCAGATCGCGAGCACCGCGCTGCAGGACGCGGCCCAGCTCAAGATGCCGGCCGTGACCCAGCCGCTGGCCGACGCCGTCGGCAAGGCCATGGGAACCGCGAGCGCCTCGCGCAAGTCCACCCCCCGCAAGGCCTCGACGGCCGCCAAGCGACCGGCGGCGAAGAAGCCGGCCGCGGCGCCCGCGGCCCGCAAGCGAACGGGCGGCCGACGCTGAGCCGCCTTGTCCTGAACATCGAACGAAGCAGGTTGGCACGATGAAGTTGTTTCCCTCCGGTCACGCCACCCATCCGCAATGGCGCATGGCGGCCGGCCTCGTGCTGGCCCAGCTGCGTGCGCAGATGGCGCTGCCCGACTACGCCTCGGCACCCACCCTCGGGCTGCTCTACATCACCGACCACTATGCGGTCGACGCGCAGGAGATCCTCGACCACCTGAGCGCCGAGCTGCCCGAGGTGACCGACTGGGCCGGCACCGTTGGCGTCGGCGTGTCGGCCAACAATGCCGAGTACTTCGACGAACCCGGCCTGAGCCTGATGCTCTGCGCGCTGCCGAGCGACCAGTACCGCGTGTTCTCGGGCGTGGCGCCGCTCGCCAGCTCCGAGATGAGCGGTTTCGAGGCCCACACGGCGCTGGTGCATGCCGATCCCGCCACCCCCGACCTGACCGAGCTCATCGGCGAGATGGCCGGGCGCACCGACACCGGCTACCTGTTCGGCGGCCTTTCGTCGGGCCGCGGCGGCGCGTTGCAGTTCGCGGTCGGCGGCAACGGCAACATCCGCGGCCAGGGCGCGGCCGGCGGCGTGTTCTCGGGCGGCCTGTCGGGCGTGGTGTTCGGCGAGGGCGTGCGGCTGGTGTCGCGCGTCACGCAGGGCTGCCAGCCGCTGCGCTCGGGCAGCGCGCGCGAGCGCGAGATCACCGAGGCCGACGGCAACCTCGTGCTGCAGCTCGACGGCGAGCCCGCGCTCGACGTGCTGCTGGCCGACCTGCAGGTCTCGCTCGAGCGGCCGCAGGAGGCCATCGAGGCCGTGCGCGCCACCCTGGTGGGCCTGGTCGATGCTGGCAGCGATGGCATCCGCCGCACCGGCGACCTCGGCGCCGACGTGCTGGTGCGCCGCATCATCGGCCTCGACCCCACGCGCCGCGGCATCGCGATCGCCGACGTGGCCGAGGCCGGCATGCGCCTGAGCTTCTGCCGCCGCAACGCCCAGGCCGCGCGCGCCGACCTGATGCGCATCTGCGCCGAGATCCGCGAGGAGCTCGAGCCCGAGGAACAGACCCTGGCCACCGCGCGCGCCGTCGCCGCCGGCGAGGCCGAGGCGGCACCGCATCCCGCGCGGCGCATCGCCGGCGCCGTCTACGTGAGCTGCTCGGGCCGCGGCGGCCCGCACTTCGGCGCGCCCGGCGCCGAGCTGCAGATCGTGCGCCACGCGCTGGGCGACGTGCCGCTGGTCGGCTTCTTCGCCGCGGGCGAGATCGCGCGGCACCACGTGTATGGCTACACGGGGGTGCTGACTGTGTTCACGGCGGACTGAAGTCGGGATCGGACAGCCGAACGCGGAAGGAAGACCAAGGAGCGCAGAAGTCGCGAAAGAAGGCCATCAAGAAATTTCTTGGCGGTTGCTTTTGCGTCCTTCGCGAAACCTTCGCGTCCTCTGCGTCCGGCAACCCGCTTTCCGGGCCTCAGCCCAGCGCGGGCCGCGCCACGCCCGCCACGGGCCGGGGCAGTCCCGTGAACGCGAAATCCACCTCCGGCACCAGCCCGCTCACGATGCGCGCGATCGACTTGCCCGAGCCGCAGGCATGGGTCCAGCCGAGCGTGCCGTGGCCGGTGTTGAGGTAGAGGTTCGCGAGTTTCGTGCGGCCGATCAGCGGCACGTTGCTCGGCGTGGCCGGGCGCAGGCCGGTCCAGAACTGGGCTTGCGTGGTGTCGCCGGCGCCGGGGAAAAGTTGCTCGACGCGGCGCACGATGGCTTCGCAGCGCACGCGGTTGAGGTCGCGGTCGTAGCCGTTGAGCTCGGCCGTGCCGGCGATGCGCATGCGGTCGCCCGACTCCGAGGTGTAGCGCGAGAACACCAGCTTGTATTCGTCGTCGGTCAGCGAGACCTGGTAGGCCTTGCTCGCGTCCTTGACCGGCAGCGTGACCGAATAGCCCTTGGCCGGATAGATCGGCAGCCGGATGCCCAGCGGTGCCGCCAGCAGCGGGCTCAGCGATCCCATTGCCATCACGAAGGCATCGCCGCGGATGCGCTGGAAGCGGCCCTCGGCGTCGGTGGCCTCGACGTGGTCGATGGCGCCGCCCACCTCGCGCAGCGCGGTGATGGTGTGGCTCATCAGGAACTTCACGCCGGCCTCGGCCGCGCGCTTCGCGAGTTCGCGCGCGAAGCGGTTGGCGTCGCCCGATTCGTCCTCGGCCGTGTAGGTGGCACCGGCCAGCCGGGGCCGGATATGGGCCAGCGCGGGCTCGAGCTTCACGGCCTCGTCGGCCGAGATCACCTGGCGCTCGCAGCCCAGCGCGCGCATCTGCTCGGCGGGCGCGAGGGCGCCGTCGAACTCCTTTTGCGTCGTGTAGAAGTGCAGGATGCCCTGCGTGCGCTCGTCGTAGCGGATGCCGGTGTCGCGGCGCAGCTGCTGCAGCGTGTCGCGGCTGTAGGTGCCCAGGCGCACGATCTGCTCGATGTTGTGGCGCGTGCGCGCGGGCGTGCACTCGCGCAGGAACTGCAGGCCCCAGAGCCACTGGCGCATGTCGGCGCGGATGCGGAACAGCAGCGGGGCGTCTTCCTTGCCCAGCCACTGCAGCACCTTGAGCGGCGCGCTGGGATTGGCCCAGGGCTCGGCATGGCTCACCGAGATCTGGCCGCCGTTGGCGAAGCTGGTCTCGGCGGCCGGCGTGGCCTGCCGGTCGATCACGGTCACGTCGTGGCCGAGTTGCTGGAGGTAGTAGGCCGAGGTCACGCCGAGCAGGCCGGCGCCCAATACGATCACGCGCATTTCAAGTACCTTTCGAGGTCGAAGCGCTTGAACGGCTTGAAGGTCGTGCTACTGAATAGATAGCGCGCAACCGGACGGCCGTCCAATTGCCGCTCCCCCTGTCCTCGGTACCTGAGAGTTTCATCCGCTGCACCTTGCAGCGGACTTGCTCCTTCGGCGCAGCACGGCCGCGATGGGCGATGTGCTGGCTCTCCAGACGGCGTTTCAGTGGTTGCAGTACAGGTCCCGCGCGAAGCGTGGAGCCGACCTGAGCGTTTATGGGAGTTTGCGCCTTCGGTGGGGCTGCCTGCGCGATGCATGCGGCCCGCTCTCCTGCAATGGGTGGCGATTGTAGGCGGGCCCTGCGCACCGGCCAACCCCGGGATTCGGCCTTGCGCACGGGTGGGATAATCCATGCCCGGCCGCGCCCGCGCGGCTGCAGGCTTCGACCACGCGACTCAGCAATCACACAGCACAGGGGACTCCATGATCCTGGTTACCGGCGGCGCCGGCTTCATCGGCGCCAATTTCGTCCTCGACTGGATCGCGCAAGGCGACGAACCGGTCGTGAACCTCGACAAGCTCACCTACGCCGGCAATCTCGAGACCCTGGCCTCGCTCAAGGACGATCCGCGCCATGTCTTCGTGCAGGGCGACATCGGCGACAGCGCGCTGCTCGACCGCCTGCTGGCCGAGCACAAGCCGCGCGCGGTGGTCAATTTCGCGGCCGAGTCGCACGTGGACCGCTCGATTCACGGCCCCGAGGATTTCGTGCAGACCAACGTGCTCGGCACCTTCCGCCTGCTCGAGTCGGTGCGGGGTTACTGGAACGCGCTGCCGGCCGATCCGAAGGCGGCCTTCCGCTTCCTGCACGTGTCGACCGACGAGGTCTACGGCTCGCTCTCGAAGACCGACCCGGCCTTCACCGAGGAGAACAAGTACGAGCCCAACAGCCCCTACTCGGCCAGCAAGGCCGCGAGCGACCACCTCGTGCGCGCCTGGCACCACACCTACGGCCTGCCGGTGCTCACCACCAACTGCTCGAACAACTACGGCCCCTTCCATTTCCCCGAGAAGCTGATCCCGCTGATGATCGTCAACGCGCTGGCCGGCAAGCCGCTGCCCGTGTATGGCGACGGCATGCAGGTGCGCGACTGGCTCTACGTCAAGGACCACTGCAGCGCGATCCGCCGCGTGCTCGAGGCCGGCCGGCTCGGCGAGACCTACAACGTGGGCGGCTGGAACGAGAAGCCGAACATCGAGATCGTGAAGACCGTGTGCGCGCTGCTTGACGAACTGCGCCCGCGCGCCGACGGCAAGGGCTATGCCGAGCAGATCAGCTACGTCACCGACCGCCCCGGCCATGACCGCCGCTACGCCATCGACGCGCGCAAGCTCGAGCGCGAGCTCGGCTGGAAGCCGGCCGAGACCTTCGACACCGGCATCCGCAAGACGGTCGAGTGGTACCTCGCCAACGGCGACTGGGTGCGCAACGTGCAAAGCGGCGCTTACCGCGCCTGGGTCGAGAAGCAGTACGACGCGAAGGCCCCTGCATGAAGCTGCTGCTGCTGGGCAAGGGCGGACAGGTCGGCTGGGAACTGCAGCGCAGCCTCGCGCCGCTGGGCGAACTGGTCGCGCTAGATTTCGACAGCACCGACTTCCACGCCGACTTCAGCCGGCCCGAACAGCTGGCCGACACCGTGCGGCAGGTGCGCCCCGACGTGATCGTCAATGCCGCCGCCCACACCGCCGTCGACAAGGCCGAGAGCGAGCCGGAGTTCGCGCGCAAGCTCAACGCCACCTCGCCCGGCGTGGTGGCGCAGGCCGCGCAGGAGATCGGCGCGCTGATGGTCCACTACTCGACCGACTATGTCTTCGACGGCAGCGGCACCGCGCCCTGGAAGGAAACCGACGCGACCGGCCCGCTGAGCGTCTACGGCCGCACCAAGCTCGAGGGCGAGCAACTGGTGGCGCGGCACTGCGCGAAGCACCTGATCTTTCGCACCAGCTGGGTCTATGCGGCGCGCGGCGGCAACTTCGCCAAGACCATGCTGCGGCTGGCCAGGGAACGCGACAAGCTGACCGTCATCGACGACCAGTTCGGCGCCCCCACCGGTGCCGAGCTGCTGGCCGACATCACGGCCCATGCCATTCGCGCCACCTTGCAGGACCCGTCCAAGGCCGGGCTCTATCACGCGATCGCGGGCGGCGAGACCACCTGGTACGGTTACGCGCGCTACGTGCTCGAACTCGCACAGCAGGCCGGTGTCGAGCTCAAGGCCGGGCCGCAGCAGGTCGAGGCCGTGCCGACCAGCGCCTTTCCCACGCCGGCCACCCGGCCGCACAACTCGCGCCTCGACACCTCGAAGCTGCAGGCCGCCTTCGGGCTGGTGCTGCCGCCGTGGCAGAACGGCGTCGCGCGCATGCTGCGCGAGATCCTCTGAGCGCGCATCGCGCGCCGGACCCGAACCCCTGAAGAGAAGACACCAACGATGACCATCCAGACGACGCAGCGCAAGGGCATCATCCTGGCCGGCGGCTCGGGCACGCGGTTGCATCCGGCCACGCTCGCGATCAGCAAGCAGCTGCTGCCGGTGTACGACAAGCCCATGATCTATTACCCGCTGAGCACGCTGATGCTCGGCGGCATGCGCGACATCCTCGTCATCAGCACGCCGCAGGACACGCCGCGCTTCCAGCAACTGCTGGGCGACGGCAGCCAGTGGGGCCTGAACCTGCAGTATGCCGTGCAGCCCAGTCCCGACGGGCTCGCGCAGGCCTTCATCATCGGCGACAGGTTCGTCGGCAATTCGCCGAGCGCGCTGGTGCTCGGCGACAACATCTACTACGGCCACGACTTCGTGCACCTGCTGTCCGATGCCGATGCGCAGGCCAAGGGCGCGACCGTCTTCGCCTACCACGTGCACGACCCCGAGCGCTACGGCGTGGTGGCCTTCGATGCGCAGGGCAAGGCCAGCAGCATCGAGGAGAAGCCGCTCGAACCCAAGAGCAGCTACGCCGTGACGGGCCTCTACTTCTACGACAACCAGGTCGTCGACATCGCCAAGGCCGTCAAGCCCAGCGCGCGCGGCGAGCTCGAGATCACCGCGGTCAACCAGGCCTACCTCGACCTCGGCCAGCTCAACGTGCAGATCATGCAGCGCGGCTATGCGTGGCTCGACACCGGCACGCACGAGAGCCTGCTCGAGGCGGGCCAGTTCATCGCCACGCTCGAGCACCGTCAGGGCCTGAAGATCGCCTGCCCCGAGGAGATCGCCTGGCGCAACGGCTTCATCGATGCCGCGCAGCTCGAGAAGCTCGCCGCGCCGCTCGCCAAGAGCGGCTATGGCAAGTACCTGCAACGCCTGCTGAAGGACGAGGTGCGTTCGTGAAAGTCACCCCTACCGCGATTCCCGACGTTCTCGTCATCGAGCCGAAGGTGTTCGGCGACGCGCGCGGCTTCTTCTTCGAGAGCTTCAACGGCAAGGCCTTCGACGAGGCCGTGGGGCGCCATGTCGAGTTCGTGCAGGACAACCATTCGCGCTCGGCCAGGGGCGTGCTGCGCGGCCTGCACTACCAGATCCAGCAGCCGCAGGGCAAGCTGGTGCGCTGCGTGCGCGGCGCGGTGTTCGACGTGGCGGTGGACATCCGCCGCTCGTCGCCGACCTTCGGCCGGTGGGTGGGCGAGGAGCTCAGCGAGCACAACCACAAGCAGCTGTGGGTGCCCGCGGGGTTCGCGCACGGCTTCCTGGTGCTGACGGAGACGGCGGAGTTTCTCTACAAGACGACCGACTATTACGCGCCGGTGCATGAGCGGGCGATCCGCTGGGACGATCCGAGCCTGGCCATCGCCTGGCCCGAACTCGGCGCGGCCTTCACCTTGTCGGACAAGGACCGCGCGGCGTCGACCCTGGACGGCGCCGAACTGTTCGCCTGACGACTTCGCCCGCTGGACTCAGGCGCTGGCGCCCGGCGGCGCGTAGCCGTCGACGACTTCCATGATCTGGTCCGCGGTCACCTCCCACGAGGTGATCCGGTACTGGGTGGCGATCAGCTTTTCCCGCGCTTCCAGCGCCGCGGAATCGGCGCAGTAGTGACGAATCTTCTCGGCCCACTCCGGCACGTTCCACGGGTCCGCATAGTCGATGATGTCGCCCGCGATCTCGGGCACCGAGGCTGCGTGCGACGCGAGGCAGAACTTGCCGTGCGCCAGGCTCTCGGCGACCGGCAGGCCCCAGCCTTCGTACAGCGATGGATAGAGGGTGAACAGGCAACGCTGGTAGAGCAGGTTCAGCTCGACATCGGTGACGTTGTTCAGGATCACGATCCTGTCCTCGACCCGCAGGTCCTGCTGCAGCGAGGCCATGAAGTCGTCGACCCGCCAGCCCTGCATGCCGACGAACACCAGCTTCGGTGCGTCGAAGCCCGATTCGAGCAGGCGCAGGTAGGCCCGGTAGAGCGTTTCGTGGTTCTTCCGGATCTCGACGGTGGAGACGAACAGGAGGAAGCGTTCGCCGGCGAGCTTTCGAACGGCGCTCGAATAGTGTTCCTCTCCCACGACCTTCGGCAGCGTGTCGCCCTCGCGGATCACCGTCATCGGCGGCATCGGCGTTTCGATCTCGCGCAGCAGTGCCTTCAGGTCCCGGGCCGTGCATTGGGAATTGCACAGGATATGGTCCGAGGCCCAGGCCATCGTCGCGTAGAAGCTCGCGAAGAACTGGGCCTTGCCAGCCTGGTAGAAGTGCGGGAACAGGACCGGAATGATGTCGTGGATGACGTTGACGACCTTGAAGGCGCTGCGCTTCTTCTCGCGATAGAGGCAGGCCATCTTGTTGCCGTGGTCCCAGTCCAGGCCCATCGTGAGATAGAAGTCGCCCGGCTGGAACAAGCCGGGCGAGCTCGGGCCCGCGCCCTGCGCCGGCACGAGTCCCGCGGGACCCTCGGCGGCAACCAGCGGCACCAGTCGTGCCGCCTTCCATTCGTGATACGCGAAGGCCAATGTGCGGCGCACCGCGATCATGCGGCGCCGCACGCCCGACTCGTATCTGGCGGGCAGCGCGCTCAAGGTGCCCAGCACCGCCTTGCGCAGAAGCCGTTCCAGCCGCCGTGCCAGGCGCACCGGCGGTGGCCCCGATGCGGCTTCGGGTGCCGCCGGTTGCGAGGCCTTGCGGGTCGCCGCGGCCTGCTCGTCGGAGGCGCGATTCAGGATGGCCCAGGCCTCGCTCTGCGGCATCTCGAAGAACTGCTCCTTGCCCCAGTCGAAGACGCACAGCCGCACCCGGTCCGGCCATTTGGTCAGCATCCAGCGGCAGCATTCCTGCTCCATCCGGACGATGCCCACGGGCGCGCGCGTCCAGTGGAGCGAGGTGGTGAAGTCGAGCCAGAGGGTGCGTCGCTCAAGCATGGGCATGGCGTGCGAAGGTGGCGAGGAGGTGGGTGGGCATCGGTGCGAGTGTCGACTCCCAGAGCAGTCGTCGTCGGTGGTTCAGCACGGCCTCGCCGATGGCGAGGCGTTCGCGGTGCAGCAGCTCGAACAGCCGGGCGCGGAACGCATGCGGATCGTCCTCGACGAAAACGCCGGGGTCTCCGATGAAGTCCTCGAAGCCGCGGAACGCCGTCGAGGTCCCGATCACGTAGGCGCCGGTCAACAGTGCTTCGGCCGTCTTGATGTTGGATCCGCCGCCGGCCGTGATCGGCAGGATGTAGACGTGGCCGAGGCGGCGCAGCGCCACGATGCCCGCGTCGTCGACGATGCCGAGGCGCAGCGTGCGGTCGTCGTTGATGCCGGCCCAGCGCCTGTACTCGCGATGCTTCTCGAGCAGGCTCGTGACGCCCCCCGCGATGACGAGCTTGCGGTCCGGTGGGAGGAAGGCCAGCGACTGGCTGAAAACCGAAAAGAATCCCACCGCGTTGGGCGGGTGCGCACTGCTCACGAAGACCGCGAACGGTTCCCGCGGCAGGGCGCGCTTCCACGTCTCGATCGCGTCGGGCGAGGCGTCCGGTGGCGAAGTACCGTTGGGCGCGAGAACGGCGTCTTCGCGCTGGCCGAGCTCGTTGAGATAGGCCTGGTCGGCGGCGGTGACAGCGAAGACGATCTCCGCTTCCAGCGTGATCTCGCGCTCCAGCGCGAGGATGTCCTCGCCATGCTGCGCGACCAGCGCCTCGGTCGCCCCCGACTGCGCGAGGATCTGCCGCTTCATCGCGTGCTCGATGTTGTGCGCCGAGTGGACGATCCGGGGGCGATGCTCCTGCGGCCCGAGTTCGGCCAGGCAGGCGCGCACCAGTGGCCACAGATAGAGGTGGTCGATCTGGATGAAGTCGTAGGGCTTGCTGCGCAGCACGCGAAGCAGTGCATCGCGGGCCTGCCGGGTGGTGGCGATGTGCAGTCCCCAGAGATGGTCGTAGACGACGTGCTCGCACTCTTCCAGCGGCCGGCCGCCCAGGGTGCCGGGCAGCACGATGTCCGTCGTCGCATGCCGCGGGTAGGAGCCCTCGGGAAAGAAGCCGACATAGTCCACCTCGATGCCGGCCTTCCTGTACGCCTCGTAGATGTGCCGCGTCCTGAGCTGCCCGCCGTGCCGGGGCTCGATGATCGGGAAGGTGGCAATGATGAGGACTTTGGCTGCGGACATGAAGGCAATGGCTCCTGGCGACGACGGCATGGACTGCCCTTGCGGCGGGCGGGTCAGCGGTCCGCCCCGGACGATCGGATGAAGCGGGCGCACTCCGGCGGTGCGGCCCGCGCGGGAATCAGAAGGACTTGCCTTCGGCGTTGCGCCGCAGATCCGCTTCCACCATCATCGTGCACAGCTGTTCGAGCGTGGTCCGCGGCGCCCATCCGAGCTTTTCCTTGGCGCGCGCCGGATTGCCGATCAGCAGGTCGACTTCGGCCGGGCGATAGAACTTCGGATTCACGCGCACCAGCGTCTTGCCCGACTGGATGTCGATGCCGACCTCGTGCTGTTCCTCGCCTTCGAAGCGCAATTCATAGCCCGCCGCCTTGAACGCCATGTCGACGAACTGGCGAACGGTCTCGGTCCGGTTCGTGGCCAGCACGAAGTTGTCGGGCGTGTCGGCCTGCAACATCATCCACATGCCTTCGACGTACTCCTTGGCGAAACCCCAGTCGCGCTTGGCGCCCAGGTTCCCGAGCTCGAGCACATCGGCCTTGCCGAGCTTGATCTTGGCCACGCCGTCGGTGATCTTGCGCGTCACGAACTCACGACCGCGCAACGGACTTTCGTGGTTGAACAGGATCCCGCTGCAACCGAATATGTCGTAGCTTTCCCGGTAATTGATCGTCATCCAGTGCGCGAAGAGCTTGGCGACGCCATAGGGGCTGCGCGGATAGAACGGCGTGTCCTCGACCTGCGGAATGGCCTGCACCTTGCCGAACATCTCCGAGGTGGATGCCTGGTAGAAGCGGATGCCTGGATTGGTCAGGCGGATCGCCTCGAGCAGGTGCAGCGCACCCATGCCCGTGATCTGCGCCGTGGCATCGGGCTGGTTGAAGCTCACGCCCACGAAACTTTGCGCCGCGAGGTTGTAGACCTCGTCGGGTGCGGTTTCCTTCATCAGCATCAGCGAATTGCCGAGGTCGGTCAGGTCGTATTCGACGAGGTGGAGGTCGGGATGGTCCTGAATGCCCAGTTCCTCGATGCGCCAGAAGTTCACCGAGCTGGTTCGGCGATAGGTGCCGTAGACCACGTAGCCTTTGTTCAGCAGCAACTCGGCCAGATAGGCCCCGTCCTGCCCTGTGACGCCCGTGACGACCGCGCGCTTTTTTGTCATGAATATCCTCTCGAAACGAAGCGGCGCCTTGTTGGCCCGGAACACTCAATTGTGCCCCAACTGCCAGTGCGCTCCGGCCGCCGGAACCGGTGCGGACTCGCCGTCAGGAAAGTCCGGATCGGCCTGACCTAGAATTTGTCATCGTGCAATCGCTGCCGCTCAGGGTGGCCGAAATTCCAAGAATGACTGAACAAAAACCGCGGCTCGCGCTGGACCTGGATGTCCTGACCGAGGGGGGGAAGACCGACGCGTACCGGGTGTGCGAGAGACTTTGCGAGGGCTTGGCCCGGTCGCCGCAATTGGCCGTGCAATTCATGGCGGATGCGATGCGCGTGGCAGATGCGGATGCGCGTCTTCGCTCTGCCGGATTCGTTGCTTCGCTGCAGCCGATCGAGGCACTTCCCTCCAGGAAGACCGATATTGCACTGTCGTTCTTTCGGCCGGAATCGCAGGGCTGGCGCGAGGATCGCACCGTTGTGCATGCTCACGTCATTTACGACTTGATTGCAATCGCACGGCCCGAACTCTTTTCTCCGGCCGTAGCAAAAAGCGCTCACGATCTGGTATCGAGCCTCGATCAGCGCTCATTGGTATTCACCTTGTCGGAATTCGCGCGGCGGCAATTGCTGCGTTTCCGGCCGGATCTCAGTCCCGCCCAGGTCGCGGTCATACCGCCGGCGGTGAGTGCCTGGTTCGAGCCCTGCGAGGATGCCGCGCGCCGGGCTGCTGCGCGCTCGAAACATGGCGTTCCCGCGGCCGTGCCCTATGTGGTGGCGAGTGCATCGGCGCAGCCCTCCGAGGTGCTCGATCGACTGGTGCGCGCATTCCTGCAGGCGGCCGACCATGCGTCCGCGAGCGATCTCCACCTGGTGCTCGTGGCCGATCCGGACGAGCAGTCCTCGGCCATCGGGGCCGCGCTCGCTTCCGCCGGCGAGCGGCGGGCGCGAATCCTCGTCGTGCCGGCAGCACGGATCGAGAACGCGGATCTGGCCGCGCTCTATGGCGACGCCCTGTGCTTTGTCGACCTCTTGCAAGGCGCGGGCGCTGGCCTGGCACCGCTCGAGGCGATGGCGTGCGGCACGCCCGTCGTGTGCGCTGGCGATGCGGCCTTTGCGGAAACGGTGGCCGATGCCGGCGTGCTGGTGGAGGCCCGCGATGTCGACGCCGCGGCTCGCGCGATCGCGCAGTTCGCGGTCTCGCCGGAGGCGCGGCAAGCTGCGGCGGCGAGCGCGCTGCGGCGTGCGCGCACCTTCGATCGCGCGCATTGCATCGAGCGCGTGACGGCGGTGCTGCTGGATGCCTGCGAGCGCTACCGGGTCTGGCCCTCGTCCCTCCTGTGGCAACGGCAGACCGGCCCGGTGCGCGAGGGCCGCGCGCCGGTGCTCGAGCAAGGGCCGTCCCCCCTCGCCACCTACCTGGCCTACGAGAACGGCGCCCAGGGGCCGGACTTCGGCATCCCCTTGAGCACCCTCGAGGCGCCGGGCCGGGAATGGCCCCTGTGGCGCGACACGCTCGCGGCCTCCGGGGCGGCGGGGCGCGTCGAAGGCGGCCTGCGCACACGCGGTGTCCTGAAGTCCGGCACGCCGGACGAACCCCTGATCAGCTACGTGACCGTGGTGCGCAACAACGTTGCAACACTGGAACGGGCCATCGAGAGCGTGCAGCGCCAGACCTATCGCAACGTGGAGCACATCGTGCTCGACGGTGCATCCACGGACGGCACGGTGGACCTGATCCTGCGCCATGCCGAGCGATTGGACTACTTCGTCTCCGAACCGGACCGCGGACTCTACGACGCCATCAACAAGGCGGTGCCGCTGGCGCGCGGGCAATTGATCTGCATCCTCAATTCCGACGACTGGCTCGAGCCGCATTCGGCGGAGATCGCCGTGCATCGCATGCGAGGCCTGATGGACGCTCCGACGCTGCTGTTCACGGGCGCCCTGGTGCATGAAGTCGGTGGCAAGCCGGTCGTCGAATGGCCGCCGGCTTTCGTCCATCCCGGCAGCTATTTCACTTGCGCCAGCGATTGCCACAACGGCATCTATGCCACGCCCTCGGCCTACGAGCATTCGGGGCCTTACGACGCCAGTTACAAGATCGCGGCGGACTTCAAGTGGATCATGACCAGCCTCGATGCGGGCATCCGCTTCGTCTACACCCAGGAGGTCGCGATCCATTATTCGCTGGGCGGAACCTCGGGCGATGCCGTGGGACACAGCCGGGACTGCCTGCGCGTGGTCAGCGACCGCTTTCCGTTCCTGACGCGCGAAGAGGTGCGCGGTCTCTACGACGGCTACTTCGGTTTCGAGCATCAGTTGCCCGATGAGCCGGTGCCGAGAAGCGAGTCGTTGACGCTCTTCCTGCGGCGCGTCTTCGCGGACCACGTCGACCGCCCCGATTTCCAGACGGCGGTGGCCTGGGCGGCCATGGTCACGCTGCAGCATCCCAAGGACACCCCGGCGGCCGTGCCCATCGCGCCGAACGCGGTGCCTTCCATCCGCCGTTCCGCGAAGGACCTGGCCAAGGGGCTGCTGCATCGTTCTCCGTTCCTCTACAACGTGGCGGTCCGTTGCTACGCCCGGCTCCGGAGGTGAACGAGATGGCGCGCATCGCCTATGTGGACCATTCGTACCACCGCTCGACGCTGTCGACGGGTTTCCTCGTCGAGATCCTGCAGCGTCGCGGGCATGTGGTCGACCGCTTCTGGGACGAGGCCTGGCGCGGGGGCGCGCCGGTGCCCTGGTCCGACGTGCAGGGATATGACGTGGTCATCATGTTCCAGTCCTATTGCACGCCGCCCGCCAGGCATTTCCGGCACGTGCATCCCAACGTGATCTACGTTCCCATGCTGGACCAGTTCGCCTTGTGGCAGGGACCGGTGACGCCCCTCTCGGAATTCTGGGAGCCGTTCCAGGGTTCGAAGGTGCTGAACTTCTCCACGGCATTGCACGGCCTGACGAAGAGTTTCGGCATCGCCAGCCACTTCGTCCGCTACTACCAGCCGACGCGCCCTCCCGTGGCGCCGTCGGAGGGATTGCACGGCTTCTTCTGGGTGCGCCGGCAATCGCAGCTGCCCTGGGACTCGATCCGGCGCCTGATCGGAACGGCGCGCTTCGATTCGATGCACCTGCACCTGGCCGGCGATCCGGGATCGCCGCCGTCCGAAATGCCGCCCGAGGAAGACATCGCGCGGCATCGCATCACCACCTCCACCTGGTTCGAGGACAAGAAGGATCTCGAGGCCGTGCTGGATCGAGCCAATGTCTTCTTCGCGTCCCGCCTCGACGAGGGGATCGGGCAGGCGTTCCTCGAAGCGATGGGGCGCGGTCAATGCGTGGTCGCGCCGAATCAGGGCACGATGAACGAATACATCCTGCCGGGCTTCAATGGCCTGCTCTACGAACTCGATGCATTGCAGCCGCTGGATTTCTCGCAAGTGCATGTCTTGGGCGCGCGCGGCTGGGAAAGCGCGCGAGCCGGCCGCGTGCAATGGGAAGAGGCCGAGGAAGCGCTGATTCGTTTCATTCTGGCGCCGAGCGAGGGCCTCTATGCCGGCAAGTACCAGCATCCTTCCGTTCATGTCCAGGGTGCCGCCGCGGCCGGCGCGGTGAAGGTGGATGTGATGTCGCGCAAGATCGCAACCAGGTTGCGTCGCGTGGCTGGTTACGCTTTTTTCAGAAAGACGCGCTCGCTCTGGCATCCTCTGTTGCAATGGATGCGGCGACTCGTATCGCGCTAAAACCCCAGACCTCGATTCCAGGTACCCTCCAATCCAGAAACCTGGAGAACCCATTGCCATGACAACAAGAAAAGTCTTCGTCGCCGGACACAGCGGTCTGGTCGGATCCGCCACGCTGAAGGCACTCGCCGATCGCCCCGACATCGAACTGGTGACAGCCACCCATGCCCAACTCGATCTCGAGGACCGGGCTGCCACACGCGATTTCTTTCTGCGCGAGCGCCCCACCCATGTGGTGATGAGCGCGGCCAAGGTCGGCGGCATTCTGGCCAATTCGAACTTCCCGGTCGACTTCCTGCACAAGAATCTGCGCATTCAATTGAACGTGTTCGACGCGGCGCACGAAGCGCAGATCGAGCGGATGATCTTTCTCGGTTCCTCCTGCATCTATCCGCGGGACTGTCCGCAGCCGATTCGCGAGGACTATCTGTTGACCGGACCGCTCGAAGCCACCAACCGTCCGTATGCGCTCGCGAAGATTGCCGGCGTCGAATCGTGCTGGGCATTCAATCGGCAATACGGGACCCGCTATCTCGCGCTGATGCCCACCAACATGTATGGCCCCGGCGACAACTACCACCCGGAACATTCTCATGTGCTTCCCGCGTTGATCCGGCGCTTTCACGAAGCCAAGCTGCGCAACGATCCGTCGGTGATGGTGTGGGGCTCGGGAAATCCGCGCCGGGAATTCATGTACTCGTCGGACCTGGGCGAGGCGATCCTCTTCCTGCTGACCTTGCCGCAGGATCGATTTGCCGAGTTGACGCGTGCCGATGTGACGCCGCTGATCAATGTCGGCGTCGGCACCGACGTCACGATCCGCGAGGTGGCCGAGCGCGTGAAGCAGGCCGTGGGCTATACGGGGGAATTGCGCTTCGATGCGAGCAAGCCCGATGGCACGCCGCGCAAGCTGCTCGACGTCCAACGCATGGCCGCGCTGGGCTGGACCGCGAAGACATCGCTGGAGACCGGTCTGCAGGCAGCGTACGCTGATTTCCTGCAGCGGCATGGGTAAGCCGCAGGGCTCGCTGAAACGCAGCGCCCTCTGGGCCGCCCGGGGAGCATGGTGGCTCGTCACGCCCTGGCGCTGGCCGGAGCGCGTGCGCTTCATGCGCGCGCGCGCGGCCGCCGAGCTTCGCGAGCTCGAACTCGCCCGGTTGCTTGCGCGCACGACCGAACGCGGCGCATCGGCCGCTTTCATCGAACCGGTCGATCTCTTCGACAACGAGGCCGTCGCACGCCGCGTCGACCTGCCGTTGGATTCGATTTTCTGGCCGCCGGTCTCGGCGAGCGAGGTGGTCGATCTGCCATCGGCGGCGCGCTTCTGCATCGGCCTGTGGCGTGAAGACGATCAGCTGCGACAGCGATTTCCGCGCGCCTTTTCCGCGGATGCGTCGTCCTTCCTCGCTTCCTTGGGTGAATCGGATGGTCGAGGATTCGGCCTGTCTCCCGCCGCGCTGGCGCAATTGCAGCAGTTGCTGCGGTCGGACTTCGCGAGCCGCGCGCGTCAATACCTGCTCGTCGATTTTCCCGCGCGCGCCGAATTGCCCGACGGCTTGTTGCCGACCGGCAATGCCGAATTGCTGCGCTGGTACCTGCGCCATGCAAGATTCGATGCCAACCTGAGTCTCGAGGAAGTCTGGTGGCTTTTTCTCGAAGCCGCCCAGGACCCGCAGCGTGAACTCACGCGTGCCTATCTGTTCACGCCCGCCTGGCAATCGGAGCACCCCGATGCCCTGACCGTCTTTGGCCGGGAGGGGTTCGTGGCCTGGTTCAGGTCGGCATTCGGCGCCGATGGGAACTGGCTCGATGTCGCCCATTGGCCCGAATGGCAGGCGCCCGCCATGCAGCTTCGCATCGGCTATGCGGCGCATGGCGATTGGCGCGAAGCATTCCCGGATGCGTTGTTCTCGGCGGATCGCGCGCGCGAATGGCTGTCCTGGCTCGCATCGCTCGAAGGCCCGCTGGACGAGGCGCCGCGCAACTGGTGCCGGCAATTGGACGTCGATGCCACCGTCGAGGCGCTCATGCGGCCGGGCGCCAACATCGTGGGGCACTTCTGCTATCCCTCGGGCCTTAGGGTGTCCGCCGAAAGCCTGGTCCAGGGATTGGCCGCGGTCGGCATTCCCGCCTCGCTGCGCGACCTGCACACGGACTTCACCGACGATCCGCGGCATGTCGATTTCGACGGAATGGAGTGCCATGACGTCACCATCATCCATGCCCAGCCGGTGCCTTTCTTCGAGCGGGCTTTCGAGCTTGCCAATCTGAGCGAACGCGTACCGCGCACCTATCGCATCGCCTACTGGTATTGGGAATTCGACACCATTCCCGTGTCATGGCTCGAGCAGGCCGGAACCGTCGACGAGGTGTGGACCGCCACCGAGTTCGTGGCGCGCGGGCTGCGCGAGCGCCTGCCGGTGCCCGTGCGCACGCTGTTCCCCGGCGTGAAGCTGGCTCCCTTCGAGCCACGCGGCCGCCGACATTTCGGCCTGAGCGATGATCGCTACACCTTCGTCTTCAACTTCCACATGATGAGCGTGATGGAGCGGAAGAATCCGCTGGGTTTGATCCGCGCGTTCAGGCAGGCCTTCCGGCCCGACGAGCCGGTCGAACTGGTGCTCAAGACTTCATCGGGCGAGCGCCATCCGCAGCAGTTCCAGCAGTTGCGCGACGCGGCTGCGCAAGCCGGCGTCACGCTGATCAACGAGGTCTACAGCGCGGCGGACGTGCTCGCGCTGATCGATGCCTGCGATGCCTACGTTTCCCTGCACCGCAGCGAAGGGCTGGGGCTGACGATGGCCGAGGCGATGCTGCTCGGGAAGCCGGTGATCGCCACGAACTTTTCAGGCAATGTCGATTTCATGGACGAGGACAACAGCCTGCTGGTTCCCTATGAGATCGTGACGCTTCACGAGGCCATACCGCCCTACGGTGCCGGACTGAAATGGGCGCAACCGTCGGAAGCGCATGCGGCGCAATTCATGCGCCGGCTCTACGAGAACCAGGCATGGGGCCGCGAGCTCGGTGCTCGTGCACGCGAGAGCGCCAGAACGAGCATGTCCCTCGAGGCCAGCGGCCGGCGCGTACGCGCGCGGCTGGAAGAAATACGCGCGGCCCGCGGCCCCGCGCGGCATCCCGGCTGATCATCGTCTGGTCCGCCCGCGAGCAGGCGGAGCGGTTCAGGACTCGGGCTCGGATCGGGACTCGGAGACGATCCGGCCGTGCTCGAGGTGGATCACGCGATTGCATTCCTTTGCAATCAGATCGGGCGAATGAGAAGCCAGCACCAGGATGCCCGATTTGGTCACCACTTCGCGCATCCGCTTCTCGGCCTTCTCGGTGAATTCCGCATCGCCGACCGACAGCCATTCGTCCATCAGCAGGATGTCGGACTGGATGCTGGTCGAGATCGAGAACGCCAGCCGCATCAGCATGCCGGTGGAGTAGGTGCGCACCGGCATGTTGACGTACTCGCCGAGGCCGCTGAACTCGCAGATGTCCTGCGTCAGCTTGTCCACCTGCTTGCGGCTCATGCCCATCACGAGGCCGCGCAGCATGATGTTCTCGATGCCCGTGGCATCGACCTCGATGCCGAGCACCGGATCGATCAGGCTGGAGACGGTGCCCTGGCGCGTGAACGAGCCCGAGGTCGGTTCGTAGACGCCCGCGAGGGTGCGCAGCAGGGTCGACTTGCCCGCGCCGTTGTGGCCGACGAGCCCGAGCCGGTCGCCGCTGCGCAGCTCGAAGCTGACGTCGCGCAACGCCTGCACGACCGTCACGCCGGTCTCCTTGCCGAGGCGCCCACCGGTCACCGAGGCGGCCAGGGTGTTGCGAAGCGAACTGGCACCGGCGCCGTAGATCGGGAAGCTGACGGAGACGTTCTGGAGGGAAATCAGGGCCATGGGCAATCAGAGCCAATAAACGACGCGGCGTCGGTACTTCACGAACAACAGGCTGGCGCCCACGATGCTGACGACGGTCCAGCACAGGATGCCGAGCCAGTCATGCACGCTGGCCATGCCGCCCATCAGCGGGGTGCGCAGCAGGTCGAGCATCTGCGCCAGCGGATTCCACAGCACGTAGCGCGCGCGTCCCGGCAGGTTCTCGGGCAACCAGAACACCGGCGTCAGAAACATCAGCATCTGCATCAGGCTGGTGACGATCTGCGTGATGTCGCGAAAGCGCGTGCAGACCAGGCCCAGCACCAGGCCGATGGCGTGTGCGTTCACCAGCAGCAGCAGGAAGGCGGGAAAGAACAGCAGCACGTGCCACGACAGCGAAATGCCGGCCCACAGCGCCACCGGTACGTACAGCACGATCTGGTGGGCGAACTGGATGATGTTGCGCCCGAGGCTGCGCCACACGAACAGCGTGATCGGGAAGTAGCCCTGCTTCAGGTAGTGCGAGGAATTGACGAAAGTGTGGCAGGCGTCGGTGACGATGCTGGAGAACAGCCCCCAGAAGATCACGCCGAGCGCGAGGTGGGGGAAGAAGCGCGACAGCTCGGTGCCGAACAGCGCGCTGTACAGCGGGCCCATGCCCGCGATCATCACGCCCATGCTCAGCGTGAGCCAGATCGGTCCGAGCAGCGAGCGGCGATAGCGCAGGACGATGTCGAACCAGGCCAGGGTCCACCAGATGTCGACGCGGCGGGATCCTTCCCACCAGTCGGTCCACGCGTTGCGATGAAGATTCGAATGTGCTGTTGCGCTCATGCTCGCCCATAGGTGTCCGCGAGGCGGACGATGTCGTCTTCTCCCAGGTAGCTCCCGCACTGCACTTCGATCAGCACCAGCTCTTCGTGGCCGGTGTTCGTCAGGCGATGTTTTTCCTGGAGTGGAATGTAGCGGTATTGGCCGCGCACGGTCTCGTGCTCGACCTCGCCGATCTGCACGATGCCTTTGCCTTGGACCACGACCCAGTGCTCGGCGCGCTGGTGGTGGTATTGCAGCGAAAGCGACTGGCCCGGCTTGACCGTGATGCGCTTGACCTTGTAGCCGTCTTCTTCCTTGAGCGACGCATAGGTGCCCCAGGGACGATGGACGGTGGCCGGCAGCTGAACGGTCTCGTGCTTGCGCGATTTCAGCAGGTCCACGACCTTCTTGACCTGCTGCGCGCTGTTCTTGTGCGCCACCAGCAGCGCGTCGGGCGTGTCGACGATCACGAGGTCATGGACGCCGAGCGTGGCCACCACCTTGGCGCCATGGCTCTCGACCTGGACGTGCGTGCCGGTGGTGTCCACGGCCACGACGTCATCCGGCAGCGTGTTGCCGTTGGCATCCGCCGGATGGGCACTCGCCACGGCGGGCCAGGAGCCCACGTCGTTCCAGGAGAACTTGGCGGGCACCACGTGCACGTTGTCGGCCCGCTCCATGACGGCGTAGTCGATGCTGATGTCGGGTTGCAGGCCGAAGGTGTGCAGGTTGAAATCGAGGGTGCTGCCGTTGCGCGTGGCATTGCCCATGGCGTTGCGGGCGGCACGCAGAACCTCGGGGGCCTGCTTTTCGAACGCGGCCAGGATGCTGGCGGCGGTGAAGCAGAACATGCCGCTGTTCCAGTAGTAGCGCCCGGTTGCCAGATATTCCTGGGCCGTGGCGAGGTCGGGCTTCTCGACGAAGCGCTTGACCGGCTGGCTCTGGCGCGAGACGCGGTCGACCTCGACGTAGCCGAAGCCGGTTTCGGGCGCGGTGGGCGCGATGCCGAACAGCACCAGCGAGCCCTCGTTGGCCAGTCGGAAGGCTTCGCTCGCGCTGGCGACGAAGGCCTCGACGTCGGGGACGAGGTGGTCGGCCGACAGCACCAGCATCACCGTATCGCCACCGAACTGCTGTTCGCATTGCAGTGCAGCAAGCGCGATCGCCGGCGCGGTGTTGCGGCCCTTGGGCTCGAGCAGATAGGTGGTGTCCGGCGGATCGCTCATGCCGTCGAGCACGTCCTTGGTCAGGAAGAAGTGATCCTTGTTGGTCACGATCATCAGATCGCCCGTGCCGCAGGCCTGGCCCCGCTCGATCGCCTGCTGCAGCAGGGTCGAGCCCCCGAGCTTCATGAAAGGCTTCGGGAAGGCCTGGCGCGAAGCTGGCCATAGTCTCGATCCGGCGCCTCCCGACAGCACGACTGAAAGCACCCGCATTTTTCGAACCCTGTTTCTTTATGGAGCGATAATTTTACCGACCCCTGCCGGGGCGAGCCGTGAGCAGGCGTTCGTTGCGACGCCCCGCGCTGAAAGTGCGCACCACCGGCCTTTTCTTCGCGCGGCCATGGCCTCGGCGCGAGTTTTCGGAATGATCGACCGTATTTTATGAGGCCCACGCTGCCCGCCGCATCCACAGGGAGACGCCGACCCGCACGCCCCGCCGAGCTGACCAAGGCCCAATTGCAGGCCCGGGTGCATGCGCTCGAGCAGCAGGTGGCGGCCATGGAGCGCTCGACCAGCTGGCGGCTCACGGCCCCGGTGCGCTGGGCCAGCCGGGTGGTGCAGCGCCTGCGCGGCGGGCCGCCGCTGCCGGCGGGCATCGCGGGCGGCAACTACGCGGAATGGATCGCGCGGTCGGCGGCGCTGCAGGCGGGGCCGCTGGCGGCACTCGCGGCCGAGACGCAGGGCTGGTCCGAACGCCCGCTGATCTCGGTGCTGATGCCCACCTACAACCCCCAGCCGGCCTGGCTGCGCGAAGCCATTGCCTCGGTGCGCGCGCAGACCTACGACCGCTGGGAGCTCTGCATCGCCGACGATGCCTCGACCGATCCGCAGGTGGCGGCCCTCCTCGAGGCCGCGGCCGCCGAGGACAGCCGCATCCGCTGGGTCCGCCGGCCGGTCAACGGCCACATCTCCGAAGCCTCGAACAGCGCGCTGGCGCTGGTCGGTGGCGACTGGGTGGCGCTGATGGACCACGACGACCTGCTCGCGCCCGATGCGCTGCTGCGCGTCGCGCACGAGCTGCGCGCCCATCCCGAGGCGCGCATGGTCTATTCGGACGAGGACAAGATCGACGCCGCCGGCCGGCGCTACAACCCCTATTTCAAGCCCGACTGGAACCTCGAGCTGTTCCGCTCGCAGAACATGTTCTCGCACCTCGGGGTCTACCAGCGCGCGCTGGTGCTCGAGGTCGGCGGCTTCCGCAAGGGCTTCGAGGGCGCGCAGGACTACGACCTCGCGCTGCGCTGCATCGAGCGCATCGACCCGCTGCGGCAGGTGCGGCACATCCCGCACGTGCTCTACCACTGGCGCGCGCATGCCGAGAGCACGGCCCAGTCGGCCGGCGCCAAGCCCTATGCCGAGATCGCGGGCGAACGGGCCCTCGACGAGCATTTCGAGCGCATCGGCCTGGCCGCGCGCACCGAAAGCACGCCGCATGGCTACCGCACCCGGCTGGCGTCACCCGCGCGCTGGCCGAAGGTGTCGCTGGTGATCCCCACGCGCGATGCGCTGGGCCTGGTGCGTCAGTGCATCGAGAGCATCGTGGCGCTCTCGACCTACCCCGACTACGAGATCCTGCTGGTCGACAACGGCTCCACCGATCCCGAGGCGCTGCGCTACTTCGCCGAGCTGCGCGAGCAGCCGGGCTTCCAGGTGCTGCGCGACGACGGGCCGTTCGACTACGCGGCGCTCAACAACGCCGCGGTGGCACAGGCCCGGGGCGAACTGGTGGCGCTGATCAACAACGACATCGAGGTCATCACCCCCGACTGGCTCGAGGAGATGGTGGCGCTCGCGCTGCAGCCCGACGTCGGCGCGGTGGGCGCGAAGCTGCTCTACCCCGACGGCACGGTGCAGCACGCGGGCGTGGTGCTGGGCATCGGCGGCATCGCCGGCCATGCCCACAAGCACCTGCCGCGCGCGGAGGGCGGCTACTTCAACCGCGCGCAGCTGATCCAGTCCTTCGAGGCCGTGACCGCGGCCTGCCTGGTGGTGCGCAAGGCCGTCTACCAGCAGGTGGGCGGGCTCGATGCCGACCACCTCAAGATCTCGTACAACGACATCGACTTCTGCCTGCGCCTGCGCGAGGCCGGCTACCGCAACGTCTGGACGCCGCATGCGGAGCTCTACCACCATGAATCGGCCACCCGGCCGCGCGACCTGGATCCGGCCCAGCGCGAGCGCGCGGCGCGAGAAGAGAACCACATGAAGACCCGCTGGGCCGCCGTGCTCGACCGAGATCCCGCCTACAACCCGAACCTGAGCCTGGCCTCGGAAGACTTCGCGCTGGCCTGGCCGCCGAGGCCCGTGCCGGAGGTGCGGCCATGAACCGCCTCCTGCGTGCCTTGAGCTTCGTCCCGAACGCTCTCTACAAGGGCGGCGGCCTCGGCGGCACCGCACGCCGCGCCGTGAAGATCCTGCGCCAGTCGGGCCTGCGCGGCGTGGTGCGCTCGGTCAGCGTGCTGCTGCGCAACGACGGCCCGCCGCTGATGGCCGATGCCTCGCGGCCCGACCGCTTCCAGTACCGCGAATGGGTCAAGCGCCATGACGCGCCGCTCGCGCCGGCGCAGCGCCAGGCGCTCGAAGCGCAGGCCGGCGGCTGGCCGCGCCAGCCCGGCTTCGTGCTGGTGATGGCGCTCGATGGCGCCGATGCGCAGCAGGCGGAGCGCGCCGTGGCTTCGGTGCGCGACCAGGTCTTCGCGCACTGGCGGCTGGTGCTCGCGGCCGGCCCGGGCACGGCGCAGGAGGTCAAGGCGCTGGCCGGCCGGCTGGCCGCGGCCGAGCCGCGCATCGAGTTCGCCGAGGCGACGCTCGCGCAGGCCTTCAACGCCGCCGACCCCAGTGCCGACGGCTGGC
The DNA here is from genome assembly GCF_057809595.1 of Variovorax sp. FG153. Taxonomy (NCBI): domain Bacteria; kingdom Pseudomonadati; phylum Pseudomonadota; class Betaproteobacteria; order Burkholderiales; family Comamonadaceae; genus Variovorax; species Variovorax sp. FG153. Next base: position 35,542 of record NZ_JBMDKG010000003.1, read on the forward strand.
TCGCCGCCTGCGATGCGCGCGATGCGCTGGCCGCCGATGCGCTGTGGCGCGTGGCCGAGGCCGCCGTGGCCCATCCCGAGGCCGCGCTGATCTACACCGACGAGGACCGGATCGCGGCCGACGGGCAGCGCTCGGCGCCGTACTTCAAGCCCGACTGGAACCTCGACCTGCTGCGCTCGCAGGACTTCGTCTCGCGGCTGGCCTTCTTCGCGGCGCCGCTGCTGCGCGAGGTGGGCCGGCTCGACGAGCGCTTCGGCGACGCGGCGCGCTACGACCTGGTGCTGCGCGCGGCCGAACGCCTCGATGCGGCGCGCATCGTCCATGTGCCGAAGGCGCTGTACCACCGCCATGTGGCCTCCGAAGAGGCGGTGCATGCGATGGACCCGGCCGAGTACGCGCCCGAGGGCGGCGAGCGCGCGCTGCAGGCGCACCTGGCGCGCGGCGGCATCGAGGCCACGGCCGAGCGCGCGGGCGCCGGCTTCCGCGTGCGCCATGCGCTGCCGGCCGAGCTGCCGCTGGTGTCGCTGTTCATTCCCACGCGCAACGGCCTGAAGCTGGTGCGCCAGTGCATCGAGAGCATCCTCGAGAAGACCCTCTACCCGCGCTACGAGATCATCCTGATCGACAACGGCTCGGACGACCCCGAGGCGCTGCGCTACTTCGAGGAGATCTCGGCGCGCGCGGGCGTGCGCGTGCTGCGCGACGACAGCCCCTTCAACTACTCGGCGCTCAACAACCAGGCCGCGGCGGTCGCCAGGGGCGAAGTCTTCGGCCTCATCAACAACGACATCGAGGTGATCTCGCCCGACTGGCTCGGCGAGATGGTCTCGATCGCGCTGCAGCCCGGCGTGGGCGCCGTGGGCGCGCGGCTGTGGTATCCCGAGAACACGCTGCAGCATGCGGGCGTGGTGCTGGGCTACCGCGGCGGCGTGGCCGACCATGCGCACCGCCGGCTCGGCCAGGGCGACGCCGGCTACTTCGGGCGCGCGGCGCTGCTGCAGGGCTTCTCGGCCGTGACGGCCGCCTGCCTGATCGTGCGGCGCGCGCTCTACGAACAGGTGGGCGGGCTCGACGAGAAGAACCTCAAGGTCGCCTACAACGACGTCGACTTCTGCCTGCGGCTGCGCGAGGCCGGCTACCGCAACGTCTGGACGCCCCATGCCGAGCTCTACCACCACGAGTCGGCCACGCGGCCCTCGGACCTGTCGGAGGCGCAGATCCAGCGCTTCCTCGGCGAGGAGGGCTACATGAAGCAGCGCTGGGGCGAGTTGCTGTTCAACGACCCGGCCTACAACCCGAACCTGAGCCTCGCGATCGAGGACTTCAGCTATGCCTGGCCGCCGCGCGCGCCGAAGGGGCTGGCGCCATGAGCGAGGTGGCGGCTTCTTCCGCCGGGGCACTGACCGTCTCGGTCGCCCTGTGCACCTACAACGGCGAGCGCTTCGTGCGCGAGCAGGTCCGCAGCATCTGCCTGCAGACCCGGCCGCCGATGGAGATCGTGCTGTCCGACGACGCCTCGCGCGATGCCTGCGTCGAGGTGGCCCGCGCCACCGTCGAGGAATGCCTGCGCGAGCGGCCCGGCCTCGCGATCGCGCTGCGCGTCATCGTCAATCCCGTTGGCCTGCGCGTGGTCAAGAACTTCGAGCAGGCGGTGCGCGCCTGCGGCGGCACGCTGATCGCGCTGTCGGACCAGGACGATGCCTGGGTGCCCGAGCGGCTCGAGCGGCTGGTGGCCGAGTTCGAGCGCCGGCCCGAGCTGCGGCTGCTGCACTCGGACGCGCGCCTCGTCGACGCCGAGGGCGCGCCGCTGGGCGGCACGCTGTTCCATGCGATCGAGGTCACGGCCAGCGAGCTCGAGCGCATGCATGCGGGCCAGGCCTTCGACGTGCTCCTGCGCCGCAACATCGTCACCGGCGCGACCACGGTGTTCCACCGCGAGCTGCTCGACGCGGTGCTGCCGTTCCCGGTCGAATGGGTGCACGACGAGTGGATCGCCACGGTGGCCTCGGCCTTCGCGCGCATCGACACCGTCGAGGCGCAGCTGATCGACTACCGCCAGCATGGCGGCAACCAGATCGGCGCGCGGCGCGACACCTTCATGGAGAAGGTGCGCAAGGCCCTGGCCTCGCGCGGCACCACCCACGTCGAGCGCGCGCGCAAGGCCGAGCTGCTGCTCGAGCGCCTCGAGCAGGTGGCGCGCGCGGGCCGCCCGGTGACCGCCGACACCCTCGACAAGCTGCGCGGCAAGATCGTGCACCAGCGCTTCCGCACGCAGCTGCCGGCCTCGCGCTGGGCGCGCGTGCTGCCGATCCTGCGCGAGGCCCGGACCGGTCGCTACGACCGCTTCGGCCGCGGTTTTCGCGGCGTGGTGCGCGATCTGTTCGAATCCGTCTGATCCATTCCCGAGCCATTCGTGAGCCACATTCCCCAGACCCCCGCCTCCGCGCCGCCGACCGTGGTGGTCGTGATCCCGTTCTACAACGGCTCGGCCTTCATCGAGCGCTCGGTGGCGAGCGTGTTCGCGCAGTCGATGCCGGCCAGCGAGGTCATCGTGGTCAACGACGGCTCGCGTCCCGAGGAGCGAGCCAGCCTCGACGCGCTGGCCGCGCGCTTCCCGTTCCGCATCCTCGACAAGGAGAACGGCGGCCAGGGCTCGGCGCGCAACGCCGGCGTGGCGGCCTCGACGGCCGAGTACATCTGCTTCCTCGACCAGGACGACTTCTATCTGTCGAACCACATCGAGATCCTGGTCAAGGGCATCCCGGCCGATGACCCGCGCCTGGGCTTCGTCTACGCCGACCTGGCCGAGGCCGATGGCGAGGGCAACATCATCCGCGCGGCGATGGTCAAGGACCACACGCCGCATCACCCGAAGACCAACATCTTCGAGATGCTGCGCCACGACATCTTCGTGCTGCCCTCGGCCGCGATCGTGACGCGCAAGGCCTTCGACGCGGTGGGCGGCTTCGACACCCAGTTCATGGGCTTCGAGGACGACGACCTGTTCCTGCGCATCTTCCGCAAGGGCTTCACGAACCACTTCATCGACAAGGTGGTCACGGTCTGGTGCATCCACACCGGCAGCACCTCGTTCGACATGCGCATGATCCGCAGCCGCTTCAAGTACTTCAAGAAGCTGGTCGGCATGTTCCCCGACGAACCCCGGCGCAACCGCTACGTGCTGCGCGACTGCCTGATGCCGCGCTTCGGCCGCTTCTTCATGGACCACGTGATCGAGGCAGTGAAGGCCAACGACCCGAACCGCGCCGAGATGAGCGCGGTGCTCGCCGAATACGCGGCGATCGTCTATGCGAGCCCGGCGGTCAGCGGCCGCAAGAAGCTCGAGCTGCGCGCCACCGTCTTCATGGCCGAGCACAGCCCGCCGGGGCTGATCCGCGCCATCGGCAAGCTGACGCGGCTGCCCGGGGTGCGCTCGTTGCGCCGATTGCTGGGCTGAGGGGCGGGGCCGATCAGGCCGCCTGGCGGCGCAGTCGGCGATAGCGCCAGAACGCGCTCGAAGCCCAGATCTTCAGCAGGCTGGTGACATGCCAGTAGAGGTACTTGCCGCTGCGGTGGCTCGCGCGCTGCGCGTCGTGCCGCGCGCGCAGCTGCTCGCCGACCTGCAGCCGCCAGCCGGCCAGCTGCACCCGCGCGCAGATGTCGAAGTCCTCGCCGTACATGAAGAAGCGCTCGTCGAAACCGCGCACGGCGGCATAGGCCTCGGCGCGGAACAGCATGAACAGGCCCGGCACCCAGGCCGGAACCGTGGGGCGTGCATAGCCGGGCTTCTTGCGCGTGAGGATCTCCAGCGGCGTCAGGATGTCGCGGTGCTGCTCGGGCTCGCGTTTGCCGGGCTCCATGATGCGCGGCGTGAGCAGCCCCGCGTCGGGTGCCGCCAGCGCGACCAGCGGCGCCAGCACATCGGCATCGAAACGGATATCGGGGTTGAGCACCAGGAACCATGGCGTGGCGCAGCGCTCGAAGGCCTGGTTGTGGTTGGCGCCGAAGCCCTTGGGCTGCGCGTTCTCGATGCGTTCGAGCGCGAAGCCCCAGGCGGCGCCGGCCAGCGGCGCATCGGACTCGGGGATGTTCAGCGTCAGCACCACCTTGGCCACCTGTTCGCGGCTGAAGCGGTTGATCTGGTCGAGCAGGGGGCGCACGAGTTCGAGCTGCCCGTGGCTCACGATCGAAATCGTGACGGCGGGGGAGGTCGTAGCGGGGATGGCCATGGTCTAATTTCGCCCGGGGATTCTAGGGGCCCCGCTACCACCCATGATTGCCCTGATCGTCATCAGCTTCTTCGTCTCCGCCTTCGCGGTCCAGATCTTCATGCGCCGCGCGCGCCGCCATGCGCGGCTGTACGGCGCCGACATGCCGCAGCGCTTCCACAAGGGCCACGTGCCGCGGCTGGGGGGCGCGGGCATCATCCTCGGCATGGGCGTGGCCTGGCTCGCGGCCGGCATCACCGGCACCGATCCGTTCAACGTCTCGTGGCCCGTGTCGGCCTCGATGCTGATGCTGGTCTGCATCCTGCCGGCCGTGCTCGGCGGCATCGTCGAGGACGTCACGCAGCGCGTGCAGGTGCGCTGGCGGCTGATGCTCACCCTGGGCGCGGCGCTGCTCGTGTGCTGGGTGCATGGCCTGAGCCTCGCGCGCACCGGCATCCCGCTGGTCGACGGCTGGCTCGCGGCCGTGCCCTATGCCTCGGTGCTGTTCGCCGCGCTCGCGATCGGCGGCCTGCCGCATGCCTTCAACATCATCGACGGCTACAACGGCCTCGCGGGCACGGTGGCGGTGCTGGTCTGCCTCGCGATCTCGCACGTGGCGCTGCAGCTCGGCGACCGCCAGCTCGCGGCCATGATGGTCTGCCTGGTCGGCGCGACCTTCGGCTTCCTGATCTGGAACTATCCGCGCGGCAAGATCTTCGCGGGCGACGGCGGCGCCTACGTCTGGGGCATGGTGATCGCCGTGGCCTGCGTCACGCTGGTGCAGCGCCACCGCGTGGTCTCGCCCTGGTTCCCGATGCTGCTCTTGATCTACCCGGTGTGGGAGACCCTGTTCTCCATCTACCGCAAGCTCGCGCGCGGCCAGTCGCCGGGCACGGCCGATGCGCTGCACTTCCACCAGCTGATCTTCCGCCGCATCGTGCGCGTGGCCTTCGCCGACGACGAGGCGCGCCAGCTGCTCGCGCGCAACAACCGCACCTCGCCCTACCTGTGGATCTTCGCCGCGATGTCGGTGGTGCCGGCGGTGCTGTTCTGGAACAACACCCTGGTGCTGATGTTCTTCTGTCTTCTGTTCGTCACGACCTACGTCGGCGCCTACCTCATGATCGTGCGCTTCAAGGTGCCGCGCTGGCTGCGGCCCTGACCGTTCGTCTTTGCGAGAATCCCGTCCCATCGTCCACCGTCCCGGAGCCTGACCGCCCATGACCGACCCCGTCCTCAACATTCCCCCGCGCGACAAGGCCGAGATCCTGGCCCAGGCGCTGCCGTACATCCGCAAGTTCCACGGCAAGACCATCGTCATCAAGTACGGCGGCAACGCCATGACCGACCCGGCGCTGCAGGCCGACTTCGCGGAAGACGTGGTGCTGCTCAAGCTGGTCGGCATGAACCCGGTGGTGGTGCACGGCGGCGGCCCGCAGATCGAGGCCGCGCTCAACCGCCTGGGCAAGAAGGGCAGCTTCATCCAGGGCATGCGCGTGACCGACGCCGAGACCATGGAAGTCGTCGAATGGGTGCTGGCCGGCGAGGTGCAGCAGGACATCGTGGGCCTGATCAACCAGGCCGGCGGCAAGGCCGTGGGCCTGACCGGTCGCGACGGCGGCCTGATCCGCGCGCAGAAGCTCAAGCTGGCCGACCGCGCCGATCCCAACGTGCAGCACGACGTGGGCCAGGTCGGCGACATCGTCTCGATCGACCCGAGCGTGGTCAAGGCGCTGCAGGACGATGCCTTCATCCCCGTCGTGAGCCCGATCGGCTTCGGCGAGGAGAACGAGAGCTACAACATCAACGCCGACGTGGTGGCCGGCAAGCTGGCCACTGTGCTCAAGGCCGAGAAGCTGATGCTCTTGACCAACACGCCCGGCGTGCTCGACAAGGACGGCAAGCTGCTCACCAACCTGAGCGCGCGCGAGATCGACGACCTGTTCGCCGACGGCACGATCTCGGGCGGCATGCTGCCGAAGATCGAGGGCGCGCTCGATGCGGCCAAGAGCGGCGTCAATGCCGTGCACATCATCGACGGCCGTGTGCCGCACGCGATGCTGCTCGAGATCCTGACCGACCAGGCCTACGGCACGATGATCCGCGCGCGCTGAAGCCGCGCGTGTCGATGACGAACGTGTTCCGGCGCGCCGGCCTGCTGCTGGCGTGCCTGTTGCTGGGGGGTGCCCTGTCGGTGGCGCTCGGGCAGGATGCCAACTGGGACCTGCGCAACTACCACCTCTACAACGCCTGGGCGCTGCTCACCGGCCGTTGGGGGCTGGACATGTACGCGGCGGGCATCCAGACCTATTTCAATCCGCTGCTGGACATTCCCTACTACCACGCAGCGTTCATCCATCTCGTGGACCGCCCGCGGGTCGTGGCCTTCCTGATGGGGCTGCCCTTCGGCCTGCTGGCGTTCGCGACCGCGTCCATTGCCCGTTCCGCGGTACAGGATCTGCCGTTGCGTTCGCCGCGTCCGCTGCTGCTGGCCTTTTGCGCCGCCATCTTCGGCCTGTCGGGCGCCGCGACGGTGAGCCAGCTCGGCACCACCTTCAACGAGATCCAGGTCGCCGCGCTGGTGCTGCTGGGCGTGATGTGCCTGTTGCGTGCGCTGTCCGGCGAGGCCGATGCCCGCGGGCGCGGCCTCGGCTTCGTCCTGCTCGGCGGGCTGTTGTTCGGGCTCGCGGCGGGCGCCAAGCTGACGGCCGCTGTCTATGCGCCGGCAGCCGTGCTGGGGTTGTTCCGGGCCCGGCGCGGCTGGCGCGCCGGGCTGGTCCGCGGCGTCGCCTTTTCCGCGGCCTGGTCGGCGGGCTTCGCGCTCACCTATGGCTGGTGGGGGCTCTTTCTCTATCGGCAGACCGGCAATCCGGTCTTTCCGTTCTTCGAGTCGTTCTTCCGCTCCGGCATGGTGCCGCCGGTCAGCGCCCGCGAGATGCGCTTCATGCCCGAGACGACGCTGGAAGTGCTGTTCTACCCGTTCCACTGGATGGACGACTCGACACTGACGGTGGCCGACGTCGCATTCAAGGATCCGCGCTTCGCGGTCGCCTATGGTGCCTTGATCCTCGCGGGCCTCGGCCTGCTCGCCACGCGCCTGCGGGGTCGCGCGGATGCCGTGCGACCCCGGGTCCTGCTGACCGCTCGCCTGCGCTTCCTGCTGATCTTCTGCGGCAGCGCCTTCCTGGTCTGGATGGGGCTCTTCTCCATCCTGCGCTACCTGGTGCCGGTGGAAGCGCTGCTCGGCGTGCTGCTGCTGATCGCCGTCGCCGTCCCGTTGGCCCGCGCCACGGGCCGTCCGGCATCGGGCACGGGCATGGTGTTGCTGCTGGTTGGCGCGGGCGTCGTCTCCGCCGCGGTCACGCGCTACCCCGAATGGGGCCGCCTCGAGCATGCGCCGCCGACGGCCGAGTTGGCCAATGTCAATTTGCCGCCGCACAGCCTGGTGCTGGCGTGGGCGCCGCCGCAGGCCTATGCGATGCCGTTCATCGAGCGGGCCAATCCCGGCACGCGTTTCCTCGGCGTGACCGGCGAGCTCGTGAGCGCGCGCGGCTACGGGCTCTGGACGCAATGGACGGCGCGGCTGCGCGCGCACCAAGGACCGGTGTTCATCATGCTGATCGACGACGAATTGCACTGGCCCGAGGTGCTGGGCGAACTGGGCTTCTCGCTGCCGCGCGAGCACTGCCAGAAGTTCAGCAGCCGGGTGTCGGGCGAGCTGAAGCTGTGCCCGCTGGTGCGCGAGGGTGCGGCGCCGGGCTGAGCCCTGGGATCGACGTCCGCCTTTCGGGGCCTCCGGGCGCACCGGAGGATGCGCTCACTGCTGTGCGAGAATCAATTGTTTACATCTTCCGCACGCGCCTCCCATGCAAAACGAAGAGACAGTCGTCCCCGGTGCAGAGACCCAGGCCGAAACCGCGCCGGCCGCCCCGGCGCGCAAGCGTCCCAAGCCCGGCGAGCGGCGCGTGCAGATCCTGCAGGCCCTGGCCGCGATGCTCGAGCAGCCCGGCGCCGAGCGCGTGACCACCGCTGCGCTGGCCGCCCGCCTCGAGGTCAGCGAGGCCGCGCTCTACCGCCACTTCGCGAGCAAGGCGCAGATGTTCGAGGGCCTGATCGACTTCATCGAGCAGAGCGTGTTCACCCTGGTCAACCAGATCCTCGAGCGCGAGGCCACGGGCAAGGAACAGGCGGCCCGCATCATCGCGATGCTGGTGCAGTTCGCCGAACGCAACCCCGGCATGACGCGCGTCATGGTCGGCGACGCGCTGGTCTACGAGAACGAGCGGCTGCAGCAACGCATGAACCAGTTCTTCGACAAGATCGAAGCCAGCATCCGCCAGGCGCTGCGCGAGGACCGCGCCGCCGAGGGCTCGGCCACGCCGAGCGTCGACGCGCAGGTGCGCGCCTCGGCGCTGACCTCGCTGGCGGTCGGCCGCCTGCAGCGCTTCGCGCGCTCGGGCTTCCGCCGCGAACCCTCCGAACATCTCGACGCACTGCTCGCGCTGGTGCTCTGACCCGCTGAGGACAGGGCCGCACAGCGGCCGCGACTTATCGCCGGCATAGGCAATCGCAATCGAAACTGGTCATTCGATTGTTGAAAATAAACGGGCTCCCACAACCGATAGGAAAAGCCCAATGACCGAATCCCGCAAGCTCACCACCGAGAACGGCGCGCCCGTCGAGAACAATCAGCAGTCGCAGACCGCGGGCGTGAACGGCCCCGTGCTGATGCAGGACCATCACCTGATCGAGAAGCTCGCGCGCTTCGACCGCGAGCGCATCCCCGAGCGCGTGGTGCATGCGCGCGGCTCGGGTGCCTTCGGTACCTTCGAGGTGACGGCCGACGTCACGAAGTGGACCAAGGCGAAATTCCTCGGCCAGGTCGGCAAGAAGACCGAGGTGCTGGCGCGCTTCTCGACCGTGGCGCTCGAACTGGGCTCGGCCGACACGGTGCGCGATCCGCGCGGCTTCGCGCTCAAGTTCTACACCGAGGAAGGCAACTACGACCTGGTGGGCAACAACACGCCGATCTTCTTCATCCGCGATCCGCTCAAGTTCCCCGACTTCATCCATTCGCAGAAGCGCGACCCCTACAGCCACGTGCAGGAGCCCGACAACGCCTGGGACTTCTTCTCGCACTCGCCCGAGGCCACGCACCAGTTCACCTGGCTGTTCGGCGACCGCGGCATTCCGAGGAGCTACCGCCACATGGACGGCTTCGGCTCGCACACCTTCCAGTGGGTCAATGCGCAGGGCGAGGCCTTCTGGGTCAAGTACCACTTCAAGACCAACCAGGGCATCGAGACCTTCGTCGCGGAAGAAGCACAGCGCGTGGGCGGCGAGAACCCGAACCACCACCACCTCGACCTGCTGCACTCGATCGAGCGCGGCGAGTTCCCGAGCTGGCGCGTGCAGGTGCAGATCATGCCGGTGGCCGAGGCGCAGAGCTACCGCTTCAATCCCTTCGACCTGACCAAGGTCTGGTCGCACAAGGACTATCCGAAGATCGACATCGGCATCCTCACGCTGAACCGCAACCCCGACAACTACTTCGCCGAGATCGAGCAGGCCGCGTTCAACCCGGCCAACTTCGTGCCCGGCATCGGCCCCTCGCCCGACAAGATGCTGCAGGGCCGCCTGTTCAGCTACGGCGACACGCAGCGCTACCGCCTGGGCATCAACCACACGCAACTGCCCGTGAACCGGCCGCATGCGACCACGGCGCAGAACTACGGCCGCGACGGCGCGATGCGCGGCGACGGCAACGGCGGCCGCGGCCCGAACTACGAGCCCAACAGCTTCAGCGATGCGCCGAAGCAGAGCAACGAGCCGGTGTATGCGCCGCTGCAGATCCACGGCTGGACCGGCAGCCACCAGTGGCAGCAGCACCCCGAGGACACCGATTTCGTGCAGGCCGGCGACCTCTACCGCCTGATGGACGAAGCCGCGAAGCAGCGCCTGGTGAACAACATCGCGGGCGGACTGGGCGCGGTCCGGCGGCAGGACATCATCGACCGTTCGCTGAGCTACTTCCGCCAGGCCGATGCAGACTACGGCGCGCGGCTCCAGAAGGCGATCGAGGCCGTGCAGGCCAGGATCAAGGGCGACGACACCAGCGTGCAGGTCGGCAAGCCCGCGCACGACGCCAGCAAGAGCTAGCGATATCAGGCGGCGACCGCGACCCCCACCTTCGCGCCCGCCGCCACGATCTCCCCCCAGGTCGCATCGTCGACCCAGATCCCGTCGCGCTGGCGCGCCGCGCGCGCCTTGCGCTCGGGCTCGCCCGCGATCTGCACCGCGTCGAAGCCCTGGCCCGGCGGGCTGCGGCGCAGCCACTCGACGAACTCGCGCGCCTCCTGGTCGAAGCTGGCCTGGGTGCCCAGGCGCTCGGGATCGATCAGCACGGTGAGCATGCCGTTGAGCACGCTGCGGCTGGTGTCGGCCGGCCGGTGCCAGGTGCCGCCGCCGGTCAGCGCGCCGCCCAGCAGCTCGCAGGCCAGCGCCATGCCGTAGCCCTTGTGCTCGCCGAAGGTCATGAGCGCGCCGAACAGGCCGTTGCCCTGCGGCACCACCACCACGCCGGGGTCGTCGGTGGGCGCGCCGTTCTCGTCGATGAGGTAGCCCGGGGGCACGCGCTCGCCCTTGTTGTGGGCCACGCGCATCTTGCCCTGCGCCACGCGGCTGGTGGCGTAGTCGAGCACGAAGGGCTCGGCGCCCGCGAGCGGTATGCCGATGCAGCAGGGGTTGGTGCCGAAGCGCCCGTCGCCGCCGCCCCAGGGCGCGACCACCGGGCGCGAGAGCACGTTGACGAAGTGCATCGACACCAGCCCGTGCGAGGTCGCCATCTCGGCGAAGTGGCCGATGCGGCCCAGGTGGTGCGCATGCGCGAGCGTGAGGATGCAGCTGCCGTGGCGGCGCGCGCGCTCGATGCCGAGCTCCATCGCCTGCACGCCCACCACCTGCCCGTAGCCGTGCTGGCCATCGAGCGAGAGCATCGTGCCGATGTCGAGGTTGATGCGCACCGCCGCGTTGGGATGCAGGCCGCCTTCGGCCACGGCGTCGATGTAGCGCGGCAGCATGCCCACGCCGTGCGAGTCGTGGCCGCTGAGGTTGGCCATCACGAGGTTGGCCGCGACCTGTTCGGCCTCGGCCTGCTGGCTGCCCGCGGCGCGCAGGATGCTCGCGACGGTGGATTGCAGGCTGTCGGCCTGCAGTGTTCTCGGCATGGTTCAGATTCCTTTGGCGTTCACGGTGATGGCGTAGAGCGAGGTGGTGGCGCAGACGAACAGGCGGTTGCGCTTGGGCCCGCCGAAGCAGACATTGGCCACGCGCTCGGGCACGCGCAGCTTGCCCAGCAGCGTGCCGTCGGGGTGGTAGACATGCACGCCGTCGGCGGCGCTGGTCCAGATCCGGCCCTCGATGTCGAGCCGGAAGCCGTCGAACAGGCCCGCGCTGCATTCGGCGAACACCTCGCCGCCGCGCAGGCTCCTGTTGTCCGGGTTGACGAAGAAGCGGCGGATGTGCCGCGGCCCGTTGGGGTCATGGCTCGCGCCGGTGTCGGCGATGTAGAGCAGGGATTCGTCGGGCGAGAAGGCCAGCCCGTTGGGCTTCACGAAATCGTCGGCCACGCGCTCGACCGCGCCGCTGGCCGGGTCGATGCGATAGACATGGCAGGCCCCGATCTCGCTGTCGGCGCGCAGGCCCTCGTAGTCCGACAGGATGCCGTAGCTCGGGTCGGTGAACCACACGCCGCCGTCCGAATGCACCACCACGTCGTTCGGCGAGTTGAGCCGCCGGCCCTGCCAGTGCGAGGCCAGCACGGTGATCGAGCCGTCGTGCTCGGTGCGCACCACGCGGCGCGCCAGGTGCTCGCAGCTCACGAGCCGGCCCTGGCGGTCGACGGTGTTGCCGTTGGTGTTGTTCGCGGGTTCGCGCAGCACCGCGGCCTGGCCGTTGCGCTCGTCCCAGCGCAGCATGCGGTCGTTCGGAATGTCGGACCACACCAGCGTGCGCAGCGCGCCGAACCAGGCCGGGCCCTCGCACCAGCGCCCGCCGGTCCACAGCCGCTCGAGCCGCTCGGGCTTGGGCACCAGGCCTGTGAAGCGCGGGTCCAGCGTCTCGAAGCCGGTGCCTTCCAGCGCACCGAAGGGAAGCGTCGTCATCGGCCGTGCGCTCCTACATCACAGCGCCGACTTGCCAGGGCACGAACTCGTTCTGCCCGTAGCCGTGCTGCTCGCTCTTCGAGGGCGCGCCCGAGGCCGTGGCCAGCACCAGCTCGAAGATGCGCTGGCCCATCTCCTGGATCGAGGCCGTGCCGTCGACGATCTCGCCGCAGTTGATGTCCATGTCCTCCTCCTGCCGCTTCCACAGCGCCGAGTTGGTCGCGAGCTTGAGCGAAGGCGAGGGCGCGCAGCCGTAGGCCGAGCCGCGGCCGGTGGTGAAGCAGATCAGGTTGGCGCCGCCGGCCACCTGGCCCGTGGCACTCACGGGGTCGTAGCCCGGCGTGTCCATGTAGACGAAGCCGTGCGCCGTCACCGGCTCGGCGTATTCGTAGACCGCCTCGAGGTTGCTGGTGCCGCCCTTGGCCACCGCGCCCAGCGACTTTTCGAGGATGGTGGTGAGGCCGCCCGCCTTGTTGCCCGGCGAGGGGTTGTTGTTCATCTCGCCCTCGTTGATGGCCGTGTAGTGCTCCCACCACTTGATGCGGTCCACCAGCTTCTGGCCCACCTCGCGCCGCACCGCGCGCCGCGTCAGCAGGTGCTCGGCGCCGTAGACCTCGGGCGTCTCGCTCAAGATCGCGGTGCCGCCATGCGCCACCAGCAGGTCGACCGCCACGCCCAGCGCGGGGTTGGCGCTGATGCCCGAGTAGCCGTCGGAGCCGCCGCACTGCAGCCCGATCGTGATGTGGGCCGCGCTGCAGGGTTCGCGCGTCACGGCATTGGCGCGCGGCAGCATCTCCTCGATCAGCGCCACGCCCTTGTCGACGGTCTTGCGCGTGCCGCCCGTGTCCTGGATGTTGAAGACGCGCAGGTTCTCGCCCTCGGCGAGGTTGCCGGTCGCGAGCCAGGCGTTGATCTGGTTGGCCTCGCAGCCCAGGCCCACCACCAGCACGGCCGCGAAGTTGGCATGCGTGGCATAGCCGGTCAGCGTGCGCTCGAGGATCTGCATGCCCGTGCCCTGCGTGTCCATGCCGCAGCCGGTGCCGTGCGTCAGCGCGATCACGCCGTCGACGTTGGGATAGGCCGCGAGCGCCGCCGGGTTGGTCTTGCGCGAGAAGTGATCGGCGATCGCGCGCGCGGCCGTGGCCGAGCAGTTCACGCTGGTCAGCACGCCGATGTAGTTGCGCGTGGCCACGCGGCCGTCGGCACGCCTGATGCCCATGAAGGTCGCCTCGCGCTTCGCGGGCGCGGGCTTCACGTCGGCGCCGAAGGCGTAGTCGCGCGCGAAGTCGCCCTTGTCAGGGCCCATGTCGAGGTTGTGCACGTGCACGTGCTCGCCGGGCGCGATCGGCTTGCTCGCGAAGCCGATGATCTGGTTGTAGCGGCGCACCGGTTCGCCGGCCGCGATGGCGCGCATCGCGACCTTGTGGCCCGGCGGTATCAGGCCGTGGACCTTGACCTCCTCGACGACGGTGCCGCCGAGCAGTTGCGAGCGCGCGATGACGACGTCGTCGGCGGGATGGAGTCTTATGTAGGGATTCATCGTCAGTAGAACATCTTCGGCAGCCACAGCACGAGCTTGGGCATGTAGGTGATCAGGCCCAGGCTCAGCAGCAGCGGCACCAGCCAGGGCAGGATGGCCATGGTCGTGCGCTCGAAGCTCAGGCCGGCCACGCGTGCCAGCACGAACAGCACCATGCCCATCGGCGGGTGCAGCAGGCCGATCATCAGGTTGAGCACCATCACGAGCCCGAAGTGGATCGGGTCGATGCCCAGCTGGGTGGCGATGGGCAGCAGGATCGGGACCAGGATGGTGATCGCGGCGGTCGGCTCCAGGAAGCATCCCACGAACAGCATCAGCAGGTTGGCGAGCAGCAGGAAGACCCAGGCCTCCTTGGTGAATCCCAGCACCCAGCTGGCGATGTCGGTGGTGACGCCGGTGGCCGTCAGCATCCAGCCGAAGATCGAGGCGGCCGCCACGATGAACAGCACCGTGCTCGTGGTCTCGATGGTGTCGAGGCAGACCTTGACGAACATCTTCCACGACAGCGTGCGGTACCAGGCGAAGCCCAGGATCATCGCCCACACGCAGGCCGCGATCGCGCCCTCGGTGGGCGTGAACAGGCCGGTCGTCATGCCGCCGATCAGCAGCACCGGCGTCATGATCGGCAGCAGCGCCTCGAAGCGGAAGAGCTTGTCGAGCACGAACAGCGAGGCCAGCCCGACGAACACCGAAAGCTGCGCCGGCGCGTCGAACTTCGCCACCACCACCCACAGCAGCAGCGGCCAGCCGATCACCACGGCCAGCTCCACCAGGGCCTTGAACAGCCGCGTGCTCGAGAACTTGATGTCCGCGCCCCACTTGTTCTTGTGCGCGTAGTAGGCCACCGTCAGCATCATCAGGATCGCCAGCAGGATGCCCGGCAGGATGCCCGCGAGGAACAGCGCGCCCACCGAGACGTTGGCCATCATCCCGTAGATCACGAAGGGCAGGCTCGGCGGGATGATCGGCCCGAGCGTGGCCGAGGCGGCGGTCACGCCCACCGCGAACTCGGTGGAGTAGCCGTGCTCCTTCATGGCCTTGATCTCGATGGTGCCCAGGCCGGCCGCGTCGGCGATGGCCGTGCCGCTCATGCCCGCGAAGATCACCGAGCCCAGCACGTTCACGTGGCCCAGGCCGCCCTTGAGCCAGCCCACCAGCGCGAGCGCGAAGTTGTAGATGCGCGTGGTGATGCCGGCGTTGTTCATCAGGTTGCCGGCGAGGATGAAGAAGGGCACCGCCAGCAGCGGAAAGCTGTCGATGCCGCCGACCATCCGGTGGATCACCACGAAGGGCGGCAGCGTGCTGTCGCTCACCAGGATGTAGACCAGCGAGGCGCCGGCCATGGCGATGGCCACCGGGATGCCGCCGGCCATGAAGACGAGGAAGATGATTTTCAGCATGGTGTGGGAACCGGGTCTGCCGTGGCCTCAGCGGTCGGCGAGGGTGGATTCGGGACGCTCGAGCACGCTGTAGCCGCGCCGCCAGTGGATGCGCAGCACCTGCAGCGAGCGCCAGGCCATCGCGGCGAAGCCGGCCAGGCACAGGCCGTAGACGATGTTCATCGGCGCATCGACGATGGTCATGCGCGTCTGGTTGCCGATCTTCATCATCATCTGCACCGTCATCACGATGGCCGCGAGGAAGAAGGCCACGCGCAGCAGGTCGACCAGCCGCGACAGCCACAGCCCGGGCGCGCCGCGCAGGTAGCGGTAGAAGAAGTCGACCTGGATCTGATTGTTCTTGGCCACGCCGATCGCCGCGCCGATGAACACCACGCCGATCAGCATGTAGCGCGCGACCTCCTCGGTCCAGGCGGCCGAGTCGTTCATCACGTAGCGCGTGACGAACTGGTAGAACACGGTGAGCCCGAGCAGCCAGAACAGCGCGAGGGAGATCCAGCCCTCGGCGATGGTGTCGGAAAGGTCCACGGCCTCGTCCTGCGCATGGAAGTGGCCTTCTTCGTCGATGATTTTCTCGTCGCTCATAACGATCTCCTCGTGGGTGGTCGGCGCTCGCGGCACGGCCCTCCTTGCGCGCGAAAGGAGGCCGGCCGCGCGAAGCGGAAGGGAAGGGCGGGCCTACTTGATCGCCAGGATGCGGTCGTAGTCCTGCTGGCGGTAGCCGTTGTCGGTGGGCTTGGTCGCCTTGAGCACGGCCTCGCGGAACACGTTCTTGTCGACCGTGATCACGTTGTTGCCCTTCTTCTTGAATTCGTCGACCAGCCGCGCCTCCGAGGCGATGATCTCGCGGCCCGTGCGCTCGGCCGCTTCCTCCATCACCTCGCTGAAGATCTTCTTCTCGTCGGCCGACAGCCGGCCCCAGAGCTGGCCCGAGCAGATGGTGAGCAGCGAGTCGACGATGTGGCCGGTCAGCGAGATGTTCTTCTGCACCTCGTAGAACTTCTTGGCCTCGATGGTCGGCAACGGGTTCTCCTGCGCGTCGACCGTGCCGTTCTGCAGCGCGAGGTAGACCTCGGCGAAGGCGATCGGCGTCGGATTCGCGCCCAGCGACTTGGGGAAGGCGAGGTAGGCCGGCGCGTCGGGCACGCGGATCTTCAGGCCCTTCATGTCCTCGGGCTTGCTCACCGGCCGCGCGGCGCTCGAGGTGACGTGGCGCGCGCCGTAGTAGCTCAGCGCCGTGATGTGGTTGCCGCTCTTGTCGTCGTAGCCCTTGGCGAGTTCCCTGAACACGTCGCTCTTGGCGTACTTCAGTTGGTGCTCGGCGTCGCGGAAGATGAACGGGAAGTAGGAGATCGCGAGCGGCGTGTAGGTGCGGCCCGCGAAGCTCGCGCCCGACAGGATGATGTCGACCGTGCCCAGCGTCAGGCCCTGGTTGATGTCGGCCTCCTTGCCGAGGCTGGAGGCGGGGAACACCTGGATGTCGTACTTGCCGTTGGTGCGCTTCTTGATCTCCTCGGCGGCCCACAGCGAGTACTTGTGGAAGGGCTCCGAGGTCTCGTAGACGTGGGCCCACTTGAGCTTGGTCTGGGCCGAGGCGAGGCCCGGCGCGCCGAGCGCGCCGGCCGCGAGGGCGCAGGCGGCGAGGGCCTTGAGGGTGGTGCGTTTGCTGTTTCCGCTGCTGCTGATCATGTGGCTTGTCTCCGTTATCGTCGTGGCAGGAAGAAGAAGGAACGCTGGCGAGAAGTCAGGAAGGCTTCGCGCGTCGCCAGCTCGCGCTGAATCGCTGGTGGGACTTGTCCATGTGCTCGTGCATCGCGGCGCGCGCGGCCTCGGCGTCGCGCGCGGCCACCGCGTCGCGGATCGCCTCGTGCTCGGCGATGGCCGAGCGCCACGAGGACACCGTCTCGAAGTAGCCGCCCAGGCGCGTGAAGATCGGGCCCTTGCGCGAGTCCCAGAAGTTCTGCACCGTCTCGATCAGCACCGCATTGCCGCTGGCGCCGACGATCGCGAGGTGGAAGGCGCGGTCGCCCTCGAGCGGCATCACCTTGCGGTCGGCCAGTTCGCGCATGACCTCGATGGCGCGCGTCATCGCGTCGACGTCCTTGCGCTTGCCCATCTGCGCCGCGATGGCCGCGGTCTCGCCCTCGATCACGCGGCGCGCGCGGATCAGCTCGAGCGGCCCCCATTCGGTGGGCGCCACCGGCGCGCTGGCGCGGTGCGAACGGTCGAGCACGTACACGCCCGAGCCGGTGCGCACCTCGACCCAGCCCTCGACCTCAAGCGCGATCAGCGCCTCGCGCACCGAGGGGCGGCTCACGCCGAGCTGCTTGGCCAGGTCGCGCTCGGCCGGCAGGCGCGCGCCCACGGCGAACTCGCCCTGGCCGATCAGCGCACGCAGCTGGTCGGCGATCTGGCGATATAGGCGTTGGGGTTCGACGGTCTGCAGGGGCACGGAGAAGAGAAGGTGAGCAGGTTTAAGGGTTGTCCTGAATTGGACAAGTGGTAAGGCCAATTCAGAATACGATGCGCGGCCCGTGCCACCCATCGGGCCAAACCCGAATCGGAGACACCATGAGATTGAAGGGAAAGACCGCGCTCGTCACCGCGGCCGGCCAGGGCATCGGCCATGCGAGCGTGCTCGCGCTCGCGGCCGAGGGCGCGCAGGTCTGGGCCACCGACGTCAACGTGCAACTGCTCGAGCGCTACGCTGGCGTGCCGAACGTCACCGCCGCCAGGCTCGACGTGCTCGACAAGGCCGCCATCGGCGCGCTGGTGTCGACCCTGCCGCCGCTCGACGTGTTGTTCAACTGCGCGGGCGTGGTGCACAACGGCACCATCGAGCAGGCCAGCGACGACGACCTCGCCTTCGCCTTCGCGCTCAACGTGCGCGCCCAGATGTGGACCATCCAGGCGGTGCTGCCCGGCATGCTCGCGGCGGGCCGCGGCAGCATCATCAACATGGCGAGCGTGTGCTCGAGCATGAAGGGCCTGCCCAACCGCTTCGTCTACGGCACGACCAAGGCCGCGGTGCTGGGCCTCACCAAGAGCGTGGCGGCCGACTACGTCACGCGCGGCATCCGCTGCAATGCGGTGTGCCCCGGCACGGTCGACACGCCTTCGCTGGGCGAGCGCATCAACGCCAACGCCGACCCCGAGGCCGCGCGCAAGGCCTTCGTCGCGCGCCAGCCCATGGGCCGGCTCGCGCGCGCCGAGGAGATCGCGCCCGTGGTCGTGTTCCTCGCCAGCGACGAATCCATCTTCGCCACCGGCCAGGCCTTCACGGTCGACGGCGGCATCACCATATGAACCAGCTCGACTTCGCCGGCCGCCACGCGGTGGTCACAGGCGGTGCCACCGGGCTGGGTTTCGGCATCGCGCAGCGGCTGGTCGCCTCGGGCGGCACGGTCACGCTGTGGGACCGCGACGAGGCCGCGGCCGCGCGCGCCGCCGAGTCGCTGGGCCCGGGCAAGGCGCGCGCCCTCAAGGTCGACGTCTCGCAGCAGCCCTCGGTGGCCAAGGCGGTGGCGGCCACGCTCGCGCATGCGCCGCGCATCGATGCGCTGGTCAACAGCGCCGGCATCACCGGCCCCAACGCCAAGCTCTGGGACTACCCGGTGGACGACTGGCGCCAGGTGATGGAGGTCAACGTCAACGGCGTGTTCCTGTGCTGCCGCGAGGTGGTGGCGCAGATGCGCGCGCAGGGAGGGCAGGGCCGCATCGTCAACATCGCCTCGGTGGCCGGCAAGGACGGCAATCCCAACGCCAGCGCCTACAGCGCCAGCAAGGCCGCGGTGATCGGCCTCACCAAGTCGCTCGGCAAGGAGCTCGCCGACACCGGCATCCGCGTCAACTGCGTGACGCCGGCCGCGGTCAAGACCGCGATCTTCGACCAGATGACGCCCGACCACATCGCCTTCATGCTGTCGAAGATCCCGCAGGGCCGCTTCGGCACCGTCGAGGAGGTCGCGGCGCTGGTAGGCTGGCTGTGCACCGACGACTGCTCGTTCTCGACCGGCGCGGTGTTCGACCTCTCGGGCGGCCGCTCGACCTACTGATCGCCCCTTCCCACAGAACCATCCAACCACCCAAGGAAAAGCAAGCATGAAACTCGTCCGCTACGGCAACCCCGGCAAGGAGAAGCCGGGCCTCGTCGACGCCAACGGCCAGCTGCGCGACCTGAGCGCCGTCGTCAAGGACATCGGTCCCGAGCAGCTCGGCGATGCCGCCATCGCCAAGCTGCGCAAGATCAAGACCGACAAGCTGCCGCTGGTCAAGGGCAAGCCGCGCTACGGCAGCCCCGTGGCCCGCGTCGGCAAGTTCATCGCCATCGGCCTCAACTACGCCGACCATGCGGCTGAGTCGGGCCTGCCGGTGCCCAAGGAACCCGTGGTCTTCATGAAGGCCACGAGCTGCATCCAGGGTCCGAACGATCCCGTGATGCTGCCCAAGGGCTCGGTCAAGAGCGATTGGGAAGTCGAGCTCGGCGTGGTCATCGGCACGCGCGCGCGCTACGTCTCGCAGAAGAGCGCGCTCGACCACGTGGCCGGCTACTGCGTCATCAACGACGTCAGCGAACGCGAGTTCCAGATCGAGCGCGGCGGCACCTGGGACAAGGGCAAGGGCTGCGACACCTTCGGCCCCATCGGCCCCTGGCTGGTGACGCGCGACGAGGTCGAGAACCCGCAGAAGCTCGCGATGTGGCTCGACCTCAACGGCCAGCGCGTGCAGACCGGCAGCACCAAGACCATGATCTTCAGCGTGGCGAAGATCGTGAGCTACGTGAGCCAGTTCATGACGCTGGAACCCGGCGACGTGATCACCACCGGCACCCCGCCCGGCGTGGGCATGGGCATGAAGCCGCCGCTGTTCCTCAAGAAGGGCGACGTGATGGCGCTCGGCATCGAGGGCCTGGGCGAGCAGCGCCAGGAAGTGGTGCCCTTCAAGCTCTGAGTCCGGCGGCAGCCGGGCCTCTCGCTTCCCGCCATCGACGGCCCCTTGGGGGGCCGTTTTCGTTTCCGCGCACGTTCAAATGTCCCATTGACAGAACATTGAAACTGCAAAAACATCGCCTGCATGTCGCAGATGCCCTTGCCCAAGTACCACCAGATCTACCTGGTGCTGCGGGAGCAGTTGCATGAGGGCCGCTTCGCCGCCGACGGGCTGCCGGGCGAGCTCGCGCTCATGCAGCAGTTCGGCGTGGCGCGCGTCACCGTGCGGCGCGCGCTCGAGCAGCTCGCCGCCGAAGGGCTGATCTCGCGCACGCCGGGCCGCCGCACGCGGCCCATCGGCCCGGTCGCGGGCGAGGCGCCGAGCGCGCCGGCCAGCGAGCGCGCCAACCTGCGCGGCCTGCTCGAGAACCTCGTCACCATGGGCCTGCACACCTCGGTCAAGGTGCTCGAGGTCGCGACCATCACGGCCTCCTCGCAGGTGGCCGAGGCGCTGCAGCTGCAGCTCGGCGACCCGGTGCAGAAGGCGGTGCGCGTGCGGTCCACGCGCGAAGGCCCGCTCTCGCACATCACGACCTACGTGCCCGACACGATCGCGCGCCGCTTCGGCCGCCGCGAGCTCTCGAAGAAGCCGATCCTGGTGCTGCTCGAGGAGTCGGGCGTGAAGGTGGGCCGGGCCCACCAGACCATCTCCGCGCGCCTGGCCGACAACGTGCTCGCGCAGCACCTCGACGTCTCGGTCGGCTCGGCCCTGCTCGCGGTGCGCCGCCTGATCTACGACGAAGACGAGCGCCCGGTGCAGTGGCTGCACGGCTTCTACCGTCCCGACCGCTACACCTACGAGATGCAACTGTCCCGCGTCGGCAGCATCGACGCCAAGGTCTGGGTCAGCCGGGACGTGTCGGCCAAGTTCAACTGAAGACAAAGAAAAGGAAACGCCCCATGCAGACCCGCCGCCGCTTCGTTTCGCAGTCCGCCACCCTGGCCTCCGCGCTCGCCTTCCCGCTGATCGGCGGGGCCCAACCCAAGCCGCTGAAGGTGGGCGTGCTGCACCCGGTGACGGGCGCGCTCGCCTACTCGGGCCAGCAGTGCCGGCTCGGCGCGCAGCTCGCGATCGAGGACATCAATGCCGCGGGCGGCATCAAGTCGCTCGGCGGCGCGAAGCTCGAGGCCCTGCTGGGCGACGCGCAGTCGCAGCCGCAGGCGGGCGCGGCCGAGGTCGAGAAGATGAACGAGGCCGGCGTCAGCGCCATCGTCGGCGCCTACGCCTCGGCGATCTGCCTGGCCACCACGCAGGCCGCGGCCAAGTACAACCTGCCGCACGTGGTCGACGTGGGCGTGGCCGACCAGATCGTCGAACGCGGCCTGAAGAACACCTTCCGCTTCGGCCCCGGCTACCGCAAGTCGACCGAGGTCGCGATGGCCAACCTGCTGGTGCTCAACAAGGCCGCGGGCAACCCGGCCAAGACCGTGATGGTGATCCACGAGGAGTCGCTGTTCGGCGCCGGCACCGCGCAGCTGCTGGCGCGCGAGCTGCCGGGCTACGGCTTCGAGGTGAAGGAGGTGGTGAAGCACGCCAACCCCACGCGCGACTTCAACAACATCGTGCTGCGCATGAAGTCGATCAACCCCGACATCGTGATCCCGGCCAACTACTACAACGAGTACGCGCTGCTGGTGCGCACCATGCAGCAGCAGAAGGTGGTGCCCAAGGCGATCTTCTCGGTGCTCGGCGGCGCGGCCTCGAGCTACAAGTTCGTGAAGGAGTTTCCCGACGCGGCCAACGGCATCATCGACTGCAACCACTGGTTCAATCCCAGGGACAAGCGCGCGCAGGAGCTGCGCAAGCGCGTCGAGGCCAGGGGCCAGTTCTTCAGCTACGAGGTCTTCATGACCTATGCCTCGATGTGGCTGCTGGCCGATGCGCTGGAACGCGCCAGGTCGGGCGAGCGCGCCGCGATCGTCGACGCCCTCGAGAAGAGCACCTTCTCGAACCACTTCATGCCCTATGGCCCCACGAAGTTCGTCAATGGCCAGAACGAGGGCGCGCAGCCGCTGATGACGCAGGTGGTGAAGAACGACATCAAGGTCATCATCCCGCGCGACTACCGCGAGGTGGAGCCGCTGTTCCCGCTGAAGGCATGAGCGTGAGAAAAGTGATCCCTAGGGGGCCCTGCGGCCGTCGATCAGGCGCGGAGCCCGGCATGTGGTGCGGGGCGGGCGATCCCCTCTGCGCCGCCGAGGAGCGCAGCGTTTCGCGGATCAGGGCTCGCAGCTGTTTGAGCGAAGCGAGTTCTGCGAGACCCCGCGAAACGCGAGCACCGCAGGGCAGCCGCGAAGCGGCCGGCGCAGTGGGGTCGCTCGACCCGCACCGCATGCCGGGCGGTCTCCAAAACGAGAGCACGTTCCCCAAATGCTAGACCCCAGCATCCTCTTCCCCTCGGTGCTCAACGGCCTCACGACAGGCGCCGTCTACGCACTGATCGCGCTGGGCCTCACGCTGATCTACGGCGTGCTGCACATCATCAACTTCGCGCACGGCGCCTGCCTGATGGTGGCGCTGTACGCGGTGTACTTCCTCAAGGAGCGGCTGGGCATCGATCCCTACCTCGCGCTGCCCGTGGTGGTGCTGGGCATGTTCGCGCTCGGCTATGCGCTGCAGCGCGTGGTGATCAACCGCGCGGGCCACGGCAAGGACGAGAACATCCTGCTCGCCACGCTCGGCATCGCGATCGTGATGGAGAACCTCGCGCTGCTGTTCTTCAAGTCCGACACGCGCAACATCGACACCGCCTACTCGCTGAGCACCGTGGCCATCGGCCCCGCGATGATCGCCGTGCCCAAGCTGGTGGCCTTCGCGGGCGCGCTCGTGGTCTCGGGCATCCTGTTCTGGATCATGGGCCGCACCGACCTCGGCCGCGCCATCCGCGCCGTCGCCAAGGAGAAGGAGGGCGCCAAGCTCATGGGCATCGACGTCGACCATGTCTACGCCATGAGCTTCGGCATCGGCCTGGCCTGCCTCGGCGCGGCCGCCTGCTTCCTGCTGCCGGCCTACTACGTCAACCCGCAGGTGGGAGGCAGCTTCGTGCTCGTGGCCTTCACCATCGTCGTGCTCGGCGGCATGGGCAGCTTCGTCGGCGCGCTGATCGGCGGCTTCCTGGTCGGCGTGGTGGAGTCGCTCGGCGGCCTCTACCTCGGCGAATCGCTGGGACAGATCGGCATCTTCGCGATCTTCATCGGCGTGGTGCTGTTCCGGCCGCAGGGCATGTTCGGAGCCAAGGCATGAGCGCGGCGAAGCAACTCGCGGGCATCGCGCTGTTCGCCGTGCTGGTGGCGTGCGTGCCGCTGGTCACGACCTCGGGCGTCACGCTCAACTTCGTGATGATGGCGCTCTACGCCACGCTGATCGCTCAGGCCTGGAACATCCTCGGCGGCTTCGGCGGCCAGTTCTCGTTCGGCCACGCGCTGTTCTTCGGCACCGGTGCCTACATCCAGGCCATCGCGCAGCTGCAGGGCGGCATCAACGCCTGGGTCGCGCTGCCGCTGGCCATCGCAGGTGCCGCGCTGGTCGGCCTCTTCATCGGCGCGCTGAGCTTTCGCTACGGCCTCAAGGGCTCTTACTTCGCGCTGGTCACGCTGGCCTTCGCCGAGGTGTTCCGCATCCTCGCGCTGTCGGTCGACTTCACGGGCGGCGGCGTCGGCCTGATGGTGCCGCTGCGCGAGTCGGTCGCCAACCTGCAGTTCGCCACGCGTGCCGGCTACCTGTGGGTGGTGCTCGCGATGGTCGTGGTGGCGCTGCTCGTCACCTGCTGGCTGCGCAATGGCCGCTTCGGCGCCTACCTGCAGGCGGTGCGCGACAACGAGGACGCGGCGCGCGCCGTCGGCGTCGACCCCTTGCGCGTCAAGCTCGCGGCCATCGGCCTGTCGGCCGCCTTCATGGGCGCGGCCGGTGCCTTCTACGTGCAGGTGTTCCAGTACATCGATGCCGGCATCGCCTACGGCCCGGCCGTGTCGGTCGAGGCGCTGGTGGCGGCCATCGTCGGCGGCATGGGCACCGTGTGGGGCCCGGTGCTCGGCGCGGTGGTGCTGCACCTGCTGTCGGACTTCACGCGCAACCTGTTCGGCGAGCTGCCGGGCATCAACATGGTGATCTACGGCACCGTGCTCGTGCTGATCGTGATCTTCGTGCCGCGCGGCATCGCGGGCATCGGCCAGTCGGTGCGGCAGCTCTGGAACGCGAAGGGAGGCCGTGATGAGTGACGCTTCCCTGCTGGTGCTCGAGGGCGTCTCGCGTTCCTTCGGCGGGCTCAAGGCGGTGCAGAACGTGAGCCTCGCCGTGCGCGAAGGCAGCCTCAGCGCGTTGATCGGTCCGAACGGCGCCGGCAAGACCACGCTGTTCGCGCTGATGTCGGGCTTCCTCAAGCCCGACGCCGGCAGCGTGCGCTTCGCGGGCCAGGACATCACCGGCCGCGAGCCGCACCGCAATGCCGCGCTCGGCATGACCCGCACCTTCCAGATCGTGAAGCCCTTCGCCGCGCAGACCGTGCGCGAGAACATCGCGGTCGGCGCCCACCTGCACCTGCGCGGCCGCACCGAGGCGCTGCGCGAGGCCGAGGCCGTGGCGCAACGCGTGGGCCTCGCGCCGCAGCTCGACAAGCCCGCCTCCGACCTCACCGTGGCCGGCCGCAAGCGCCTCGAGCTCGCGCGCGCGCTCGCCACCCGGCCGCGCCTGCTGCTGCTCGACGAGGTGCTCGCCGGCCTCAACCCGCAGGAGATCGCCGAGATGATGCCGGTGGTGCGCGGCATCGCCGCGAGCGGCGTGACCGTGCTGATGATCGAACACGTGATGCAGGCCGTGATGAACCTCGCCGAGCATGTCTGGGTGCTGGCACAGGGCCAGCTGATCGCCGAGGGCAGCCCGGCGCAGGTGACCTCCGACGACCGGGTGGTCGAGGCCTACCTGGGCCACGGCACCGCGGCGCGGCTGCGCAAGGCCGCAACGGGAGCCGCAGCATGAGCGCTTTGCTGGAAATCGAAGGGCTGCGCGGCGGCTATGGCCGCGTCGAGGTGCTGCGCGGCGTCGACCTGAAGGTGAACGCCGGCGAGATGGTCGCGCTGCTCGGCAGCAACGGCGCGGGCAAGTCCACCCTCAACAAGATGGTCTGCGGCCTCACCCCGGCCTGGGGCGGCACGGTGCGCTTCGACGGCAAGGACCTGAGCGGCGCGCACTACCGCGACGTCGTCAAGGCCGGTCTGATCCAGGTGCCCGAGGGCCGCAAGGTGTTTCCCAACCTCAGCGTGCGCGAGAACCTCGAGCTCGGCTCGTTCACGCGGGCGCGCGAGCGCCGCGCGCAGAACCTCGAGAAATCGTTCGCGCTGTTCCCGCGCCTGCGCGAGCGCATGGACCAGCATGCCGGCACCATGAGCGGTGGCGAGCAGCAGATGCTGGCCATCGCGCGCGGGCTGATGGCCGAGCCGGTGCTGCTGATCCTCGACGAGCCTTCGCTGGGCCTCTCGCCGCTGCTGGTCGAGGAGATGTTCACGCTGATCCGCGAGCTGCGCGATGGCGGCCTGGCCGTGCTGCTGGTCGAGCAGAACGTCGGCCAGTCGCTCGAGATCGCCGACCGCGCCTACGTGCTCGAGAACGGCAGCGTGCGCTTCTCGGGCCTGCCCGGCGAGCTGCTCGTGAGCGACGAACTGCGGCGTGCCTACCTGGGACTCTGAGGCGCTTCCCTCCACGATCTCTTCCGGAGAACAACACATGAAAAGACGCGACATCCTCCTTTCGTCGCTGGCCGCGGCATGGGCCGGCCACAGCCTGGCGCAGATCGGCGGCGCGCCGGTGCGCATCCTGGTCGGCGCGCCCGCGGGCGGCTCCACCGACACGCTGGCGCGCTCGCTGGCCGTGAGCATGGGCCCGGCGCTGGGCCGCAACGTCATCGTCGAGAACAAGCCCGGCGCGGGCGGCAACATCGCAGCCGATGCCGTGGCCAAGGCCGCGCCCGATGGCAACACGCTGCTGATGAGCTTCACCAGCCATGCGATCAATGCCACGCTCTATCCGAGCCTGCCCTTCGATCCGGTCAAGGACTTCACCGCGCTCACCTGCGTCGCGACCTCGCCCTCGATCCTCGTGGCCCATCCCTCGGTGCCCGCGAAGGACGTGCGCGAGCTGATCGCGCTCGCCAAGGCGAAGCCGGGCCAGCTCAACTTCGCGATCGGCGCCGTGGGCTCCTCGCTGCACATGGCGGGCGAGGCCTTCAAGATGCAGTCGGGCGTGGACATCGTGAACATCCCCTACAAGGGCACCTCGCCAGCGGTACAGGACGTGCTCGCGGGCCAGGTGCAGCTGATGTTCGCGGCCGTGGGCAACGTCAAGGCCCACATCCAGGCCGGCAAGCTCAAGGCGCTGGGCGTGACCACGGCGAAGCGGCTGCCGGCCTTCCCCGAGGTGCCGGCCATCGCCGAGGCGCTGCCCGGCTACGAATCGAGCGCCTGGTTCGGCCTGTTCGGCCCCGCGCGCATGCCCGCCGAGCGCATCAAACAGATCGGCGATGCCGCGCGCCATGCGCTGCAGCAGGCCGACATGCGCCAGCGCCTCGAGATCGAGGGCGCGATCCCCGTCGGCAATTCGAGCGAGCAGTTCTCGGCCTTCGTGCAGAGCGAGATCGTGCGCTGGGCCAAGGTGGTCAAGTTCTCGGGAGCCAAGCCCGAATGACCTCGACGGCTTCAGCACAGACCCTGGCGCAGAAGCTCATCGCGCGCGCCAGCGGCCGCGAGCGGGTGGCGGTGGGCGAGATCGTGACCTGCGGCGTCGACCTCGCGATGTTCCACGACTCCTCGGGACCGCGCCGCTTGCAGCCGATGCTCGAGGAACTGGGCGCGCAGATCTGGGACCGCTCGCGCGTGGTGCTCGTGATGGACCACTACGTGCCCGAGCGCGACGACGACTCGCGCCGCATCGTGCGCATCGCGCGCGACTGGGCGCGCGACCAGCAGCTGCCGCACGTCTACGACAGCCAGGGCATCTGCCACGTGGTGGTGCCGCAGCACGGCCACATCCGCCCCGGCATGCTGTGCGTGGGCGGCGATTCGCACTCGCCCACGGGCGGTGCCTTCGGCGCCTACATGTTCGGCGTCGGCAGCACCGAGATGCTCGGCGTGGTGGTCACGGGCGAGATCTGGCTGCGCGTGCCCGAGACCCTGCGCATGTGGTGGGACGGCGCGCTGCCCGCGGGCGTGACCGCCAAGGACATGATGCTGCACATGATCGGCCGCTTCGGCATGAACGGCGGCCGCTACCAGGCCGTGGAGTTCGCGGGGCCGGCGGTGGTCGCGCTGTCGATGCAGGAGCGCATGACGCTCTCGAACATGAGCGCCGAGCTCGGCGCGCAGGCCGGGCTGATCGCGCCCGATGCCACCACGGCCGCGTTCCTGGCCGGTGCCGGTGCGCCGCCGGTCGACATGGCGCCGTGGTTCACCGACGCCGATGCCGCGCTCACCGACCACCGCTTCGATGCCGCCACGCTCGAACCCCATGTGGCGGCGCCGCACAGCCCGGCCAATGCGCATGGCGTGAGCCGCTTCGTCGGCACGCCGGTCGACGTGGCCTACATCGGCGCCTGTACCGGCGCCAAGCTCGACGACCTGCGCGCCGCCGCGCAGGTGCTGCGCGGCCACAAGGTCGCGAACGGCATCCGCCTGATCGTGGCGCCCGCGAGCCTGCGCGACCAGGAGCAGGCGCGCGAGGAGGGCGTGCTGCAGGTGCTGATGGAGGCCGGCGCCGAGCTGTTCCCCACCGCCTGCGGCGCCTGCTCGGGCTATGGCGATCCGATGGGCGACGACATCACCGTCATCTCGACCACCGCGCGCAACTTCAAGGGCCGCATGGGCTCGCCGACCGCGCAGGTCTACCTGGGCTCGCCCTACACCGTGGCGGCCGCCGCGCTGCGTGGTTGCGTGACCGATCCGCGCGAGGTGCTGGCATGAGTGACCGGGACCTGCACCGTCTGCACCGGGTATGGCGCCTGGGCGCCGACATCGACACCGACGCGCTCGCGCCCGGCCATGCGATGAAGCATGGCATCGACCGCATCGCGCAGCACTGCCTCGAAGCCATCCGCCCCGAGTTCGCGCGCGAGGTCCGAGCGGGCGACGTGATCGTGGCCGGCCCCAACTTCGGCATCGGCTCCTCGCGCGAGCAGGCCGCGGCCGTGCTGGTGCAGCTGGGCGTGGCCGCGGTGATCGCGCCCTCGTACAGCGGGCTCTATTTCCGCAATGCCTTCAACGTCGGCCTGCTGCTGTTGACCTGCGCCGAGGCCGAGTCGCTGCACGACGGCGAACAGATCGCGCTCGACATCGGCACGCCCGCGCTGCGCGGCGCCGACGGGCGCACGCTGGCCTGCGAACCCGTGCCGGGCTTCCTGACCGAGATGGTCGAGGCCGGTGGCCTGCTGCCGCTGCTGCGCCGTCGCATGGCGGCGAAGAAGGAAGCCGATGCCGCCTGACATCGATCCACGACGCGCGGTGCTGCAGGCCGTGGTGGCGCTGCATGCGGCGCGGCCGGCCGATGCCGAAGCCGCCGCGCAGGCGCGCCGGCTGCTGGTCGACACCGTCGGCTGCGCGCTCGCGGGCCGGCAGGCGGACGAGGTGCGCCGGCTCGAGGCCGCGCTCGCCGCCTGCGAACCCGGCGGCTTCGCCTTTCCCGCCGGCCCGTCGCTGGCCGTGCAGGCGGCCGCGCAGGTCATCGCCATGGCCGCGACCTGGGACGAGGCCTGCGAGGGCCATGCGCTCGCGCACGGCCGGCCCGGCGTGCCGCTGGTGGCGGCGCTGCTGCCGCTCGCGCTGCGGCGCGATGCCAGCATCGGCGACTTCGTCGATGCCTTCGTGCTCGGCTACGAGGTCGGCGCGCGCTGCGGCGCCTGGCTGCGCATCCGCCCCGGCATGCATGTGGACGCCAACTGGCCCGCGCTCGGCGTGGCGGCGGGCGCGGCGCGGCTGCTGGGCCTGGCGCCCGAGGCCATCGTGCAGGCCATCGACATCGCGGCCTGCCAGCTCGCCACCAGCCTCTACCTGCCGGTGGCGCAGGGCCGCACCGCCCGCAACACCTACCTGGGACACAGCGCCTCGCTGGGACTGCAGGCGGCCTTCGCGAGCGCGGCCGGCATCGACGCGCCCGAGGGCGCGCTGGCGCACTATGCGGCGAACCACGCGGCGACCGCCGCGCAGCCGCTGCCCGATGCATCGACGCTGCTGCTGCGCGACGCCTACCTCAAGCCCTTCGCGGCCGTGCGCCACGTGCACTACGGTGCGACCGCCGCGCGCGCCCTGCGCGAGCGGCTGGCCGGCGACACCGCGGGCGTCCGCCGCATCGTGCTCACGGTCTACGAGGAGGCGATCGTCTATTGCGGCAACCGCGCGCCGCGCACGCCGATCCAGGCGCAGT
The DNA here is from genome assembly GCF_057809595.1 of Variovorax sp. FG153. Classification (NCBI taxonomy): domain Bacteria; kingdom Pseudomonadati; phylum Pseudomonadota; class Betaproteobacteria; order Burkholderiales; family Comamonadaceae; genus Variovorax; species Variovorax sp. FG153. The sequence goes on from NZ_JBMDKG010000003.1 coordinate 65,243, forward strand.
TCAGCCTGAGCTTCGGCCTCGCGGCGATGCTGCGCTTCGGCGACGTCGATCCCTCGGTCTATGCCGCGCCGCGCTTCGACGACGCCGAGCTGCGCCGGCTCGAGGCACTGGTCGAGCTCGAGGTCGACGCCGGTCTCACGGCGCGCCGCGAGCGCGGCGCCACGCTCGCGCTGACGCACGACGGCGGCACGCACGAAGAGAGCGTGACCACCATCGCGGGCGACGCCGACCATCCGCTCGACCGCGCGACCCTGGTCGCCAAGTTCAAGCACTACGCCGCGCAGTCCGTCGCGCCCGCGCGCTCCCAGGCCTTCTGCGACGGCGTGCTCGACGCGCCCGCCGGCACCGCGCTCGGCGCGCTGTGGCAACGGCTCTGACCCGATTCCTCTTCACCACCTTCACGCCCCACCCACCATGAAACTCCTGCGCTATCTCGCCAGCACGCTGCTCGTGTGCCTGCCGCTCGTCGCCGCCGCCCAGGCCGGCGGCTTTCCCGACAAGGCGATCCGCATCGTCGTGCCCTTCCCGCCGGGCGGCGCCACCGATGCCGCGGCGCGGCTGGTCGCGGTGAAGATGAGCGAGCGCTGGGGCCAGCCCGTGGTGGTCGACAACCGCGCGGGCGCGGGCGGCAACGTGGGCTCGGACCTCGTGGCCAAGGCGCCGGCCGACGGCTACACGCTGGTGATGGGCGTGACCGGCTCGCATGCCATCAACACCTCGCTCTACAGCAGGATGCCCTACGACCCGGTGGCCGACTTCGTCGCCATCAGCCAGGTGGCCGTGGTGCCCAACGTGCTGGTGGTGCATCCCTCGGTGCCCGCGAAGAACCTGGCCGAGCTGGTCGCGCTCGCGAAGAAGGAGCCCGGCAAGCTCAACTACGCCTCGCTGGGCAACGGCACGGCCGCGCACCTGGGCATGGAGATGCTCAAGGCCGAGGCCGGCGTCGACATCACGCACGTGCCCTACAAGGGCAGCGCGCCCGCGGTGTCCGACCTGCTGGCCGGCCAGGTGCAGATGATGGTCGACGGGCTGCCCTCGGCGCTGCCGCACGTCAAGGCCGGCAAGCTGCGCGCGATCGCGCTCACCAGCCTGCGCCGTTCGCCTTCGCTGCCCGATCTGCCGACCATCGCCGAGAGCTACCCGGGCTTCTATGCCGATGCCTGGTCGGGCCTGTTCGCGCCCAAGGGCACGCCGCAGCCGGTGGTCGACAAGCTCTCGGCCGAGGTGCAGCGCATCCTCAAGCTGCCCGAGGTGCGCGAGAAGCTGGCCGCGCTCGGCGCCGAGCCGGTGGGTTCCACGCAGGCGGAATTCGCCGCCCACGTGAAGAAGGAAATCGACAAGTGGGCCAAGGTCGTGAAGACCAGCGGCGCGAAGGTGGACTGAACATGAACGACACACTCGACCCCGTCACGCTCGCCGTGCTGCGCGGCCGCCTCGAGCAGGTGGCCGACGAGATGGACGCCACGCTCTACCGCAGCGCGTTCAATCCCATCATCGCCGAGGCGCACGACGCCTGCCACGGCCTGTACGACGCGACCAGCGGCGACACGCTGGTGCAGGGCAAGTCGGGCCTGCCGGTGTTCGTCGGCGCCATGGCCTTCGCCGTGCGCGCCACCGTCGCCGCGGCCGCGCCGCGCGGCGGCATGAAGGACGGCGACATCTGGATCAGCAACGATGCCTACGACGGCGGCACGCACGCCAACGACTTCAAGCTGGTCAAGCCCTTCTTCCGCAACGGCAAGCTCTACTGCCACATGGCCTCGGCCGCGCACTGGCACGACGTGGGCGGCGCGGTGCCCGGCAACTACAACCCCGCGGCCACCGAGTGCTGGCAGGAGGCGGTGCAGATCCCGCCGGTGCGCATCGTGCGCGACGGCAAGCTCGATGCCGACGTGCTCGCGATCCTGCAGGCCAACACGCGCCTGCCCGACAGCCTGTGGGGCGACCTCAACGGCCAGCTCGCGGCGCTCGAGCTCGGCGCGAAGCGGCTGAACGGCCTGCTCGACGAGTACGGCGACGACCTGGTGCTGGCCGCGCTCGGCGAACTGCGCGGCCGCGCGCTGCGGCTGATGCGCTCGCACATCGCCTCGCTGCCCGACGGCCGCTACAGCTTCGAGGACCTGCTCGACAACGACGGCATCGTGAACGAGCCGCTGACCATCGCGCTCGACATGACGGTGGCCGGCGACCGGCTGCGGCTCGACTTCTCGCGCACCTCGGCGCAATGCGCGGGGCCGGTCAACATCTCGCGCGCCACCGCCGTGGCGGCCTGCTACGTCGCGCTCAAGCACCTGTTCCCCGACGTGCCCGCCAATGCCGGCGTGCTCGACGCGGTGGACTTCGATATCCCCGACCGGCTGGTGATCAGCGCCGAGCGCCCGCGCCCGGTCGGCGGCTATACCGAGACCATTCTGCGCATGATCGACGTGATCTTCAGCGCCGCCGCGCAGGCCGATCCCACGCGCGCCGTCGCGCAGGCCTACGGCACCATCAACGCGCTGTCGATCGCGGGCCACCGCAGCGACAAGGGCCGCGAGGGCCAGCGCTGGGTGATGTTCAGCTTCTTCGGCGGCGGCCATGGCGGCCACTCGGGCGGCGACGGGCTCTCGCACGGCAATGCGCCGATCTCGACCGCGACCATTCCGCCGCTGGAGATCCTCGAGGCGGCCTACCCGGTGCGCTTCACCGAATGGTCGCTGCGCGCCGACTCGGGCGGCGACGGCCGGCATCGCGGCGGCCTCGGCGCCGTCTACGAGATCGAGCTGCTCGAGCAGGACGCCGAGGTCTTCGTGTTCGGCGAGCGCGGCACCTCGCCGCCCAAGGGCATCGCGGGCGGCGGCGCAGGCGCGGTCAACGTGTTCCGCTACGAGAATGCGGGCGAATGGCACGTGCCGCCGATGGTCTCGAAGATGCGCGGCATCCGGCTCGAGCGCGGCGAGCGCGTGCGGCTCGAGACGCCGGGTGGCGGTGGCTGGGGCGAGGCCGCCGAGCGGCCCGCGGCGCAGCGCACGGCCGACCGCGCGATGGGCTATGTGACGACCGGCAACGACAAGAACGACAAGGACGAGGCATCCGAATGAGCTCCCCTGGCAACCCCCGCAATTCCCTGGTCGTCGGCGTCGACGTCGGCGGCACCTTCACCGACCTGTTCGTGCTCGACGAGGCGAACGGCACGGCGCGCATCGTCAAGGTGCCGTCCACGCGCGGCGAGGAAGCGCGCGGCTTCATGAACGGCGTGGCACGCGTGGCCGACTCGGCCGCGGCCATCGCCACCATCGTGCACGGCACCACCGTCGGCACCAACGCGCTGCTCGAGCGCAAGGTGGCGCGCACCGGCATCATCACCACGCGCGGCTTCCGCGACGTGCTCGAGATGCGCCGCCGCGACCGGCCCCAGACCTGGGGCCTGCGCGGCAGCTTCCTGCCCGTGGTGCCGCGCGACCTGCGTCGCGAGGTCGACGAGCGCGTGCTGGCCGATGGCACCCTGCACACCGCGGTCGATCTCGACCAGGTGCGCGCCGAGGCGCGCGCGCTGCTCGAGGCCGGCTGCGAGGCGGTCTGCGTGTTCTTCATCAACACCTATGCCAACCCGGCGAACGAGCGGCTCGCGGTCGCGGCGGTGCGCGAGCTCTGGCCGAATCCGCACGTCACATCGGCCAGCGAGGTGCTGCCCGAGATCCGCGAGTTCGAGCGCTGCTCGACCGCCACGCTCAATGCCGCGCTGCAGCCGGTGGTGGGCAGCTACCTCGGCCGGCTCGAGTCGGACCTGCGCGCGCAGGGCTTCGCGGGCGAACTGCTGGTGGTGCAGAGCAACGGCGGCGTGATGTCGCGCCAGACCGCGAGCGACCTGCCGGTGCGCACCGCGCTCTCGGGCCCGGCGGCCGGCGTGATCGCCTGCGCGGCCATCGCGCGCGCGGCCGGCTTTCCGAACGCGATCACCGGCGACATGGGCGGCACCTCGTTCGACGTCTCGCTGGTGGCCAACGGCGAGGCCGCGCTGGCCGCGCAGACCGCGATCGAGTTCGGCATGGTGATCCGCTCGCCGATGATCCAGATCGAGACCATCGGCGCGGGCGGCGGCTCCATCGCCTCGGTGGATGCGAGCGGCATGCTGCAGGTGGGACCCGAGTCGGCCGGCAGCGTGCCGGGCCCGGCCTGCTACGGGCGCGGCAACATGCGCCCCACGGTGACCGACGCCAACGTGCTGCTGGGCCGTATCGCGGCGGACCGGCCGCTGGGCGGCGGGTTGCTCGCGGCGCTCGACGGCGAGAAGTCGCGCCAGGCCATCGAGGAACACGTCGCGCGCCCGCTGGGCCTGGACGTGCATGCGGCCGCCGAGGCCATCCTCACGGTTGCCAACGCACGCATGGCCGGCGCCATTCGCCTGGTGTCGATCGAGCGCGGCCACGATCCGCGCCGCTTCGCCTACATGCCCTTCGGCGGCGGCGGCGCGCTGCACGTGTGCGCGATGATGCGCGAGGTCGGCGTGGCCACCGGCATCGTGCCGCGCTATCCCGGCGTGACCTCGGCGCTGGGCTGCGTGATCGCCGACATGCGCCACGACGCGGTGCAGACCCTCAACAAGCCGCTGGCCGAACTCGACGTGGCGGACGTCCAGCGCCGCATCGACGAGCTGGCCGCGAGCTGCCAGCAGCGCCTCGATTCCTCGGGCGTGCGCTTCGAGGAGGTGCGCGAGGTGATCGCGCTCGACATGCTCTACGCGGGCCAGACGCACACGCTGCCCGTGGTGCTCGGCAGCGCGCCGCTCACGGCCGCCGCCATCCGCGCCGCCTTCGAGGCCAGCTACACGGCCGCCTTCGGCCGCGTGCTCGAGGGCATCGCGATCCGCGTGATGAACCTGCGCTATGCGCGCATCGGCGTGCGGCCCAAGTTCGACCTGAAGGTGCTCGCGCCCGAGGGGAAGGGCAGCACCGCGCCGCTGGGCACGCAGCGCGTGTTCCACGACGGCCGCTGGCACGAGGCGCAACGCTATGCGCGCCTGGAACTGCCGGTGGCCGCGCGCATCGAGGGGCCCGCGATCCTCGAGCAGGCCGACACCACCGTGTGGCTCGAACCCGGCTTCCATGCCGAGGTCGATGCGCACGGCAACCTTCTGGTGAGGCTGTCATGAGCGAAACCAGGCAACCGATCGCGGCACGCACCGCGCTGGTCGTCATCGACCTGCAGAACGATTTTCTCGACGCCCGGGGCGCCTATGCGCGCGGCGGCGACACCAACCCGCCGGCGCTGCTGCTGCCGGCGCGCGTGGCCGTGGTGGCGCGCGCGCTCAAGGCCGCGGGCGGCATGGTGGTGGCGAGCCAGTTCACGCTGTGGCCCGATGCCGCGGGCGAGCCGATGGTGTCGCCGCACCTGAAGGCGCTGCGCCCCTACCTCGCCAGGGGCGACTTCGCGCCCGGCAGCTGGGGCCAGGCCAACGTCGATGCGCTGGCCGGCCTGGTCGACGTGAACGTGAGCAAGGTCGCGTACTCGGCCTTCTTCAACACCCAGCTCGACTGGGTGCTGCGCCGCGCGGGCATCGACACCGTGGCGGTCTGCGGCATCGTCACCAACGGCGGTGTCGCGAGCACGGTGCGCGATGCGCACATGCGCGACTACCGCACGCTGGTGCTGGCCGACGGCTGCGCGGCCTTCGGCGAGGAGCGCCACCAGACCTCGCTGGCCGACATGCGCAACGTGGCCGAGGTGACGGACTGCGCGGCCTTCGCCGCGTCGCTCGCATGAGTTCGAACCCGTCGCGACCGGTGCGCCGCGCGGCCTCGGTCGAGGCCGAGGTGCGCGTGCCGGTGGCGATCGTCGGCGGCGGCGCCTGCGGGCTCACTGCCGCGCTGATGCTGGCCGATGCGGGCGTGGACTGCGTGGTGCTCGAGCGCGATGCGCTGCCCAGCGGATCGAGCGCGCTGTCCTCGGGCTTCATCCCCGCGCCCGGCACGCTCGCGCAGCGCGCGCACGGCGTGCTCGACGACAGCGCCGAGCGCTTCGCCGCCGACATCCAGGCCAAGGCCCATGGCCGCGCGGCACCCGCGCTGGTCGCGGCCTATGCGGGGGCCATCGGCCCGGCGCTCGATGCGCTGCAGGCGCGGCACGGGCTGCGGTGGCTGCTGCTCGATGGCTTCCTTTATCCGGGCCATGGCGTGCACCGCATGCATGCGCTCGAGCAGAAGACCGGCGCCGCGCTGATGGCGGCGCTGCAGTCGGCCGCCGAGGCGGCGGGCATCCCGGTGCTGACGCAGGCGCTGGTCGACACGCTGGTGCTCGATGACGGCGACCGCGTGGTCGGCGTCGAGTACGCGCGCCCCGACGGCGGCCGCGAGACGCTGGGCTGCGATGCGCTGCTGCTGGCCTGCAACGGTTTCGGCGGCAACGCGCCGATGGTGCGCGCGCTGCTGCCCGAGATGGCCGAGGCCGCGTTCGGCGGCCACGTGGGCAACGACGGCAGCGCGATCCTCTGGGGCGAGGCGCTGGGCGCGCGGTTGCGCGACCTCGGCGGCTACCAGGGCCATGGCTCCTGGGTCACGCCGCAGGGCGCGCTGATGTCCTGGGCCGTGATGATGGAAGGCGGCGTGCAGCTCAACCGCGAGGGCCGGCGCTTCCATGACGAGACCCAGGGCTACTCCGAAGCCGCGGTGCATGTGCTCGCGCAGCCGGGCGGCATCGCCTGGAACGTGTTCGACGCGCCACTGCTCGCGCTGGCGCGCGGCTTTCCCGATTTCCGCGAAGCCGAGGCGGCAGGCGCCGTGCGGCGCTGCGAATCGGTGGCCGCACTGGCCGACTGCATCGGCTGCGAGGCCGCGGTGCTGCAGGCCACGCTCGACGCGATGCGCACCGGCACGCCCGCGCCCGATGGCCGCGTGTTCGCGCGCGGGCTCGACGCACCGTACCTCGCGGTCAAGGTCACGGGCGCGCTGTTCCACACCCAGGGCGGCCTCGACATCGCACCCGACATGCGCGTGCTGCGCCACGACGGCACGCCTTTCGACAACCTGCTGGCCGCGGGCGGCGCGGCGGGTGGCGTGTCGGGCGACGCGGTCTGGGGCTATCTCTCCGGCAACGGCCTCTTGAGCGCCGTGGCCGGCGGCTACATCGCGGCGCGCACGCTCGCCGCATCCATCCCAACCAGGACGAACTCCGCATGACGAATCCCTCTTTCAAGACCCGGCTCGCGCGCAACGACATCGTGCTCGCGCCCGGCGTGTACGACGCGCTCAGCGCGCTGGTGGCCGAGCAGGCCGGCTTCGAGGCGCTGTACCTCTCGGGCGCCTCCATCGCCTACACGCGGCTCGGCCGCTCCGACGTCGGCCTCACGACCTTCACCGAGGTGGCCGACACGCTGGCGCGCATCACCGAGCGCGTGCGCGTGCCGGTGATCGTCGATGCCGACACCGGCTTCGGCAACGCGCTCAACACCCAGCGCACCGTGCGCGGCTTCGAGCGCGCGGGCGCGGCCATGGTGCAGATCGAGGACCAGACCTTTCCCAAGCGTTGCGGCCACCTCGACGGCAAGGCCGTGGTGTCCGAGCGCGAGATGGTCGGCAAGCTCAAGGCCGCGCTCGATGCGCGCAGCTCGAGCGAGACCCTGATCCTCGCGCGCACCGACGCGGTGGCGGTCGAGGGCATGGAGGCCGCGCTCGACCGCGCCGAGGCTTATCTCGCCTGCGGTGTGGACGCGCTCTTCATCGAGGCGCTGCGCTCGCCCGAGCAGATGGACGCGGCCTGCCGGCGCTTCGGCGACCGCGTGCCGCTGCTGGCGAACATGGTCGAAGGCGGCAAGACGCCGATCGAGGATGCCGACGCGCTGCAGCGGCACGGCTTTCGCATCGCGATCTTTCCGGGCGGTACGGCGCGCGCCGTGACGCACACGCTGCAGGGCTACTACGCGAGCCTGCACCGGCACCGCACCACGCAGCCGTGGCGGCCGCAGATGCTGGACTTCGATGCGCTCAACGCGGTGATCGGCACGCCCGAGCTGATGCTCGAAGGACAGAAGTACGAGTAGGTCTCAGCGCAGCGCGCGCACCAGTTCGTCGTAGACCAGCCGCACGCGCGCCGGCACCGGCGCGCGCTGCGAGCGGTAGACATGGATCGGCCAGGACTCGGGCGCTTCGGCCTCGAGCACCTCGACCAGCTCGCCCGACGCGATCAGCGGCTCGGCCAGCGGCCCCGCGAGCTGGCCGAAGCCCAGGCCCGCGCGCACGGCGGTGCACTCGGCCTCCACGTCGTCGCTGATGAAGGCCGGTGTCGCCACCGGCATCTGCCGCCCCTTGCTGAAGAACCAGGACCAGGGCCGGCCCACGCTGCGGTCGAGCAGCGCGGTGAGCGGAAAGCCCGGCAGCGCCTCGATGTTCTCGGGGATACCGGTGCGCGCGATCAGCGCCGGCGCCGCCACCACGCGCAGCTGCATGCGCCCGACCGTGCGCGCGACGAAGCGCGCATCGCGGATCGGGCCGGCGCGCACGCCGATGTCGATCTGCTCGTCGACCACGTCGGCATGTTCCTCCGACAGCCGCAGGTCGAGCACCAGCCCCGGATGCGCCGCCAGCATCGGCGCCAGCGCCTCGGGAATCAGCCGCCGGCCGTAGACGTTGGGCGCGGTGACGCGCACCGTGCCCGCGTGCTGCGACAGCGCGCGCCGGTCGGTACGGTGGAACAGCGCATCGACCCCGCCGACCGCGGTGCGCGCGCGTTGCGCGAGCTGGCGGCCGAAGTCGGTGAGCTGCACGCCGCGCGTGCTGCGGTGGAACAGCGGCTCGCCCAGTTCCTCCTCGAGCTCGCGCACGGCGCGCGTGACCACCTGCGGCGAGACCGCCAGGCGCACCGCGGCATCGCGGAAGTTGGCCGCATCGGCGGCGGCGCAGAACACGCGCAGGGCTTCGAGCCGGTTCGACATGGGGGTGGGTTGAGTGTTCCTGAATCAGGAATTCTGAAGTCGTGAGAGTTTCATTTACGGGAACGCCCGGATTTTCCACACTGCATGCACTTCTTCAAGTTCTTCAACGCCCACCCCAAGGAAAACACCATGACTTCCGTTCAAGACAACATCCGCGGCAAGGTTGCCATCGTCACCGGCGCCAGCAGCGGCCTCGGCGAATCCACCGCCCGCCACCTGGCCGCCCGCGGCGCGAAGGTGGTGCTGGCCGCGCGCCGCACCGACCGCCTCGAGAAGGTGGTCGCCGAGATCCGCGAGGCCGGCGGCGAGGCGATCGCGGTCGCCACCGACGTGGCGAAGCGCGAGGACCTCGAGCGGCTCGCCGCCGCCACCGTCGAGGCCTTCGGCCGCATCGACGTGCTGGTCAACAACGCCGGCGTGATGCCGCTGTCGCCGATCGAGAAGCTCAAGGTCGACGAATGGGATCGCACCATCGACGTCAACATCAAGGGCGTGCTCTACGGCATCGCCGCCGTGCTGCCGCGCATGCAGGCGCAGGGCAGCGGCCACATCGTCAACGTGGCCTCGATCGCCGGCATCAAGGTGTTCACGCCGATCGGCACCGTCTACAGCGCCACCAAGTACGCGGTGCGCGCCATCTCGGAAGGCCTGCGCGTGGAGGTCGGCAACACCGGCATCCGCGTGACCATCGTCTCGCCCGGCGCGGTCGAGTCCGAACTGAAGTTCGGCACCACCGATGCCGAGACCGCCGCCGGCGTGCAGGCCTTCTACGAGGCCAGCCAGATCCCCTCGGACTCGGTGGCGCGCGCGGTGGTGTACGCGGTGGAGCAGCCCGCGAACGTGGACATCAACGAGGTGGTGCTGCGGCCGGTGGCGCAGGACTTCTGATCGACGGGCCCGGCCTTTCCGCTCCCCTGCAACGCCCCGTGCGCCTCGTGCGCACGGGGCGTTTCGCTTGTGGGGGAGTGCCACGCCACTGCCACGCGAGCGGTATAACCTTTGCTGAATCAAGGTCTTTGCCGGCCAAGAATCGAAAGCCCCTGCAAAATAGAACGACCGTTCGTTTTTGTCTGGAAGTCCCACGATGTCCGTCAATGCCGTTTCCGCCAAGCCGGCCCGCGCCGCCCAGAAGGGCCAGCAGACCAAGGCCGTGATCGTCGATGCCGCACTGGCGCTGGCCGCGCAGATCGGGCTCGAGGGCCTGTCGATCGGCGCCGTGGCCGAGATCACCAAGATGAGCAAGTCGGGCGTATTCGCCCATTTCGGCTCGCGCGAGGAGCTGCAGATCTCGGTGGTGCGCGAGTACCACGCGCGCTTCGAGCAGGAAGTGTTCTTCCCCGCCATCGAGGCCGACCGCGGCCTGCCGCGGCTGCGTGCGATGTTCGCCAACTGGATGAAGCGCACCTCGACCGAGATCGACTCGGGCTGCATCTACATCAGCGGCGCTTCCGAATTCGACGACCGCCCGGGCCCGGTGCGCGACGCGCTGGTGGAATCGGTCTCGATCTGGCAGGCCGCCGTGCTGCGCGCGATCGTGCAGTCGAAGGAGGAGGGCCACCTCAACGCCGATGCCGACGAGCGCCAGGTCGCGTTCGAGATCCACGGCCTGATCCTCGCGCTGCACTACGAGGCCCGCTTCCTGCGGGTGCCCGGCTCCATCGGCCGTGCCAATACCGGCTTCGACAACATCCTCGGCCGCTATGCGGCGGCCGGGACGCCCGCGCCGACCGCTGCCGCCGCGCCCTCGCGCGTGCGCCGCCTCAAGACCGTGCGCTGAGCGCGCGGCACCGTTTTTTTCTTCCCTTTCATCTTTCAGTTCGACCAGGAGAGTTCCGGATGCCCAGCTACAACCCGCCCGTGCGCGACATGCAATTCGTGCTGCACGAAGTGCTCAACGTCGCCGAGGAACTCAAGGCGCTGCCCGCGCACGCCGAGACCGACGCCGACACCATCAACGCGGTGATCGAGGAGGCCGGCAAGTTCGCGGCCGAGGTCACCTTCCCGCTCAACATCAGCGGCGACGAGGAAGGCTGCGTGCTCGACAAGGCCACGCACGAAGTGAAGACGCCCACGGGCTTCAAGGAGGCCTACGCCAAGTACGTCGAGGGCGGCTGGCCCGCGCTGTCGTGCGACCCGGCCTTCGGCGGCCAGGGCCTGCCCTTCGTGGTCAACCAGTGCCTGTTCGAGATGCTCAACAGCGCGAACCAGGCCTGGACCATGTACCCGGGCCTCTCGCACGGCGCCTACGAGGCGCTGGTGGCGCACGGCACCGACGAGCAGAAGAAGACCTACCTGCCCAAGCTGGTGAGCGGCGAATGGACCGGCACCATGTGCCTGACCGAACCCCACTGCGGCACCGACCTCGGCCTGCTGCGCACCAAGGCAGAACCGCAGGCCGACGGCACGTACCGCATCACCGGCAACAAGATCTTCATCTCGGCCGGCGAGCACGACATGGCCGGCAACATCATCCACCTGGTGCTGGCCCGGCTGCCCGACGCGCCCAAGGGCAGCAAGGGCATCAGCCTGTTCGTGGTGCCGAAGTTCCACGTCAAGGCCGACGGTTCGCTCGGCGAGCGCAACCCGATCTTCTGCGCCGGCCTCGAGCACAAGATGGGCATCCACGGCAACGCCACCGCGCAGATCGTGATCGAGGGCGCCACCGGTACGCTGGTGGGCGAGCCCAACAAGGGCCTGGCCGCGATGTTCGTGATGATGAACGCCGCGCGCCTGGGCGTGGGCAACCAGTCGCTGGGCCTGACCGAGGTGGCGTTCCAGAACGCGCTGGCCTATGCCAAGGACCGCCTGCAGATGCGCTCGCTGTCGGGCGTGAAGGCCAAGGACAAGGAAGCCGATCCGATCATCGTGCACCCCGACGTGCGCAAGATGCTGCTGACCGCCAAGGCCTATGCCGAGGGCGGCCGCGCGCTGCAGGTGTTCTGCACCCTGCTGCTCGACAAGGAGCACCACCATCCCGACGAGAAGGTGCGCAAGGACAGCGGCGAACTCGTCGCGCTGCTCACGCCGATCGTGAAGGCCTTCATCACCGACAACGGCCACATCGCGACCAATGCCTGCATGCAGGTCTTCGGCGGCCATGGCTTCATCAAGGAATGGGGCATGGAGCAGTACGTGCGCGACAACCGCATCAACATGATCTACGAAGGCACGAACACCGTGCAGTCGCTCGACCTGCTGGGCCGCAAGGTGCTGGGCAACAACGGCGCCTCGCTGAAGAAGTTCGGCAAGCTGGTCGCGAAGCTGGTGGAAGAAGAGGGCGTGAACGAGAAGATGGCCGAGTTCATCAATCCGATCGCGGGCCTGGGCGACCAGCTCACCAAGTTCACGACCGAGATCGGCTTCAAGGGCTTCCAGAACCCCGATGAAGTCGGCGCCGCCGCGGTGGACTACCTGCGCGTGGCCGGCCACTTCGTGTTCGGCTACCTGTTCGCTCGCATGGCGCAGGTCGCGCTGCGCGAGATCGCGGCCGGCAACAGCGATCCGTTCTACGTCGCCAAGCTGCAGACCGCGCGCTTCTACTTCGCCAAGCTGTTCCCCGAGACCGCGACGCTGATGCGCACGGCCCGTGCCGGCAGCAAGGTGCTGATGGACACCGACGCCGCGCTGGCCTGAGTCCGCGCCTCCCCTCTTCGACCACTTCCGGAGCCGACCATGAAAGCAACGCTTGCAGCCCTCGTCCTCGTCGCGACCTCGGTCACGGCCCTGGCCCAGACCACTCCGGTGGGCCTGTGGCGCAACGTCGACGACAAGACCGGCGAGGCCAAGGCCGAGATCCGCATCGGCGAGACCGGCGGCGCGCTCGTTGGCCGCATCGAGAAGTCGCTGAAGAAGGACGGCAAGCCCGACGCGGTCTGCGACGAATGCTCGGACGACCGCAAGGGCCAGCCGATCGCGGGCCTGGAGATCATCCGCGGCGGCAAGAAGGCCGACGGCAAGGACGTCTGGGAGGGCGGGAAGATCCTCGACCCCGAGAACGGCAAGGAATACCGCGCGAGCTTCACGCCGATCGACGGCGGCAAGAAGCTCGAAGTGCGCGGCTACCTCGGCCCCTTCTGGCGCACCCAAACCTGGAACCGCGTTCCTTGACCCACCCCCGTTGCTTGCTCACTTCGTGTAGCCGCCTCCCCCCTCAAGGGGGCAACACCAGTGGCCCGGCAAAGCCGGTTCCACGGTGTTCCCCGAATAAGTCAGAACCCCAAAAAGCTCTGTTATGTCCAGATTTCAAGTGAAGAAGGTCGCCGTGCTCGGCGCCGGCGTGATGGGCGCGCAGATCGCGGCCCACCTCGTCAACGTGCGCGTGCCGGTGGTGCTGTTCGACCTGGCGGCCAAGGAAGGCCCGAAGAACGGCATCGTCACGCGCGCCATCGACAACCTCAAGAAGCTCAAGCCCGCGCCGCTGGGCGACGTGGCCGATGCGGGCCTGATCCAACAGGCCAACTACGACGACAACCTCGACCTGCTCGGCGAGTGCGACCTGGTGATCGAGGCGATCGCCGAGCGCATGGACTGGAAGCTCGATCTCTACAAGAAGATCGCGCCGCACGTCGCCAGGCACGCGATCCTGGCCTCGAACACCTCGGGCCTGTCGATCACCAAGCTCAGCGAGGCATTGCCCGAAGCGCTGAAGCCGCGCTTCTGCGGCATCCACTTCTTCAATCCGCCGCGCTACATGTTCCTGGTGGAGCTGATCAACACGCCCACCACGCAGCCGCAGGTGCTCGACGACCTCGAGGCCTTCGTCACCAGCACGCTCGGCAAGGGCGTGGTGCGCGCGCACGACACGCCCAACTTCATCGCCAACCGCGTCGGCATCGCCGGCATGCTGGCCACGCTCAAGGAAGTCGAGAAGTTCGGCCTCACGCCCGACGTGGTGGACGACCTCACGGGCAAGAAGCTGGGCCGCGCGAGCTCGGGCACCTTCCGCACCGCCGACGTGGTGGGCCTGGACACCATGGCCCACGTGGTGAAGACGTTGCAGGACAACCTCAACGCCGAGACCGATCCCTTCTACGCCAACTTCGCGACGCCGCCGGTGCTCGCCAAGCTGCTGGAACTGAAGAACCTGGGCCAGAAGACCAAGGCCGGTTTCTTCAAGAAGGTGGGCCGCGACATCCTGCGCTTCGACCTCCAGAGCGGCGACTACGTGCCCGCCGGCGCCAAGGCCGACGAGGTCTACGGCCGCATGCTCAAGAAGCCCGCGGGCGAGCGCCTGAAGCTGCTGCGCGAGAGCGAAGGGCCGCAGGGCCAGTTCCTCTGGGCGATCCTGCGCGACGGCTTCCATTACGCGGCCGTGCACCTGGGCGACATCGCCGAGAGCGCGCGCGACATCGACTTCGCGATGCGCTGGGGCTTCGGCATGAAGCAGGGCCCGTTCGAGCTCTGGCAGGAAGCCGGCTGGGCGCAGGTCGCGAAGTGGGTGCAGGAGGACATCGACGCCGGCAAGGCGCTGAGCAGCGCGCCGCTGCCCAAGTGGGTGTTCGAAGGCCCGGTGGCCGAGGCCGGCGGCGTGCACACGCCCGAAGGCTCGTGGAGCGCCTCGCAGAACAAGTTCGTGCCGCAGCGCAAGCTGCCGGTGCACGACCGCCAGCTGTTCCCCGAGAGCGTGCTCGGCGCGAACGCAGCCGATGCCAACACGGCCGGCACCACGATCAGCGACGAAGGCGACGTGCGCGTGTGGACGCTCGATGGCGAGGTGCTGATCGCCAGCATCCATTCGAAGATGCACGCCATCAGCCCCGACGTGGCCGAGGCGCTGGGCGCCGCGGTCGACCTCGCCGAGGCCGAATACAAGGGCCTGGTGATCTGGTCGCCCGACGAGATGTTCTCGGTCGGCGCCGACCTGCAGGCGATGCTGCCGGCCTTCGTGGTCGCGGGCATCGGCGCGGTCGAGGGCGCGGAGGAAGAGCTGCAGAACGTGATGCTCAAGATTCGCTATGCCAACGTGCCGGTGGTCTCGGCCGTGCGCGGCCTGGCGCTGGGCGGCGGCTGCGAACTGGCCGTGTACTCGTCGAAGCGCGTGGCGGCGATGGAAAGCTACATCGGCTTGGTCGAGGTCGGCGTGGGCCTGATCCCCGGCGCCGGCGGCCTGACCTACATCGCGCGCCGCGCGGCCGAGAACGCCTCGGCCTCGACCGGCACCGACCTGCTGCCCTTCCTCACCGAAGGCTTCACGGCCGCGGCGATGGCCAAGGTGGGCACCGGCGCGCTCGATTCGAGGAAGCTCGGCTACCTGCTCGACAGCGACGTGATCGTGCCGAACAAGGACGAGCTGCTCTACGTGGCGCTGCAGCAGGCCAAGGCCATGGCCGACGCCGGCTACCGCCCGCCGCTGCGCCGCACCTTCCGCGTGGCGGGCCGCAGCGGCGCCGCGACGATCAAGGGCCAGCTCGTGAACATGCGCGATGGCGGCTTCATCAGCGCGCACGACTTCCACATCGCGAGCCTGATCGCGAACGTGGTCACCGGCGGCGACGTGGACGCGGGCTCGCTCGTGACCGAGGAATACCTGATGGCGCTGGAACGCAAGGCGTTCTGCTCGCTCATCGTGCACCCCAAGACGCAGGAGCGGATCATGGGGATGCTGAGCACCGGCAAGCCGGTGCGCAACTGAGGACGGATTTCATGAGCAAGCAAGTACAAGACGCCTACATCGTCGCGGCCACCCGCACCCCCATCGGCAAGTCGCACCGCGGCTACTTCCGCAACCACCGTCCCGACGACCTGCTCGCGACCACGCTGAAGGCCGCGCTGGCTGCAGTGCCCGGTCTCGATCCGAAGGCCATCGAGGACATCATCTGCGGCTGCGCGATCCCCGAGGCGCAGCAGGGCCTGAACGTCGCGCGCATCGGCGCGGTGCTCGCGGGCCTGCCGACCAGCGTCGGCGGCATCACGGTCAACCGCTTCTGCGCCTCGGGCCTGTCGGCGGTGCAGATGGCGGCCGACCGCATCCGCGTCGGCGAGGCCGACGTGATGATCGCGGCCGGCGTCGAGAGCATGAGCATGGTGCCGATGATGGGCAACTCGCCCTCGCTGTCGCCGTCCATCTTCGAGCGCGACGGCGACGTGGGCATCGCCTACGGCATGGGCCTGACGGCCGAGAAGGTCGCGCAGCAGTGGAAGGTGAGCCGCCAGGCCCAGGACGAATTCGCGCTGGCCTCGCACCAGAAGGCGCTGGCCGCGCAGAAGGCCGGCAAGTTCGCGGACGAGATCACGCCGATCGAAGTGACCGACCGCGCGCCCGATCTCGAGAGCGGCGAAGCGATCGCGACCACGCGCACCGTGAACCTCGACGAAGGCGCGCGCCCCGACACCTCGATCGAAGGCCTCGCCAGGCTGCGCACCGTGTTCGCCGCGCGCGGCACGGTCACGGCCGGCAACAGCTCGCAGACCTCCGACGGCGCGGGCGCGCTGATCCTGGCCAGCGAGAAGGCGGTCAAGCAGTTCGGCCTGACGCCGCTGGCGCGCTTCGTGAGCTTCGCGAGCAAGGGCGTGCCGCCGCACATCATGGGCATCGGCCCGATCGAGGCGATTCCCGCGGCGCTGCGCTATGCCGGCCTGAGCCAGCAGGACATCGACTGGATCGAGCTCAACGAAGCCTTCGCGGCCCAGTCGCTCGCGGTCATCAACACCCTGGGGCTCGACCCGTCGAAGGTCAACCCGATGGGCGGCGCGATCGCGCTGGGCCATCCGCTGGGCGCGACCGGCGCGATCCGCTCGGCCACGGTGGTGCACGCGCTGCAGCGCGAGAAGCTCAAGTACGGCATGGTCACGATGTGCGTGGGCATGGGGCAGGGCGCCGCCGGCATCTTCGAGCGCGTCTGATCGATCACGCGCCAGGCCACGCGACGAGGGCCGGCGCCAGAAGGAGACAAGCCATGCATCAGACGCAGCAGCTGCCGGTCGACGGCGGCACGCACGAACTGGCGGTGCGCCGCTACGAACCCGCGGGCGCGCCGCGCGCCAGCATCGTGATCGGCGGCGCCATGGGCGTGCGCCAGTCCTTCTACGAGGCCTTCGCACGCTGGCTCGCGGGCCAGGGGCTGCGCGTCTGGACCTTCGACTACCGCGGCTCGGGCGACTCGCGCGGCGCCGCCTCGCTGCGCGGCTTCGAGGCCGACCTGTTCGACTGGGCGCGCGACTACGAGGCGGTCATCGACGCCGCCAAGGCCGCGCTGCCCGCGCAGCCGCTCTACCTGCTGGGCCACAGCCTCGGCGCGCAGCTGCCGGGCTTCCTGCAGCGCCCCGAGCAGGTCGACGGCCTGGTGAGCATCGCGGCCGGCAGCGGCTACTGGCGCGAGAACGCGCCGCGGCTCAAGCGCAGCATCCTCTACTTCTGGTTCGTGCTGGTGCCGCTGGTCACGCGGCTGTGCGGCTACTTCCCGGGCCGCAAGCTCAGGAAGGTGGGTGACCTGCCGCGCGGCGTGATCCTGCAATGGCGGCGCTGGTGCCTGAACCCGCGCTACAGCGTGGGCGCGGAGGGCGAGCTGGCGCAGAAGAGCTACAGCCGCGTGCGCTTCCCGGTGCTCGCGTTGTCGATGACCGACGACGAACTGATGACGCTGGCCGGTACGCACAGCCTGGTGAGCTTCTACGACCAGGCGCCGCGCGCCATCGAGCGCATCGCGCCGGCCGACGTGCAGGCGCGGCGCATCGGCCACTTCGGCTTCTTCCGCGAGCAGTTCAGCCAGAGCCTGTGGCCCGCCACGGTCGACAAGCTGCATCGGCTGGGCGCGTTGACGACCGCGCCCGGCGTCCCGCACACGACTGCCTGAGGCCGCGCGCCGGAGCACACTGCGGCCATGAGCACGAGCACTCCCCATCCCTTCGACAAGGCCATCGCGCTGCAGCACAGCGACCTGCGCGCGGGCCATTTCACGGGCACCACCAGCCCCGACTACTGGAACATGGTCGGTCCCTTCGGCGGCACCACCGCGGCGGTCGCGCTGCAGTCCGTGCTGCAGCATCCGGACCTGCTGGGCACGCCGATCGCACTGACCGTGAACTACGCGGCCGCGCTCGAGGCCGGTGCCTTCGACGTGCAGGCGACCGCGGTGCGCACCAACCGCTCGACCCAGCACTGGACCGTGCAGATCACGCAGCCCGGCGCGGGCGGCGCGCCGAACATGACGACCACCGCCACCGTGGTGACGGCCGCGCGCCGCGAGACCTGGGGCCGGAGCGACCTCGCCATGCCCGAGGTGCCGAAGCCCGAGGCGGTCGAGCCGATCCGCATCGGCCCGGCTGGCGTGGCCTGGGTGCAGCAGTACGAGATGCGCCCGTTCAGCGGCGGCATTCCCGCGCAGTGGGACGGCAGCCTGCAGCACAGCCAGACCCGCATCTGGGTGCGCGACGCGCAGCCGCGGCCGCTCGACCTGCCCTCGCTCGCGGCCATGAGCGACGTGTTCTATCCACGCATCTGGCTGCGCCGCGCCAAGCACGTGCCGGCCGGCACGGTGTCGATCACCACCTACTTCCACGCCGACGCGGCGCAACTGGCCGAGGTCGGCACCGGCTTCCTGCTCGGGCAGGCGACGGGGCAGCAGTTCTTCAACGGCTTCTTCGACCAGACCGCGCAGTTGTGGAGCGAGGCCGGCGTGCTGCTCGCGACCTCGAACCAGATCGTCTACTACAAGGAATAGCCTCCGGTTTCGCAAGGCCCGCGGCCGCCCGGAGAGAATCCAGCCCACCCAGGAGACAACGCCGCATGACGAAGACCGTCGAGTTCTATTTCGATTTCGGCAGCCCCGCCGCCTACCTCGCCGCGACCCAGCTGCCCCACGTGTGCGCCGACACCGGCGCCGAGCTGGTCTGGAAACCGCTGCTGCTGGGCGGCGTGTTCCAGGCCACGGGCAACCACTCGCCGGCCGAGATCGCGCCCAAGGGGTCGTACATGACGACCGACCTGCAGCGCTTCGCGAAGCGCTACGGCGTGCCCTTCGTGCACAACCCGCACTTCCCGATCAACACGCTGCTCTTGATGCGCGGCGCCACCGGCGTGCAGATGGAACAGCCCGCGCGCTTCGCGGCCTATGTCGACGCGATCTACCACGCGATGTGGGTCGAGCCGCGCAACCTCAACGATCCGGCCGAGGTTGGCGCGGTGCTGCAGGCCGCGGGCTTCGACCCGGCCGCGCTGCTCGCGCTCGCGGGCCGGCAGGACGTGAAGGACCGCCTGAAGGCCGTCACGCAGGAGGCCGTGGCGCGCGGCGTGTTCGGCGCGCCCACCATGTTCGTGGGCAGCGACATGTTCTGGGGCCAGGACCGGCTCGACTTCGTGCGCGAGGCGCTGGCGGCCTGATCCCTTTTCTCTTTCTTCTTTCCACAGGACACAAGCCATGAGCGACATCCTCGTCCACGCCGAAGCCGGCGTGATGACCATCACCTTCAACCGCGTCGACAAGAAGAACTCGATCACCAGCGCCATGTATGCCGAGCTGGCCGATGCGCTGGCCAAGGCCGAGGGCGACGCGGCCGTGCGCTGCGTGCTGATCCAGGGCGACCCGACCATCTTCAGCGCCGGCAACGACATCGGCGACTTCCTCAACGCGCCGCCCGCGGGCAAGGACTCGCCGGTGTTCCGCTTCCTGCGCGGCATCGCGACCTTCCCGAAGCCG
The DNA here is from genome assembly GCF_057809595.1 of Variovorax sp. FG153. NCBI lineage: Bacteria > Pseudomonadati > Pseudomonadota > Betaproteobacteria > Burkholderiales > Comamonadaceae > Variovorax > Variovorax sp. FG153. The sequence continues at coordinate 84,782 of NZ_JBMDKG010000003.1, forward strand.
ATCGTCGCGGCCGTCTGCGGCCCGGCCGTGGGCATCGGCACCACGATGCTGTTCCATTGCGATCTGGTCTACGCGGGCGACAACGCGGCCTTCTCGATGCCTTTCGTCAACCTCGGCCTGTGCCCCGAGGCGGCCTCGAGCCTGCTGGTGCCGCAGATGCTCGGCTACCACCGCGCGGCCGAGGCGCTGCTGCTGGGCGAGCCCTTCATGGCCGAGGCCGCGCTCGAGGTCGGCCTGGTCAACCGCGTGGTGCCGCCGACCGAGGCCAATGCCATCGCCCAGACCCAGGCGCGCAAGCTCGCGGCCAAGCCGCTGAGCGCGCTGGTCGAGACCAAGCGGCTGCTCAAGAAGGCGCAGCTGCCCGCGGTCATCGAGCGCATGGACGAGGAGGGCGCGAGCTTCGGCCGCATGCTGCGCGAGCCCGCGGCGCGCGAGGCCTTCGGCGCGTTCATGGAGAAGCGCAAGCCGGATTTCTCGAAGCTCTGAGCGCGCTGCGGGTCGGTACCTACAACCTGCGTTCTACGGGCTTTCCACAAGCCGCCGGGGCCCCTTCGGCGGGGTCGCACGCGTACACTGATTCGCGTGCCAGTCCTCCAGTTACACACGCCAGCAGCCCGCACCCAGCGGTCGTTCGATGCTACTGAAAAGGTAGCAATTCGACCAACCCGCAGGCAAGCCCTGGGCCTGCTCGGCGCCACATTGGCGGCGCCTTCGGTGGTGCTCGCGCGCGTGCGGCCGCTGCGCATCGGCGTCATCGGCCCCTGGTCGGGCGCCTACATCGGTGGCGGCCGGCAGTTCGACGCCGGCATGGCGATCTGGCTCGGCGCGCACAACCAGCAGATCGCGGGCCGCCCGGTCGAACTGCTGCGGCGCGACGTGCCCGTGAGCGCGCCCGACATGGCGCGCCGGCTCGCGCTCGACCTGGTGGAGAACGAGCGCGTCGACCTGCTGACCGGCCTGCACTTCAGCTCCAACGCCTATGCCGTGGCGGCCGTCGCCACGCAGGCCAAGGTGCCCACGGTGATCATGAACGCGGCCTCCTCGGGCATCACCGCGCGCTCGCCCTACACGGTGCGCGTGTCCTTCACCATCGCGCAGGTCACGCTGCCGCTGGCGCGCTGGGCGCTCAAGGAGGGGCTGCGCGAGGTCTGCACCGTGACGGCCGACTACGCCTCGGGCGTCGATGCCGAGACCGCCTTCGTCTCGGGCATCACGGCCGGCGGCGGCAACGTCGGCGCGATGCTGCGCGTGCCGCTGGCCACGCAGGACTACACGGCCTACATGCTGCGGCTGCGCGAGCTCAAGCCGCAGGCGGTGTTCTTCTTCCTGCCCTCGGGCCAGATGCCGGCCGGCTTCCTGCGCGCCTGGCGCGACCGCGGCATGGCCGACACCGGCATCCGGCTGCTGTCGACCGGCGACGCCACCGACGACCACTACCTGCAGAACATCGGCGAGCTGGCCGAAGGGCTGGTCACCAGCCACCATTATTCGTACGCGCACGAGTCGCCCGAGAACCGCCGCTTCGTCGCGGCCTTCGAGACCGAGTACGGCTCGCACCTGCGGCCCGGCTATTTCGCGGTGGCCGCGCACGATGCCTTCGCGGCGCTCGACCTCGCGATGGCCTCGCCGCTGATGCGCGGCGGCGGCAGCCCCGAGAAACTGATCGACGCCTTCCGCGGCCTCAAGCTCGAGAGCCCGCGCGGCCCGATCGAGATCGACGCCTACACGCGCGACATCGTGCAGACGGTCTATATCCGCCGCACCGAGCGCCGCGACGGGCGCTGGATCAACCGGGAGTTCGAGCGCTTCGAGAAGGTGCGCGATCCGGCGCTGTGAGGCTGCCCGGGCCGATCAGGCCGCCGGCTGCTCGATCGCCCGCGGCCGCCCGCTGTCGTCGATCGCCACGTAGGTGAAGGTGGCCTGCGTCACCTTGATGTACTCGCCCTGCGCCCGGAAGCGCTCGGCGAAGACCTCCACGGTCACGGTGATCGAGGTGCGGCCGATGCGCACCAGCTTCGAATAGAAGGACAGGATGTCGCCGATGCGCACCGGCTGCTTGAAGATGAACTCGTTGACCGCCACCGTGGCCTGGCGCCCCTTGGCGTAGCGCGCCGGGATCACCGAGCCGGCCAGGTCGCACTGGGCCATGACCCAGCCGCCGAAGATGTCGCCGTTGGCATTGCAGTCCGCCGGCATCGGGATCACCTTGAGCACCAGCTCCATGTCGGTGGGCAGGCTCTTCAGGGTGGCGGCGGCGTCGGCACTGGGGGAATCGGACATGGGCAACAATCAGGGCAGAAAAACGACCACGATTGTCCCTCATGCGCCGCGCCGGCGAAGCCGTTTCCACCCCCACCTCCTCCCCACCGCACGCCGGCGGCCATGCGCCCGCGCGCGCCGACCGCTCCGACTGGGCCACGCTGCGGCGCCTCTTTCCCTACCTGTGGGACTACAAGTGGCGCGTGCTGTTCGCGCTGGGCTTCATGGTGGCGGCCAAGGTGGCCAACGTCGGCGTGCCGCTGCTGCTGAAGAACCTGGTCGACGCCATGACGCCCAAGCCCGACATGGCGCAGGCGCTGCTCGTGGTGCCGATCGCGCTGCTGGTGGCCTACGGGCTGCTGCGCTTCAGCACCTCGCTCTTCAACGAGCTGCGCGAGCTGATCTTCGCCAAGGCCACCGAGGGCGCGGCGCGCCGCATCGCGCTCGAGGTGTTCGGCCACCTGCATTCGCTGAGCCTGCGCTTCCACCTCGAGCGCCAGACCGGCGGCATGACGCGCGACATCGAGCGCGGCACGCGCGGCGTGCATTCGCTGATCTCGATGTCGCTCTACAGCATCGTGCCGACCATCATCGAGCTGGTGCTGGTGCTCGCCATCCTCGGCGTGAAATTCGATGCGCTGTTCGTCTGGATCACGCTGGCGGCGCTGGTGCTCTACATCGGCTTCACGGTCACCGTGACCGAGTGGCGCACCCAGTTCCGCAAGACCATGAACGAGCTCGACTCGCTGGCGCAGAGCCGCGCGGTCGATTCGCTCCTGAACTACGAGACCGTCAAGTACTTCAACAACGAGGCCTTCGAGGCGAAGCGCTACGACGCCAGCCTCGACCGCTACCGCAAGGCCGCGATCACCAGCCAGCGCACGCTGAGCATGCTCAACGCGGGCCAGCAGGCGCTGATCGCGATCAGCCTGGTGCTGATGCTGTGGCGCGCCACCTCGGGCGTGGTCGACGGCCGCATGACCCTGGGCGACCTGGTGATGGTCAACGCCTTCATGATCCAGCTCTACATCCCGCTCAACTTCCTGGGCGTGATCTACCGCGAGATCAAGCAGAGCCTGACCGACCTCGACAAGATGTTCGTGCTGATGGAGAAGGAGCGCGAGGTGCGCGACGCGCCCGGCGCGCAGCCGCTGGCCGGTGCCGACGCCACGGTGCGCTTCGAGGACGTGAGCTTCGCCTACGAGGCCGCGCGGCCGATCCTCAAGCACGTGAGCTTCGAGATCCCCGCGGGCAAGACGGTGGCGGTGGTGGGCCCCTCGGGCTCGGGCAAGTCCACGCTGGCGCGGCTGCTCTACCGCTTCTACGACGTGCAGCAGGGCCGCATCACCATCGGCGGCGAGGACATCCGCGCGGTGCAGCAGTCCAGCGTGCGCCGCGCGATCGGCATCGTGCCGCAGGACACGGTGCTGTTCAACGACACGATCGAATACAACATCGCCTACGGTCGCCCGGGCGCCACGCGCGCGGAGGTCGAGGAGGCGGCCCGCGCGGCGCGCATCCACGACTTCATCGCCGCCACGCCGCAGGGCTATGCCACCACGGTGGGCGAGCGAGGCCTGAAGCTGTCGGGCGGCGAGAAGCAGCGCGTGGCGATCGCGCGCACGCTGCTGAAGAACCCGCCGATCGTGATCTTCGACGAGGCCACCTCGGCGCTCGACTCGGCCAACGAGCGCGCGATCCAGGCCGAGCTCAAGAGCGCGGCGCAGGACAAGACCACGCTGGTGATCGCGCACCGCCTCTCGACCGTGGTCGACGCGCACGAGATCCTGGTGCTCGAGGCCGGCGTGATCGTCGAGCGCGGCACCCATGGCGAGCTGCTCGCGAAGCAGGGCCGCTATGCGCAGATGTGGGCTTTGCAGAAGAGCGAGGCGGCGCCCTTGCTCTAGCCCGATCATTGCTTTCCGTTTTTTTCGACGATTCCAGGAGTTCAGACGTGTCGACCAAGATTCCCCTGCTGGTGCTCAACAGCCTCTCGAGCGCCCACCAGGCCCAGATTGCCGAGGTCTACGACATGACCTATGCCTTCGGCGACGAAGCCCGCGCGGCCGCGATCGCCGCGCGCGGCCATGAATTCCGCGCCGTGCTGACGATCGGCGTGATCGGCATCACGCCGGCCGAGATCGAGGCCATGCCCAAGGTCGAGCTGATCTGCTGCCTGGGCGCGGGCTTCGAGGGCGTGCCGCTCGAGGTGACCCGCGCGCGCGGCATCGTCACCGCCAACGGCGCCGGCACCAACGACGACTGCGTGGCCGACCATGCCTTCGGCCTGCTGATCGCCATCGTGCGCGGCTTTCGCACCCTCGACCGCCAGTGCCGCGAAGGCGTGTGGCGCGAGGCGATCCCGCAGCCGCCGAACGTGTCGGGCAAGAAGCTCGGCATTCTCGGCCTGGGCACCATCGGCCAGAAGATCGCCAAGCGCGCGGCGGGCTTCGACATGGAGATCGGCTATCACAATCGTTCGCCGCGCGAGGGCTCGCCGCACCGCTACTTCGGCGACCTGAAGTCGCTGGCCGCCTGGGCCGACGTGCTGATGCTGGCCGCGCCCGGCGGCGCCGCCACGCGCCACCTGGTGAATGCCGAGGTGCTCGACGCGATCGGCCCCCGGGGCTACCTCGTGAACATCGGCCGCGGCAGCGTGGTCGACACCGAGGCGCTGGCCGCGGCGCTGCGCGAGAACCGCATCGCGGGCGCGGCGCTCGACGTCTACGAGAGCGAGCCGAAGCCGCCGCAACAGCTGATCGGCCTCGACAACGTGCTGCTGACGCCGCACCTGGCGGGCTGGTCGCCCGAGGCGACGCAGAAGTCGGTGGACCATTTCATCGCGAATGCCGAGGGGCACTTCGCGGGACGTGGGGTTCTCACGCCGGTCTGAGCGAACTCAGCCCAGCACGGGTGGCTTGCGGTCGCCCCACCCGCAGGCCTCGTCGTACGCATGCCCGAGCCGCAGCACCTCGAGGTCCGCATGGATCGGCCCCGCGAGCTGCAGCCCCATCGGCAGGCCCGCCTCGCCGAAGCCCGCGCGCACGTTGAGCGTGGGCAGTCCCGCCAGCGTGAACGGCGTGACGATCTCCATCCAGCGGTGGTAGGTGTCGCTCGGCACGCCGGCCACCTGCGCGGGCCAGTGCAGCTCGGCGTCGAAGGGGAAGACCTGCGCGGTCGGCGCCAGCACGAAGTCGAAGCGCTCGAACAGCGCGAGGAAGGCGCGGTAGACGTTCGAGCGCCACACCGAGGCCTGGAACAGCGAGGCGGCATCGAGGTGCCGGCTCTGTTCGATCTCCCAGCGCGCCTCGGGCTTGAGCTGCTCGACCAGCGCGGGCGTGTTCATGTAGGCACCGAGCTTGCCGCCCACCAGCAGCTGGCGCAGGCGCAGCCAGGCGCTCCAGTTGTGGGCGCGCGGCACGTCGAGGGTGCAGGGCTCGACCTCGCAGCCCAGCGCGCGGAAGGTGGCGAGCGCGCTCTCGCCGAGCGCGAGCACGCCGGGCTCGAGCGGCAGGTCGCTCCAGATGCTGCCGAGCCAGCCGATGCGCAGGCCGCGCACCTCGCCCTCGATCCGCAAGTCGTCGGGCGCGGGCAGGGCGTGCGGCGAGGACAGCGGCACGCGGCCGTCGAAGCCGGCCTGCACCGAGAGCAGCCGCGCGGTGTCCTCCACCGTGCGCGCCATCGGGCCTTCGCAACCGAGCTGCTGGAAGAACAGCTCCTCGTCGGGGTCGCCGGGCACGCGCCCGCGCGAGGGCCGCATGCCGATCACGTTGTTGAAGGCGGCCGGGTTGCGCAGCGAACCCATCATGTCGCTGCCGTCGGCCACCGGCAGCATGCCGAGCGCCAGGGCCACGGCCGCGCCACCGCTGCTGCCACCCGCGCTGCGCTCGGGCGCGTAGGCGTTGCGCGTGGTGCCGAACACCGTGTTGTAGGTGTGGGAGCCGAGGCCGAACTCGGGCGTGTTGGTCTTGCCGATGACGACCGCGCCGGCCGCGCGCATGCGCGCCACGTGCAGGCTGTCGGTGCGCGCGGGCGTGCGCGGCGGCAAGGGCGAGCCCTTCGAGGTCGGCAGGCCGGCCGCGTGGCTCAGGTCCTTCACCGCGAGCGGGAAGCCGTGCATCCAGCCGCGGCGCTCGCCGCGCGCCAGCTCGGCGTCGCGCTGGTCGGCCTCGGCCAGCAGCGCGCCGGGGTCCCGCAGCGAGACGATGGCGTTGAAGCGCGGGTTCAGGGCGTCGATGCGCGCCAGCGTGGCTCGCATGAGCTCGCGGCACGAGAGGCCGCGATCGGCGATGCGGCGGGAAAGCTCGGTGGCGCTGAGGTCGAGGAAGTCGTCGGTGGGCATGGCGTGGAGGGAGGGAAGGGCGAGCCGCCAGTATGTGGCAGCCGGGCGCGGGTTGTCCCCGAGCACCGCCGGCCGCGGCTTCGCGCGCGGCGGCAGATAATCGCCCGCCATGGAAACCAAGTGGCTCGAAGACTTCATCAGCCTGGCCGAAACGCGCAGCTTCAGCCGCTCCGCCCAGTTGCGGCACGTGACCCAGCCGGCGTTCTCGCGCCGCATCCAGGCGCTGGAGGGCTGGGCCGGCACCGACCTCGTCGACCGCAGCTCCTATCCCACGCGGCTCACGCCCGCGGGCCAGACGCTCTACAGCCAGGCCATCGAGATGCTGCAGGCGCTGCAGAGCACGCGCGCCATGCTGCGCGGCCATTCGGCCGCCGGGCAGGACGTGATCGAGTTCGCCGTGCCGCACACGCTGGCCTTCACCTTCTTCCCCTCGTGGGTCACCAGCCTGCGCGAGCACTTCGGCCCGATCAAGAGCCGGCTGATCGCGCTCAACGTGCACGACGCCGTGCTGCGGCTGGTCGAGGGCAGCTGCGACCTGCTGATCGCCTACCACCATCCCTCGCAACCGCTGCAGCTCGACGCCAACAAGTACGAGATGGTGAGCCTGGGCGAGGAGACCGTGGCGCCCTGGGTCAAGGCCGACGCCGAGGGCGCGCCGCGCTACCGGCTGCCGGGCCGCGCCGGCCAGCCGCTGCCCTACCTGGGCTATGCGCCGGGCGCCTACCTGGGACGCGTGGTCGACCAGCTGCTCAAGGAATCGGGCACCGCGATCCACCTCGACCGGGTCTACGAGACCGACATGGCCGAGGGCCTGAAGGTGATGGCGCTCGAAGGCCACGGCATCGCCTTCCTGCCCCAGAGCGCGGTGCGCAAGGAGGTGCGCATGCGCAAGCTGGTGAGTGCGCTGCCGCCCGAGATCGACCGGCTCGAGGCCACGATGGAGATCCGTGCCTACCGCGAGCGCCCGCAGGCGCCGCTGCAGCCGCGCACGGGCGGCCGGGCCGCCGCCAAGTCCGCCGGGCTCGAGTCGCTGCAGCCCAAGAGCTCGGCCGACGCGCTGTGGTCGTACCTCGTCGGGACCCAGCCGCCGCGCTGATTCCGGGAACCCGTAGGGGGAGCGCCGCTGGTCGGGCCGGGCGTTTGGGTATAGCCTTTGGCAATGGGTTTGTGCACTGCACAATCTATAAAAGTCAGGCATAAGTGTTCCCGTAAACAGCATTGGCGTCCGTGCCATGACGCCCCTACAGTCCGGGCAGTTTTTCGGCCGCGGGTCGAACGACCGCAAATCCATGGCACGCGTTCTCGCGTGCTTTTTTTCAGCCGAGAGGTGGGATATGGGCTCCAACTTCAGAACCGAACACGACTTCCTCGGCGAGAAGCAGATTCCCGTTGCCGCCTACTGGGGCGTGCACACGGCCCGGGCGGTCGAGAACTTCGCGATCTCCGGCACCCGCGTGTCGGCCATGCCCGACCTGGTGCGCGCGCTGGCCTTCGTGAAGAAGGCCGCCACGCGCGCCAATGCCGACCTCGGCGCGATCGACCGCGACCGCGCGGCCGCGATCATCCTGGCCTGCGACGACCTGATCGAGGGCAAGCTGCTCGACGAGTTCGTGGTCGACGTGATCCAGGGCGGCGCCGGCACCTCGACCAACATGAACGCCAACGAGGTCATCTGCAACCTCGCGCTCGAGAAGCTGGGCCACGAGAAGGCACGCTACGACGTGCTGCACCCCAACGACCACGTCAACGCCTCGCAGAGCACCAACGACGTCTACCCGACGGCCGTGCGGCTGGCGCTGTGGTTCGCGATCGGCAAGCTGCTCGAGGCCATGGCGGCGCTGCGCCGCAGCTTCGAGGCCAAGGCGCTCGAGTTCAAGGACGTGCTGAAGATCGGCCGCACCCAGCTGCAGGACGCGGTGCCGATGACCCTGGGCCAGGAGTTCCTGACCTACGCCATCATGATCGGCGAGGACGAGGCCCGCCTGGGCGAGGCGCGCGCGCTGATCGAGGAGATCAACCTCGGCGCCACCGCCATCGGCACCGGCATCAACGCGCCGCACGGCTACGCCAACCTGGCCTGCCAGTACCTGGCCGAGCAGACCGGCGTGCCGCTCAAGCAGGCCGCCAACCTGATCGAGGCCACGCAGGACACCGGCGCCTTCGTGCAGCTGTCGGGCGTGCTCAAGCGCGTGGCCACCAAGCTCAGCAAGACCTGCAACGACCTGCGCCTGCTCTCGAGCGGCCCGCAGGCCGGTTTCGGCGAGATCCGGCTGCCCGCGCGGCAGGCCGGCTCGTCGATCATGCCGGGCAAGGTCAACCCGGTGATCCCGGAGGTGATGAACCAGGTGGCCTTCGAGGTGATCGGCAACGACATCACCGTGACCCTGGCGTCCGAAGCCGGCCAGCTGCAGCTCAACGCCTTCGAGCCGATCATGGGCTGGAGCCTGTTCAAGAGCATCAAGCACCTGGGCAACGCCTGCAGGACGCTGCAGCTGAACTGCGTCGACGGCATCGAGGCCAACCGCGAGTTCCTGGCGAAGCGGGTGCGCGAGTCGGTCACGCTGGTCACCGCGCTCAATCCGCTGATCGGCTACGAGAAGGCCGCGCTGATCGCCAAGACCGCGCTGGCCACGGGCGGGCCGATCGACCTGGTCGCCGAGTCGCTGGGCATCATGACGCGCGCCGAGATGGATGCGCTGCTGGTGCCCGAGAACCTGACCCAGCCCGTGCGCCTGTCCGTGCCGGTGCCGCCGGCCGCGGAACCGTCGGGCACAAAGGCTGCTTTGTGAAAGCCCGACAATGCCGAATCCCGTGTCCGCACCAGTGCAGCGCCTTATGCGCCCGCCCGGTGCGTGGCTCGGGGAAAATGCACCGGGTTGGTCCGGGTATTCCCCCGAGACATCATGTCTAGAATTTCGTTGTATCTCTCATTTCCGTCACCCTCAGGAGTTTTCCGTATGAAAAAGCAAGTACTGGCATTGGCAATCGCGGCGCTCGCCGCCGGCGGCGCGATGGCGCAGGCCAATGACACGCTGGCCAAGATCAAGGCATCGGGCGTCATCACCGAAGGTGTGCGCGAATCCTCGGGTCTGTCGTACACGCTGGGCAACGGCCAGTACACCGGCTTCCACTACGACGTCTGCGCCAACATCATCAAGGACCTCGAGAAGGCCGCCGGCAAGAAGCTCGAAGTCAAGTACCAGCCCGTGACCTCGCAGAACCGCATCCCGCTGGTGCAGAACGGCACCGTCGACATCGAGTGCGGCTCCACCACCAACAACGCCACCCGCCAGAAGGACGTGGCCTTCGGCGTGACCACCTACGTCGAGGAAACCAAGATCGTCGTGAAGGCGAACTCGGGCATCAACTCGCTGGCCGACCTGAAGGACAAGACCGTCGCCACGACCACCGGCACCACGCCGCTGCAGACCGTGCGCAAGCAGAAGCGCGCCGAGAACCTGACCTTCAAGGAGGTCTACGGCAAGGACCACTCCGACAGCTTCCTGCTGCTCGAGACCGGCCGTGCCGACGCCTTCGTGATGGACGGCTCGATCCTGGCCGCGCTGGCCGCCAAGTCGAAGTCGCCGAAGGACTACAAGATCCTGCCGGACGTGCTGGCCGTCGAGCCCATCGCCATCATGATCCGCAAGGACGACCCCGCCTTCAAGAAGGCCGTGGACGACAGCATCAAGGCCCAGGCCAAGTCGGGCGAGCTCGCCAAGCTCTACGACAAGTGGTTCCTGAAGCCGATCCCCCCGGCGAACGTCACCATCAACCTGCCGCTGGGCGAAGCCACCAAGAACGCGTGGGCCAACCCGAACGACAAGCCTGCTGAAGAGTACGTCACCAAGGAATAAGCGTCGCGTCGCTGCGTGAATGACGCCCACCTTTCGCGGTGGGCGTTTCTTTTCAGGGACTGATTTTCGGAAGAAGGCGAAGGAGTAAGAAAATGGGCAACTGGGATTGGCAGGTCTTCCTGCAGGACCCCGGGGGGGAATATCCGACCTACCTGCAATGGATGCTGTCGGCCTGGGGCTGGACGGTGTCCGTGGCACTGTTGGCGTTGATCGTCGCGTTGGTGTTGGGCTCGCTGGTCGGCATCGTCCGCACCTTGCCCGACAACCCGTGGCTGGTGCGCCTGGGCAATGCCTGGGTCGAGCTGTTTCGCAACATTCCGCTGCTGGTGCAGATCTTCCTCTGGTACCACGTCATCCCGGCGCTGATTCCGGTCATGAAGGGCGTGCCCAGCTTCATCCTGGTGGTGCTGGCGCTGGGCTTCTTCACCTCGGCGCGTATCGCCGAGCAGGTGCGCTCCGGCATCCAGGCGCTGCCCAAGGGCCAGCGCTACGCGGGCATGGCGGTGGGCTTCACCACGACGCAGTACTACCGCTACGTGATCCTGCCCATGGCCTACCGCATCATCATCCCGCCGCTCACGAGCGAGACGATGAACATCTTCAAGAACTCGTCCGTCGCGTTCGCCGTGTCCGTCACCGAGCTCACCATGTTCGCCATGCAGGCGCAGGAAGAAACCTCGCGCGGCATCGAGGTCTACCTCGCGGTGACGGCGTGCTACGTGGTGTCGGCCCTGGCCATCAACCGGCTCATGGCCTTCATCGAGAAGAAGACCCGCGTGCCGGGCTTCATCGTCTCGGCCAGCGGCGGCGGAGGACACTGACATGATGAATCTCGACCTGTCCTTCTACAACTGGGACGTCATCAGCAACTTCGTCATCAAGGGCTTCTACTTCAGCATCATGCTGACGGTGGTGGCCACGATCGGCGGCGTGATCTTCGGCACGATCCTCGCGCTCATGCGCCTGTCGGGCAAGAAGTGGCTCGATGCGCCCGCGGCGCTCTACGTCAACGGCATGCGCAGCATCCCGCTGGTGATGGTGATCCTGTGGTTCTTCCTGCTGGTGCCGGCCTCGTTCTATTCGCTGTTCGGCTCGGTGGGTTCCAACTACCGCTCCGAGATCTCGGCCGTGATCACCTTCGTCGCGTTCGAGGCCGCCTACTTCAGCGAGATCATGCGCGCGGGCATCCAGTCGATCCCGCGCGGCCAGGTGAACGCGGGCCAGGCGGTGGGCATGACCTACGGCCAGAACATGCGCCTCGTGGTGCTGCCGCAGGCCTTCCGCAACATGCTGCCGGTGCTGCTCACGCAGACCATCATCCTGTTCCAGGACACCTCGCTGGTCTACGCCATCGGCGCCTACGACATGCTCAAGGGCTTCGAGACCGCGGGCAAGAACTTCGGCCGCCCGATCGAGGCCTACCTGCTCGCCGCGGTCGTGTACTTCGTGATGTGCTATGCGCTGTCGTACCTGGTGAAGCGCCTGCACAAGAAAATCGCCATCATCCGCTGACAGAGCACTGAACCGGAGAGAAAGAAATGTCCGAAAAAATGATCGAAATCAAGAACGTCTCCAAGTGGTACGGCCCCGTGCAGGTGCTCAACGACTGCTCGGTCAGCATCGCCAAGGGCGACGTGGTCGTGGTCTGCGGTCCCTCGGGCTCGGGCAAGTCCACGCTCATCAAGACCGTGAACGCGCTCGAACCCTTCCAGAAGGGCGAGATCACCGTCAACGGCATCCCGCTGCACGACCCCAAGACCAACCTGCCGAAGCTGCGCTCCAAGGTCGGCATGGTGTTCCAGCACTTCGAGCTGTTCCCGCACCTGTCGGTGACCGAGAACCTCACGATCGCGCAGATCAAGGTGCTGGGCCGCACGCCCGACGAGGCCAAGACCCGCGGCCTCAAGATGCTCGACCGCGTGGGCCTGATGGCGCACAAGGACAAGTTCCCGGGCCAGCTGTCGGGCGGCCAGCAGCAGCGCGTGGCGATCGCCCGCGCGCTGAGCATGGACCCGATCGTGATGCTGTTCGACGAACCCACCTCGGCGCTCGACCCCGAGATGGTCGGCGAAGTGCTCGACGTGATGGTGAGCCTGGCCAAGGAAGGCATGACCATGATGGTGGTCACGCACGAAATGGGCTTCGCCCGCAAGGTCGCGAGCCGCGTGATCTTCATCGACGTCGGCGGCCGCATCCTCGAGGACTGCACGAAGGACGAGTTCTTCGGCCAGCCCGAGAACCGCCAGCCGCGCACCAAGGACTTCCTCAACAAGATCCTGCAGCACTGAACGCTGCGCCTTGCGGCGAACGACGAGGGCCATGCCGGCGACGGCGTGGCCCTTTTTTCATGGCGCCGGGGACTTCGGCAATGCCTCGTCGAAGAAGGCCGGAACCTCCCGCCCCAGGCGCGCCAGCAGCGCCTGCCGGTCGAAACCCGGCGGATCGGCGGCGATGTCGCCATCGGGCGTCTGGATGGGCATGGACGGCGTGTCCATGAACGCGAAGTGCCAGGCATTCGGGATGCGCCGCAGCTCGGCCGTCGGCATGTTGCGCGCGATCCATTCGGCATGGAAGCGCGGCACCAGGAAGCGGTCCTGCTCGGCTTCGTAGATCCGCGTGGGCACGCGCACCCGGGCCAGCGACGCGGCCGTGAAGGGCACGCCGGCCGGGGCCATGGCCACGACGGCGCGCACGCGCGGGTCGCGCAGCGAAGGCAGCAGCGATGCGGACGGGGCGGTGGGGGCGGCGGGCGTCGCGGCCGTCCCGTCATCGCGGCCCACGCCGCAGAAGATCGGATCGGCGGCGCGCTCGCTCGCGCAATGCGCGGCGATGCGCGACAGGTCGGCCTGCGCGCCCGCGAGCGCGAGCACCGTGTAGCCGCCGGCCGAGTGGCCCACGGCGCCGATGCGCGGGCCCTGGTCGTCGCGCGCGATCCGGTCCTTCCACTGCGGGTCCTGCAGCAGGGCGTCGATCACGTGCGAAGCCTGCCGCGGCCGTTCGCCGAAGTAGGCGGCCCCGCCCTGCTTCAGCAGCGAGCCGTCCTGCCAGTTGTCGCCCGGATGGCGCAGTGCCGCCACCAGGTAGCCCGCGCGCGCGAGCGCCTCGGCCAGGCTGTTGTGTCCCAGCTCGGTGCCGGCGAGGCCGTGGCTCAGCAGGATCAAGCCCTTGAACTTCTCGTCGGGCGGTGCCTGGATCGCGGCGCGCACGGTGAACGGCCCCATGGCCGTCGTGCGGGGCGCGGCCTGCGTCGGGTAGTAGAGCGCGACCACGGTCGGCGCGGCATCGGGCGTGGCGCCCGGAATGCGGAGCTGCCGCCAGCCGGCCTCGGCGGCCAGCAACTGGCAGGACAGCAACAGGCCCGAGGCGAGCAGCAGGGCGTGGCGAGAGAAGAGGGCAGTGGCGCGCATCGAGGTCTCCATGGCGGGGTCGGTGGAGCGCGCATGGTTGCCGCGGGACGGCGCGGCGGCCAGGCGAATGCGATGAAGTGCGCGAAAGACGGCGCCAAGCGACGGGAGCGGTCGCGGTCTTCGCGTCGCGGGTTTCGTGCGACCATCTTCCGCTGTCGTATTGGCACGGAGGTGAAAAGAATGGGCTTCCATCCATCCAGGTATTGCGCGGCGGCGGTTTGCACGGCGCTCGCGCTGATGACGCTGATGCCGGCGCAAGCCGCCGAGGACTGGACCGAGATCGCGTCCACCGCGCGCAAGAAGGTGCTGCTGCAGCGCGAGTCGATCCGTCCGCACGGCGACGCCGTCGAGGCCTGGACGCTCTATCGCTACGACGAACTGCAGACCGATGTCGGCAAGACCCCGTACCGCACTTCGCGCTACCTCTACGACTACGACTGCAAGGGCGCCCGCGAGAAGATGCGCCGCGTCGTGAGCCACAACGGGCCGCTGGAGGCGCACGACATCGACCTGAGCCGGCGCAGCGAGTGGAAGGCGGTGGGCGGGCCGACGACGGTGAGCGGGATCGTGTTCAAGAACGTGTGTGCCGGAGCACGTTGATCAGTGCCAACCGAGGAAGGACACGCCCGTGGCGTGCGCAATCGCATGAAGATGTACATCCTGGTTCGAGACGACATTCCGTTGGGCTTTGCGATGGTCGCGGTCGCCCATGCCTCGCTGGCCGGCTATCTCAAGTTTCAGGACGAGCCCGAAACGCGGCAATGGCTGGCCGGTCCTTTCTTCAAGGCGGTCTGCAAGGCAAATGCCAAGGAGTTCGAGAATGCGAAACAGGTCGCGGACCATCTGGTCTTGACCGAATCCGCCTTGGAGAACCGGGAGGTGGCGATCGTCTTCAAGCCTCGGGAAGAGTGGCCGAAGATGTTCAAGTTTCTTCGGCTCTACAAAGATGCGCCGCCTGTCGTGCCGGAGTCCTGATGACGCGTCCTACTTGAGCCCTTCGGTATCGAGCGCCTTGCGGACCGCGGGACGCGCCCGCACGCGTCGATACCAGTCCCGCAGGTTGTCCACCCCATCGAAATGGATGTCGGCCCTGTAGACGGACGCGAGCCACGCGGCCTGGCCCCATTGGGTCAGCGCATGGAGGTAGGCGTCGGCGGCCGTGAAGCTATCGCCCATCAGGTAGTCGCGGCCGGCAAGCTGTTCGTCGATGATGGATCGCTACGCCGCCTGAGCGGCCGCGCGCTCGAGCGCGGCAATGAACATGCGCTGCGCCGGACGCAGCATCTCGCCTCGGCGCGAGAAGCAGCAGATCGGACCGCGCAGCAGCACGTCGGGCGTCGCGATGCGCCGCGCGCGGCCCTCGCGCTCGAACTGAAGTGCATGGCGGCTGGCGATGGCCCACAGCATGTCGGCGTCGCGCAGCAGGTTCAACGCCAGCGCCGCCGATTCGGTCTGCACATCGGGTCCGGCCTGCGGGCGCCGCTCGCGATGCACGGACAGCAGGCGGTCGATCTTCGGCCGCAGCGGCGTGTCGCGCGGTGGCAGCACCCAGGCTTCCTGCGCCAGCTCTTCCCAGCTGACGCGCTTGCGGCGCTTCGCCAGCCGGTGGCCGGGCGCGGCCAGCACCACGCTCGATTCTTCGTACAGCGCGCGGACCTCCACCCGGTTGAGGTCGATGCGGAACTCCGCATGCGACAGCATCAGGTCGATGCGGCCTTCCAGCAGGCTCTGGTGAAGCGTCTCCAGCGACTGCAGGTGCACGATGGGCATCAGCTCGGGCAGCATGCGGCGGGTGGCCGCCACCGCCTGCGACAGGGCTTCGGGCGAGAACACCGCCAGCGCGCCGATGCGCAGCTCGCCGCCGGCGGTTTCGCGCAGGCCCAGCAAATCTTCTTCGGCGACGTCGATCTCCGACAGGATGCGATCGGCATGCTGCGCCAGGCTCTGGCCGGCCGACGTGGGCCGGATGTGCTTGGTGGTGCGCTCGAAGAGGGTGATGCCGAGCTGGCGTTCCAGCTGCGCCAGCGTGCGCGAGGCCGCCGGCTGCGTGGTGTGCAGCAGCTCGGCGCAGCGGCTCAGGTTGAGTTCGCGCGCCAGGGTGCTGACGAGCAGCAGCTGGCGTACGGTCAGGTGGCGGCGCAGCGAAAGGGTCATTGCGGGATTTATACCGCCGATGGCATGAATCGCCGCAAACAACTCATTTGTGGCCGGCCGGGGCGCTTTCCATAATCCGCGCCGAACCGCCGCAAAGAGCAAACCCATCCGCATCTCTGGAGACATCGCGCCATGCCGTTCTTCCTTCGCCATCTGTTCCTCGTCGTCCTGCTGGCCGCGCTGTGGCCCCTGGGTGCCAGCGCCCAGGCCTATCCTGCGAGGCCGATCCGGCTCATCGTTCCCTGGCCTCCGGGCACGCCGGCCGATGTCGCCGGACGCATCGTCGCCGAGCGCATGGGCGCGGGCCTCGGCCAGCCGGTGGTGGTGGAGAACAAGCCCGGTGCCGCCGGCACCATCGGCCTGGCCGATGCGCTGCGCTCGCCGGCCGACGGCCATACCGTCTACATGCTGTCCTCGGCCTCGCTGGTGGCACCGCTGCTGTTTCCCACGCAGAACATCGACTTCGCGCGCAGCCTGGCGCCGGTGGGCCACGTGGCCTGGAGCACCAATGTGCTGGTCACGCCGATGGACAGCCCGTTGCGCAGTGCGAAGGACGTGGCCGAGCAGGCACGCGCCCAGCCCGGTGCCTTGAGCTTCGCCTCGGGCGGCAACGGCACGCCGGCGCACCTGGCCGGCGAGTTGTTCCGCCAGCAGACCGGCACCGTCAGCACCCATGTGCCGTACAACCAGTTCACCCTGGCGGTGGGCGACCTGATCGCAGGTCGCGTGAGCTACATGTTCCTCACGGCCTCGGCGGCGCTGCCGCAGATCCAGGGCGGCAAGTTGCGTGCGCTGGGCGTCACCGGTGCCGAGCGGCTGCCCGCGCTGAAGGACGTACCGACCCTGGCCGAGCAGGGCTTCGGCGAATTCGTGCTGCGCTCCTTCGACGGCATGACTGTCAAGGCCGGTACCGCGCCGGAGATCGTCGCGCGGCTCAATGCCGAGTTGAACAAGGCACTGTCCACGCCCGAGGTGCGCGAGCGGCTGGCACCGCTGGCGCTCGAGCCGGAGCCGATGCCGGCGCAGCGATTCGGCGCCGTGATCGCCTCGGAGTCGGAGCGCTGGCTGCGCATCGCCAAGGCCGCTCGCATCAAGGCGGATTGAGATGCGCGACGACGCCGACATCGTGATCGTGGGCGCCGGCTCGGCCGGCTGCGCGCTGGCGGCGCGACTCAGCGAGGACCCGGGCCTGCGCGTGCTGCTGGTTGAGGCAGGCAGCGCTTCCCTCGACCCCTGGCTGCGCATCCCGATCGGGTACTTCAAGACCGTGGGCCATCCGCGCCACGACTGGCGCTTCGAGACCGCGCCCGACCCCGAGATGGACGGGCGGCGGTTGCCCTGGCCGCGCGGCAAGGGCCTGGGCGGCTCCAGCCTCATCAACGGCATGCTCTACCTGCGCGGCCATCGGCGGGACTACGACCAGTGGGCCGAGTTGGGCAATCCCGGCTGGGACTGGGACAGCGTGCGGCCTTACTTCGAGCGCGCGATGCATCCGGAAGGCCGTGCGCGCGCCAGCGACGGTCGAGGCGGCCCGCTCAGCGTGGCCGATCTGCCGCCCGATTCGCTGTCCGATGCTTTCATTGCCGCCGCGGCAGCGCGTGGCATCCCGGGCACCGACGATTTCAACGGCGGCGACAACCATGGTGCCGGCTACCTGCGCATGACGCTGCGCAACGGCCAGCGCATGAGCAGCGCGCGCGCCTATCTCGCGTCGGCGCGGAAGCGGCCCAACCTGCGCATCCTCGAGGGCGCCCGGACCCTGCGCGTGCTGTGCGAGGGCGGGCGCGCACGGGGCGTGGAGGTGCTGCACGAGGGCCGGCGTCGCCTGCTGCACGCCTCGGCCGAGGTCGTCCTGTGCGCGGGCGCCGTGCAATCGCCCCAGTTGCTGCAGCTCTCGGGCATCGGTCCCGCCGAGCAACTGCGCCACCATGGCATTGCCGTGGCCCTGGACCTGCCGGGTGTGGGCGCCAACCTGCAGGACCACCTGCAGGTGCGGCCGGCGTTCCGCTGCCACGGCGCGCTGACGCTCAACGACATCGCCAACAGCCGGCTGCGCGGCGCGCGCGAGTTCCTGCGCTACGTCTTCACCCGCGGCGGCGCGCTGCGCAACGGCGTCTATCGCGCCGGCGCCTTCCTGCCGGTGGAAGGCGGTGCCGACTGGCCCAATGTGCAGGTGCACTTCGGCCTGGTGAGCTTCGACCGGCCGCACCAGCCGCCGCATCCCTTCCCCGGCATCACGCTGTCGGCCTGCCTGCTGCGGCCGCACAGCCGCGGGCGGATCGGGCTCGCATCGTCCGACCCGCTGGCGGCGCCGCGCATCGAGGCCGGCTACCTGAGCGACGAGGCGGACCGCCGGCTCGCGGTGGCCGCGGTGCACGCGATGCGAGAGATCGCCGGCGCCGCGCCGCTGGCGGGCCACATAGCCGCCGAGCACGAGCCCGGCCCCGCCGTGCGCAGCGACGCGGAGCTGCTGCAATGGGTGCGGCGCCGTGCCGGCAGCATCTTCCATCCGGTGGGTACCTGTGCGATGGGGCCCGAGAGCGACCCGATGGCCGTGCTCGATGCGCGGCTGCGCGTGCGCGGCATCGAAGGACTGCGGGTCGTCGACGGCTCGGCGATGCCGCGCATCGTTTCGGGCAACACCAACGCGCCGATCATCATGATGGCGGAGCGGGCGGCCGACCTGATGCGCGAAGACCTCGGCGTGCGGGCCTGAGACGCCGGGGCCTGGTTCCCGAGCGGGCGGCGCCGGATGCGCTGTCCGTTCAGGGCAGGCGCGCGATCCTTTCCGTCAGCAAGTCGAAGAACCCCTGCGCATCCCCATCCGCGATCCAGCGCACGTTCGCCGGCTTCTTCAACCCCCCATACCAGTCCACCACCGTCTGCCCGAACCCCAGCCCTTCGCGGCTGTCGATCGCCACGTTGACCCATCGGCCGCTGAACAGCGAAGGCTGCAGCAGGTAGCCGATCACGGTGGCGTCGTGCACCGGCCCGCCGGGCAGGCCGTAGTACTGCATGTCGTGCCGCACATAGGCATCGAGGATGTCGGCCACGATCCGGCCCGCCTCGTTGCCGAGGCCGCGCAGCCGCGCGATGCGCTCGGGTGTGGCCAGCACCTTGTGCGTGAGGTCCAGCGGCAGCATGGTGATCGGCACGCCGCTTCCGAGCACGATCTCGGCCGCATGCGGATCGGCGAAGACGTTGAACTCGGCCGTCGGCGTGATGTTGCCGCCGTTGAAGTGCGCGCCGGCCATGAGCACCAGCTCGCGCAGGCCGCGCACGATGTCGGGCGCCTGCGCGAGCGCCAGCGCGAGGTTGGTCTGCGGGCCGAGCATCGCGAGCGTCACGCTCTGCGCGGGCGCGGCGCGCAGGGTGTCGATCAGGTAGTCGACCGCATGCCCCTCGGCCAGCGGCTGCGCGGGCTCGTGCACCTGCACGCCGGTGATGCCCTCGCTGCCGTGAATGTCGGCCGCGTAGATCGGCGTGCGCAGCAGAGGGCGCTGCGCGCCGCCGTGGACGGGAATGTCGGGCCGCTGCCCCCACTCGCGCGCGAGCCGCGCGTTGCGCGAGGTCTTGGCGAGCGGCACGTTGCCGGCCACCGTCGTCAGCGCCTGGATCTTCAGGCGCTCGGGCGAGGCCATGGCGAGCAGCAGCGCGATCACGTCGTCGGCACCGGGGTCGGTGTCGATGATCAGCGTGTGGACGGTGGTGTCGTCGGAAAGCGGGGGCGTGTTCGTCGGCATGCGGGCTCCAGGCAGGCACGACGATGCGCGCGCCTGCGGGCAGCCAGTCTGCCAGAGCTTCAGCCCAGGAGCCGCCTCGCGAAGAAGGCCAGGATCTCGTCGCGCGCGGCAATGGTCGGCTGCCCGGCCTCGTCGATCAGGTGCGCGGTGACCACGCTGTGCGGGCTCGCGACCACCTGCGCGAAGAAGGGCGGCGTGTCGGGGTTGGCCGCGCTGTCGGGCAGCACGCGCGCCACGAAGCGCGGGCCCAGTGCCTGCGAGAAGGCCGCGAAGCGCTCGGCCTTGCAGAACCTGTCGCCGTCGAAGCGGTAGGCCATCACCGTCAGGTCCTCGCGTTCCAGCCGCTCGCGCACGGCGGCCAGTTCATCGGCCGCCACGTTGGTGCCGGCCGGGTCGTCGAGCGGCAGCGAGGGCTGGCACACCACGGGCGCGAGCACGGCGCGCTCGAGCATCATCGACAGCGCGAAGTTGCCGGTGAAGCACATGCCGATCGCGCCCACGCCGGGGCCGCCGCATTCGGCGTGCGCGAGCCGCGCGAGCGCGCGCAGCCACTGCGTGACGGGGCTCGAGGCATTCGACGCGAAGGCGCGGAACTCGGCACTCACGCAGGCGCGCTTGAACACCGCCGCGCCTTCCTCGGCCTGCGGCACGGCCCCGTCGTGGCCGAACAGCGAGGGCATGTAGACGGTGAAGCCCGCATCGCGCACCCAGCGCGCGAAGCGCGCCACCTGCGGGCTGATGCCGGGCATCTCGGTCATCACGATCACCGCGGGGCCGTGGCCCATCAGGTAGACCTTCTTGGCGACGCCGTCGAGTTCGATCTCGCGTGAAGAGAAGTCGTCGAGCGGGTCGTCGCGGTCGAGCGGGCGGGTTGCGGGTGCGTGGGACATGGCGTGGGCAGTGGGGTGGATGAAGCTTGTATTGGGCCCACCGGCCGTTCAGAATGGCAGTGTCCTGTTTGACTGTTTCAGGGCCGAATCGGACAACACCTCCCCATGCATGACTTCACGATCCTGGTGCTTCCCGGCGCCTTCGCCTCCAGCGTCGCCGCCACGGCCGACATCCTCGGCGCCGCGCGCTCGGTGGCCGCGCGCGCCGGCGTGGCGCCGCCGCGCTGGCGGCTGTGCTCGCCGGCCGGCGGCATGGTGCCATTGCGCTCGGGCATGCACATCGACACCGTGCGCCTGCCGGCCCGCGCGCGCGACGACCGCTCGACCTGGGTGGTGCCGGGGCTCGGGCTCGACACGCCCGAGCAGATCCGCCGCTGCCTCGAGAGCGAGGACGCCGCGCGCGCCATCGAGGGCCTCGCGCGCCATGCACGCGCCGGCGGCCAGGTCGCGGCCTCGTGCTCGGCGGTGTTCCTGCTCAATGCGGCGGGCCTGCTGCAGGGCCGCCGCGCGACCACCTCGTGGTGGTATGCCGCGCTGCTCAAGCGCATGGCGCCCGATTGCACGGTCGACGTCGACCGCATGGTCTGCGCCGACGGCGCGGTGGTCACGGCCGGCGCGGCCTTCGCGCAGACCGACCTGATGCTGCACCTGCTGCGCGAACGCTGCGGCAGCGCGCTCACCGATCTGGTGTCGCGGCTGCTGCTGATCGACGGGCGCCAGGCGCAGGCGCCGTTCATCGTTCCCGAGCTGCTGGCCAACGGCAACGACCTGGTGGCGCGGCTTGCGGCACGCGTGGAAGCGGCGCTGCCGGCACCGCCCTCGGTGAGCGAGCTGGCGCGCGAGTTCTGCATGTCGGAGCGCACGCTCGCGCGCCACGTGATGAAGGCCACCGGCAAGAGCACGCAGGCGCTGTTGCAGGGCGTGCGGCTGCGGCGCGCGCGGGCGCTGCTCGAGTCCAGCCGCATGACGGTCGACCAGGTGGCCGGCGCCGTCGGGTATCAGGACGCCACCGCGCTGCGGCGCCTGATGAAGAAGGTGGCGGGCGCGAACCCCAGCCGCTATCGCAACTGAGGCGCGCCGGCCCGCGTGGCGTTTGCTCTTACTTCTTGCGCGCCGCGATCGCCTTCTCGGCGCGCGCCACGAGGTCGGCGCCCACGGTCGGCTTCCACTTCTCGTACACCGGGCGCGTGGCCTTCACGAAGGCCTCGCGCTCCTCGGGCGTGAGGCTGGTCACCGTCACGCCCATGCCCGCGATGTCCTTGAGCACGGGCTTGTCGGCTTCCACCAGGCCCTTGCGCGCGATGACGATTTCTTCCTTGCCGGCGTCGATCGCGGCCTGGCGCACGATGGCCTGGTCGGCCGGCGTCCACGAGGCCCAGATCTCCTTGTTGACCACGAACACCAGCGGGTCGGCCACATAGCCCCAGGTGGTCACGAACTTCTGGCCCACGGTGTGCATCTTGAGCACGGTGAACAGGAACAGCGGGTTCTCCTGGCCGTCGACGGCGCCGCTGGCGAGCGCGGGCTGCGCATCGGCCCAGCTCATCTGCGTGGGGTTGGCGCCCAGCGCGGTGAACATGTCGGAGTAGATCGGCGAGCCGACCACGCGGATCTTCATGCCCTTGACGTCGGCCGGCGTCTTGATCGGCCGCTTCGAGTTGGTGATCTCGCGGAAGCCGTTCTCGCCCCAGGCCAGCGGCACCACGCCGGCCTTGTCGAGGGTCTTGAAGATCTCCTGGCCGACCTCGCCCTGCGTGAGGGCGTCGATGGCCGCGTAGTCGGGCATCAGGAAGGGCATCGAGAACAGGTTGAGCTGCTTGACCTGCGGCGACCAGTTGATGGTCGAGCCCACGGCCATGTCGATCACGCCCTGGCGCAGCGCGCTGAACTCGCGCGTCTGGTCGCCTTGAATGAGCGACACGCCCGGGTACAGCTTGATGTTGATGCGGCCCTGGGTGCGCTCCTTCACGAGGTCGGCCCAGATCTTCCCGGCCTGGCCCCACGGCGTGGGCGGGCCCAGCACCAGCGACATCTTGTACTCGGCCTTGTAGGTGGCCTGCGCCATGGCGCCGGTCGTGAAGCCGAGAGCGGTGGCGGCCATCGCGAGGCCCAGCAGAGTGCGGCGGAATTTCATCTGATCTATCTCCTCGTTGAAAAAATCGGGCAGCCGGACGCGAAGAACGCGAAGGTTTCGCGAAGAACGCGAAGGTTTCGCGAAGGACGCGAAAGGAACATCCTTTTTCTTTTTTGCGTCCTTCGCGAAACCTTCGCGTCCTCTGCGTCCGGCTGTCCGCGTTCAATACCCCAGCTTCCTGGGCAGCCACAGCGCGAGTTCGGGGAAGGCGATCACCAGCACCATCACCACGAACATCGAGAACAGCATCCAGCCGACCCAGCGCACGGTCTCCTCCATGCGCACCTTGGCGATGCGGCACGACACCATCAGGTTGACGGCCAGCGGCGGCGTGAACTGGCCGAGCGCGACCTTGAGCGTGAGGATCACGCCGAACCAGACCGGGTCCCACTTGTAGTACTGAACGATCGGCAGCAGCAGCGGCACGAAGATCAGGAAGATCGAGACGCCGTCGAGGAACATGCCGACCGTGATGAGCAGCAGGATCAGCAGCGCGAGCACGCCGTATTCGCCCAGGCCCGAGTTGACGATGGCGCGCGTCACCGGATCGATCACGCCGAGCGTCGACAGCGAGTAGGCGAAGATGCCCGCGAGCGAGACCACCAGCAGGATCACCGCCGAGAGCTCGCCCGATTCGCGCAGGATGACGAACAGGTCGCGGACCTTGATGGTGCGGTGGATGCACATGCCGACGAAGAGGCCGTAGAACACGGCGACCACTGCGGCCTCGGTGGGCGTGAACCAGCCCGCGCGCATGCCGCCGAGGATCAGCACCGGCGCCGCCAGGCCCCAGGTGGCTTCGCGGAAGCTCTTCCAGAACGGCGGGCGCGGCAGGGTGGATTCGAGCGCGCCCATCTTGTGCTTGCGCGCCAGCCATACGGCCGGAATCATCAGCGCCAGGCCGGCCAGCACGCCGGGCACCATGCCGGCGGCGAACAGTGCCGGCACCGAGGCGCCGGGCACCAGCACCGAATAGACGATGAAGGCCACCGAGGGCGGGATCAGGATGTCGGTGGCCGCGGCGGCGCCGACCACGCTGGCCGAGTAGGCGGCCGGATAGCCGGCGCGCGACATGGCGGCGATCATCACCGCGCCCACCGCGGCGGCATTGGCCGGGCCCGAGCCCGAGATGCCGCCGAGGAACATCGCGACCGCGATCGCCACCAGCGGCAGCATGCCCGAGCCGCGGCCCACGATGGCGATGGCGAAGTTCACGAGGCGCAGCGCCACGCCCGAGCGGTCGAAGATCGAGCCCACCAGCACGAACATCGGAATGGCGAGCAGCGGGTACTTGCCCAGGCCGGCATAGAAGTTCTGCGGCACCGCGAGCAGGCCGAACCACTGGGCGTCGGTGTTGGCGAGCGCGATGCAGGCCGCGCCGGCCAGGCCGAGCGCCGCGCCGATGGGCACGCCCACCAGCATCATCAGCAGGAAGGCGACGAACAGGAGCGTGGCGATCATTCGGCGGCGTCCTGCTGGTCGTTGTTCTTGTGCTTGCGGCCGCGCCGCACGAACAGCCCGATGGCGCGCAGCGCGATGGCCAGCGACACGATCGGCAGCCAGATCGAATACCACCAGGCCGGCACGCCGATGCCCGGCGAGGTCTCCTCGAAGCGGTAGTCGTCCCAGACCATGCGCACGCTGAGCGCGGCGATCAGGCCGAACAGCGCGGCGATCATCAGCGCGCCGAACTGCGCCAGCCGGCGGCGCCGCGCCATCGAGCCGCTCTCGGCGAAGTACTCGATGCGGATGTGGCGGTCGCGCGCGACCGCGGCCGAGCCGGCGACCAGCGCCAGCATGATCATCAGGAACACGGAGAACTCCTCGGTCCAGGCGAAGGAGGAGTCGGTGAAGTAGCGCACCAGGACGTTGGCGAAGGTGATGAGCGCGAGCGCGCCCATGATGAGCACGGTGAGCCAGTCCTCGATGCCCAGTGGCACCTTGGTGGGCTCGTCGGCGGCTTCGATGTCGGGGGGGAGGGGGCTGGCGGCGTCCAGCGTGGGGCCGGACTCAGGAGGAGTGGTCATCGGAGGAAACGGGCAGCTGGGGCAGGCGCCATGTCACCGGGCGGTCGCCGGGACGCGATCCGTACACCTCGACAGGGGAGCTGGCGTCGATTCTGGGGCGTCAATGTCCACTGATATATCGGGGGTTTCCTTAGCTGTTGGCTGGGCTTTTGGGGCGCTGGAAGGGGTAGGTTTTCTGCGTTTTGGCGGCTATGGGCGGTTGCCTGGGGCGTCCGGGGCGTGCACAGGACACCGGGTGCTTCCCTCCGCGAATGTCCCCCGGCCTTCGGCCTCCTCCTTGATTTCGCTGCGGGAAGCACCCGGTGCCCTGTGCACGATAAGTGCTG
This sequence comes from Variovorax sp. FG153, assembly GCF_057809595.1. NCBI lineage: Bacteria > Pseudomonadati > Pseudomonadota > Betaproteobacteria > Burkholderiales > Comamonadaceae > Variovorax > Variovorax sp. FG153. The sequence goes on from NZ_JBMDKG010000003.1 coordinate 109,921, forward strand.
CTGTGAGGTTGAGAGTTCGACCGCTGCGGTTGGTTGCAGATGGACGTGCGGGGGCGTACCACCGAGCTTCGTGAGAGAGAGGTGCCGCGGGGCGCCGGGCAAAATGGAAGCTCTCGAAGGACAAAACGTATGAAGTGGATCACCGCATTCGACTTAGGCACCTGGGCAGCGCGCACAACGTCCAAGGCCCTCTTCCCCGGACTAGTTGCGGACCTGATCCGCGCGTCGGTCGATGACATCGGTGCCTTCCGTTTCCCAAATGGCGAGAAAGGCTACGTCCGTGGGTTCGACGGCGTCCTCCAGACAGACACTGGCGCCAAGCCGTTTGTACCCAGGGGCCACTCAATCTGGGAGTTCGGGCTTGACGTAAAAGTCTCGGGGAAAGCGGACGACGACTACAAGAAACGCACGAACGAAGTCTCTGCCGAAGAGCGAAAGAACATGACACTTGTGCTTGTAACCGCGTACACCTGGGACAAGCCAAGGCTGAAGCGGGAGACGTGGCTCAAGAAGAAGCGCGACCTCAAAGAGTGGGCTGCTGTTGACCTTATCGATGGAAGCCAGTTGGAGCACTGGCTTGCAGACCACCCGGGCGTGGGCGCTTGGTGGGCTCGCGAAGTATTGGCACTGGTGCCGAGGCATGGCGTACGCAGTATCGACGAGTACTGGGCTGAGTTCTCCAACCGCTACGTCCCCGCGCTGACGGAACAGGTTCTTCTATGCGCGCGCCAGGCCCAGGCAGAGAAGTTGGTAAATGCGCTGATTGCGGGGGAGGCGAAGCTGCGCCTGACCGCCGACTCGCCGGACGAGGTCATTGCGTTCGCCGTGGCCGCGATCCGCAACGCCGAGGCACAGAAGCGGCTGTACCTAGAGTCGCGAACCCTCGTGGTCGATACTTCGGAAGCCGTCGATCAGTTGGTCAGCATGAAGGATCTCATGTTTCTGCCGCGGGGTGCGGCGCGTAATCGGGCAGGCCAGTTGGCGACGACGGGGCCGACCGTGATTAGCGCCGGCGCAGACGAAGATCGCAAGAGCTTTGATGTGCTGGAGCGCCCCTCGACGCATGCGCTCGGGGAAGCGCTGGCTTCGATGTTCCCTGCACAGGAGGTTGCGATGGACCGCGCCCGGAAGTGCGGCCGAAGTCTTGCGGTCCTGGCGCGCCAGATTCCGAGCAGCGCGGCCGAGAACCCGGCCTGGCTTTCTAACGCACGCGACTTAATCCCTGCGTTGCTCGCCGGCGGTTGGGACGCAGCCAGTGAGCCGGATAAGGATGTGCTCCAGGCGCTTGGGCGTCAGAAGGACTACGACGCGGTGGAAGAGCCGTTCCGCGACCTGAGGGTGTCTGTGGACCCGCCGATCGACCGGGTGGACACCGTGTGGCGAATGCGCGCACCAGTCGACGCCTTTACCTACCTTGGAAAGCGCCTTGGCCAAGCCGATCTAAATGCTTTTGCCGTTGCCGCTAAAGATGTGTTCGGGCGCGTCGTCGAGCCGCCCAAGGCCTCGGATCGGTTTCGGCTGGACAGGAAACCGGAAGAGATTCACAGCTCGTGGTTGCGTGAAGGCTTGGCTACGACCCTTCTACTGATCGCGGCGCTGGGTGAGGAGGTGGGCCTAGTGATCCCGAATTCCACACCGAAACGCTTCGTGGATGGAATCGTCAGTAGCTTGCCCGGGCTCGGAACAGATTGGCGAGTGGTCGCGAGCTTGCGGGACAACCTGACTTTTCTTGCAGAGGGCTCGCCCGATGCTTTTTTGGGCGCCCTTGAGCACCTGCTCGAGGGCGGCCCCAACAAAGTCCAGCCGCTGTTTGCTGAATCTGATGACATATTCGCGCCGACCAGCCCGCATGTGTTCGTGTTGTTTGCGCTCGAAGTTCTGGCATGGGATCCGGCGTATCTGCTCCGCGTCTGCAAGGTGCTCGCTCGTCTGTCCGCCTTCGACCCGGGGCTAAAAATGGAGAACCGGCCTGTCAATACGCTGCGGTCAATCTTCCTGTCCTGGGCGCCGAACACCAATGCTCCATCGAAGCAGCGTGACGGTGTCCTGACCACCATCATCGGTGAGTTTCCGGGGCTTGCTTGGGAGTTGTTGGTCAAGTTGCTTCCGAGGCCCTATGACCACTCTAGTTCGAACTCAAGGCCGCTCTTCCGGGAGGCGGGCGGTTCGAATGTGGAGGAACTCACCTATGGCATCGTCTGGAGCAGTCAAGATCACGTCGTGCGGTTAGCGCTCGACCAGGTGATGGGAGACCCCGCTCGCATGATCACGCTCATTAATGAGTTGGGCCAAGTGCAGGAGGGCTCGTTTGACTCGATTCTTGCCGCCACTGCTGAATTCCTGGCGACTGCGCCTGCCGCTCCGCGATATGAAGTGTGGAAGGCGCTTCGACATGAGGTGAATCGCAATCGCACCTATCAGAGCATGGATTGGGCGCTTAAGGGCGAGGCGATCGCCAAACTAGACGCAGTCGTTCAGCGGTTTGAGCCGAAGAACCCTGTGCTGCTCCATTCGAATCTCTTTGACGACTGGATGCCACACATCCCCGGCGTGGCAGATGACGACACTGAGAGCATCGAAAAGGCACGTGCGCAGGCTGTGAAAGAGATCCTCGAATACGGCGGCGTTCTCGCTATCGTCGAGTTGGCCCAGCGCGTGAAGGTTCCTTATCTCATTGCTCCGGCACTGGAGAGCGCCAATCTAAGCGAAGCGGACAGCAAGACGTTCGTGCTCGCCGCCGTTGGTGCCGGCACTGCCGATCTCATCGCGTTGGCCTCGTCAGTTTCGGCATGGATGTTTGCTAAGCACAAGACTGATTGGAATAAATCCCTGGCCGATCTGGCAGGTGTGAACGGATGGTCTGCGGAGACGTTGGCGAGCATGTTGTTGCAACTTCCAGAAAGCGCAGAATCGTGGGCTGTCGTGGACAGTTTTGGTGAGGAAACCAGTAAGGCTTACTGGCAGACGAAGCACCCGTTTGCAATCAAGGGCACTGGAGACGACCTCACCGTTGCGTTGATGCGCTATCTAGCCGAAGGCAGGGCGATGGGCGCGATGGCCGCAGGGCACAGCCGGTTGGCCGAAGTGGACTCGCCAACATTGTTCCGCATGCTTGACGAGGCCGTTGCCCAGATCAACATGGCATTGTCCGCGAGCGGCACGATGACTACGTACTACATAGAGGCAGTTTTCAAGGCCCTTGAGGGACGCTCAGATGTCTCTGATGACGAGGTTGCCCAGCGGGAGTATGCGTACTTACCTATATTCGATCGCCGGAAGGGTCCGCTGAAACTTCATCAACTCATTGTTCAACGTCCGGAACTGTTCCTTGAGTTCATTAAGCTGGTATTCAAACCCGCATCGGGTGAGGCGCCGCAAATGGACGACGCCAAGCGTCGTCACGCGACAGCAGCGTATCGACTGCTGAGTGGCGTGAACATCGTGCCAGGCCAGACAGGGAGCGACGTCGACGAAAAAACCGTTGTGGAGTGGTGTCTTGCGGTCCAGAAACTCGCTGCTGAGGCAGATCGAGTGCGCATCACGGAGCAGTACATCGGCCACGTTCTCGCTCATGCGCCAAACGACGATTCGGACAAGGGGTGGCCACACAGCGCGGTGCGAACCGCAATCGAAAGACTGGCAAGTGACGACGTTGATAGCGGCATCATTGTGGAGCGGCACAACATGCGTGGCGTTTTCGGCAAGGCGATTGGCGAGGGAGGCGAGCAAGAAAGGACGTTTGCAGAGCAAGCGAAGAAGTGGGCAAAGATCGCTGCTGGCTATCCGCGGACTTCGGCCATGCTGTTCAATCTGGCGAATAGCTGGGAAAAGAGTGCCGAGGGTGAAGACATCCGCGCGGCGAAAGACCGGCTCCGGAATTGAGTGTTCGAATCAGGTGGCGCTGTTCATCGGGTAATGTGCTTCGATTGATCAAGGTCGAAGCCATTAATCCATTGGCAGTTGGTCTACTGCATTGTTGTTGCCACGATGGATCATTTTTGCCGGGAATGTCTGCTGTGCGCCGACTGGCACTGGGCCGGAAGACGCAATAGACTGGAATCGCTGCAAACTGATGCTTGCATTGTCTGTCGATGATCAGCATGGAGTGCATCGCTCTCACCCGGTCCTGTCCCACACGCAACCTCAGCTAAACCAGATTCCCTACAGCGCGAGGATTTCAGCCGCGTACCTCAAAGAACCCGTTCACTAGGGCAGGCTGCGAAATCCGCAGCCCGCAGACCAGCCCCTACCCGCCAGCCTCAAGCGCCCCATGTCGCGCCTTCTCGCTCATCTGAAACAACTCCCCCGCCTCGCGCGCAAGTCCAGCCGCAAGCCAGATCAGGTTGTCCAGTTGTCGAGGCCCATCACCGCTGCACCAATCGATGTCTTTCCCGTGGCAGACCCACAGCAGCGCTTCGAGTTGAGAGAGGGTGTTTTCGAGGAGATCCGCCGGGCCTTGGGCGGTTTCTCCGGGAGATACCGGCGTGCGACGCCGGGCTATAGTCTTGGTAGCCATTTATGTGCGCTCCTTAGAGGTGGTTGCACGTTTTTGGTTAGACGGCCGGGGTGCTCACTACACCCTGGCCGTCGCCTTTTGATACCTCGCATCCGCATCGCTGCTTTCGCACCGACGACCTGCCGCGAGGCAAGCAGCCTTCGAACATCTCAGTGGATTGGTGTGTTGCGCCTTTCTGCTCCCACGGTTGGGGTAGCGAGTGACAGGGGCATCAACTCTAGGGAAGAAGTGGGCGGGTTGCCGTGCCGTTCGGCACGAAGTCGCGGCAACCGCCAATAAATGCAGCTTCGGCAATGCACGGCGCACAGGCCTCGAAGAGGCCGTGGCGTGCAGGTCCCGGTCGGCGTGATCGCCGCCGGGATGCGGGCAGGAAAAGACTCAGTCCATCCAGGACCGCGCCCGGTCCAGATGCTCTCGGCACTCGCGCACCATGCGTTCCAGCAGCTCCGCGCAAGTCGGGATGTCGTCGATCAGCCCGATGCATTGGCCGGCCGAGACCACGCCGTCCTGCACCGCGCCCGACTCCAGCGCGGCGCGGCCGCGCGCGCCAGCCACCAGCGGGCGGATCTCCTCGAACTCGCAGCCACCCGGACGGTTCTCCGTGGCCACCACCTCTTCGGAGATCGCGTTGCGGAACACGCGCGCGGTGTTGCGCATGGTGCGGAACATCAGCTTGGTGTCGCGCTCGCTCGCATCCACCAACGCCCGCTTGATGTTGTCGTGGATCGGCGCTTCCCTGGTCACGCAGAAGCGCGTGCCCATGTTCACGCCCTCGGCGCCGAGCGCGAGCGCGGCCGCCATGCCGCGGCCGTCGGCGATGCCGCCCGAGGCGATGATGGGGATGCGCAGCTTGCGTGCCGCGATCGGCAGCAGGATCAGGCCCGGCACGTCGTCCTCGCCCGGATGGCCCGCGCACTCGAAGCCATCGACCGACACGGCGTCGACGCCATTGCGTTCGGCCGACAGCGCGTGGCGCACGGAGGTGCACTTGTGGACGATCTTCACGTCGTGGCGCTTGAGCGCTTCGATGAAGTCCTTCGGGCTGTTGCCCGCGGTCTCCACGATCTTCACGCCGCTGTCGATGATCGCCTGCACGTACTCGGCATAGGGCGGCGGCTTCACGGCCGGCAGGATCGTGAGGTTCACGCCGAAGGGCTTGTCGGTGAGCGCGCGGGTGCGCTCGACCTCGCGGCGCAGGTCGTCGGGCGTGGGCTGCGTGAGCGCGGTCACGATGCCCAGGCCGCCGGCGTTGGAGACGGCCGCGGCCAGTTCGGCGCGGCCCACCCACTGCATGCCGCCCTGCACGATCGGGTAGCGGATGCCGAGCAGCTCGGTGATGCGGGTCTTCATGCGGGCGCTTCCTCTTACAGCGTCTTCACCAGCTCGGGCACGGCCGTGAACAGGTCGGCCACGAGGCCGTAGTCGGCCACCGAGAAGATCGGCGCTTCCTCGTCCTTGTTGATCGCCACGATCACCTTCGAGTCCTTCATGCCGGCCAGATGCTGGATCGCGCCCGAGATGCCCGCGGCGATATACAGCTGCGGCGCGACGATCTTGCCGGTCTGGCCCACTTGCCAGTCGTTCGGCGCGTAGCCCGCATCGACTGCTGCGCGGCTGGCGCCGAGGCCCGCGTTGAGCTTGTCGGCCAGCGGGGCCATCACTTCGGTGAACTTCTCGGCGCTGCCCAGCGCGCGGCCACCGGAGACGATGATCTTGGCGGCCGTCAGTTCGGGGCGCTCGCTCTTCGTGACTTCACGGCCGACGAAGCTGCTCTTGCCGCTGTCTGCGACGCCTTCGGCCGTTTCGACCGTTGCGCTGCCACCGGTGGCGGCGGCTGCATCGAAGCCGGTGGTGCGAACGGTGATGACCTTGGTCGCATCGCTGCTCTGCACGGTGGCAATGGCGTTGCCCGCATAGATCGGACGCTCGAAGGTGTCGGGGCTGTCGACCTTGGTGATGTCGCTGATCTGCGCGACATCGAGCTTGGCGGCCACGCGCGGCGCGACGTTCTTGCCGTTGGCGGTCGAGGGGAACAGGATGTGGCTGTAGTTGGAAGCGATCGCGAGGACTTGCGCCGCGACGTTCTCGGCGAGGTTCTCGGCGAGGCTGGCGCTGTCGGCGGCGATGACCTTGGTGACGCCAGCGATCTGGGCAGCGGCCTTGGCGGCTTCGGCCGCGTTGGCGCCAGCAACGAGCACGTGGACGTCGCCACCGCAGGCGAGCGCGGCGGTCACGGTGTTGAGGGTGGCCGGCTTGATGCTGGCGTGGTCGTGTTCGGCAATGACAAGTGCGCTCATGTTCAGATCACCTTCGCTTCGTTCTTCAGCTTGTCGACCAGCGTTGCAACGTCGGGCACCTTGATGCCGGCGCCGCGCTTCGGCGGCTCCGAGACCTTCAGCGTCTTCAGCCGCGGCTTGACGTCCACGCCCAGGTCCTCGGGCTTGAAGGTGTCGAGCTGCTTCTTCTTGGCCTTCATGATGTTGGGCAGCGTGACGTAGCGCGGCTCGTTCAGGCGCAGGTCGGTCGTGATGACGGCCGGCAGCGTGAGCGAGACGGTCTCGAGGCCGCCGTCGACTTCACGCGTCACGTTGGCCTTGTCGCCGGCGACTTCGACCTTGCTCGCGAAGGTGGCTTGCGGCAGGTCGGCCAGCGCAGCCAGCATCTGGCCGGTCTGGTTGGCATCGTCGTCGATGGCCTGCTTGCCCAGGATGATGAGCGAGGGCTGTTCCTTGTCGACCAGCGCCTTGAGCAGCTTGGCGACGGCCAGCGGCTGCAGCTCTTCCGAGGTTTCGACCAGCATGCCGCGGTCGGCGCCGATGGCCATCGCGGTGCGCAGGGTTTCCTGCGACTTGGCGTCGCCGCACGAGACGGCGATGACCTCGGTCACCACGCCCTTCTCCTTCAGGCGCACGGCCTCTTCGACGGCGATCTCGTCGAAGGGGTTCATGCTCATCTTGACGTTGGCGATGTCCACGCCCGTGCCGTCGCTCTTGACGCGCACCTTCACGTTGTAGTCGACGACCCGTTTGACGGGCACGAGAATCTTCATGGCTGGTCCTTCAATGAAAAACGGAGGAGAGGTTCACTCGAGCTTCGCGCCCGACTGCTTGATGAGGCGCTCCCAGATCGGCCGCTCGGCCTTCCAGGCGGCGGCGAAGAGTTCGGGCGAGCTGTCCTTGATCTCGAAGCCCATGGCCGCGATGCGCTCGCGCACGTCGGGCTGCTGCGTGGCCTTGCGCACTTCCTCGGCGATGCGGTCCACGATGGGCTTGGGCGTCTTGGCGGGCACGGCGATGGCGAGCCAGCCGGTGACGCGGTAGGCCTCGTCCTTGAGGCCCTGCTCGGCCAGCGTGGGCACGTTGGGCAGGGTGCTCATGCGGCGCTCGCCGCTCACGCCGATGGCGCGGATCTTCCCGGAGTCGATGTGCGGCTTGGCAACCAGCGCGCTGGCATAGGCCATCTGGATCTGGCCGCCGATCAGGTCCTGCATCATCGGCGCCTCGCCCTTGTAGGCGACGTGGCTCATGTCGGACTGCGTGGCAAGGCTCATGTGCGCGCCGGCCAGGTGCGGATAGGCGCCGATGCCGTACGAGCCATAGGCGACCTTGCCCTTGTTGGCGACGACGTACTTCAGCAACTCGGGCCCGGTCTTGGCGGGCACGCTGGGATGCACCACCAGCACCAGCGGCGCGGCCGCGATCTGGTAGACCAGCGTGAGATCGCGCGCCGTGTCGTAGGGCAGCTTCTCGTAGAGGAATTCGTTGGTCATCAGCGAATTGCTCAGCCCCAGCACGATGGTGTAGCCGTCGGGCGCCGACTTGGCGACCGCGTCGGTGCCGATGATGCCGGCCGCGCCGGGCTTGTTGTCGACGACGATGGGCTGGCCGAGACCGGCCGACATCTTCTGGCCCAGCACGCGCGCGAGCACGTCGGTGGCGCCGCCGGCCTGGAAGGGCACGACCATGCGGATCGGCTTGTTCGGATAGGGCGCCTGGGCCTGCGCCGGCGCATGGGCCAGCGCGAACAGGGCGGCAGCACCTGCGGTGGTGGCGGTGGCGCGCAGCAGCGCGCGACGGGTCGGGTGTCGGGTGATGGTCATGGTGTCCCTGATGGTTCTTGGGGTCGGAGAAACGAAAGGCGGCGGGCCGTGCGCTGCGGCCCGCCGTGCGGCGGCTTCAGGCCGTCGCCACGCGGGTCTTGAAAGGCAGTGGCTCGAGCGCCTTCTGCAGCCGCTCCGAGAGAGCAGCGGACTGCGCGCCGGCGGCGGCGGAGTCGATGGTCACGCGCACCAGGCTCTCGCCCTCGTGCGTCACGCTCGGGCGCGCGGCTTCGGGCAGGCCGAGTTCGGCGCACAGCTCGGCCACGGTGGCGGCCACCACGCGGCTCGCGGCCATGGCGCGCAGCTCGGGCTTGTAGATCTTGCCGACGTTGGTCATCGGCAGCGCATCGACCAGCGCCACCCACTTGGGCTTGGCCGGTGCCTCGTCGACGCGCGCGGCGGTGAAGGCCAGCAGCTCGTCCTCGGTGGCCACGCCGCCGGGCACCAGGGTCGCGAACACCACGGGCAGTTCGCCCGCGTAGGCATCGGGCGCGCCGACCGCGGCGCAGACCTGCACCGCCGGGTGGGCGCTCAGTGCATCCTCGATCACCTTGGGATCGATGTTGTGGCCGCTGCGGATGATCAGGTCCTTCGAGCGGCCCGTGAGGTTGAGCCGCTCCTCGCTGTCGATCCAGCCCAGGTCGCCGGTCGCGAGCCAGCCGTCGGCCGTGAAGGCCTTGGCGTTGTCGGCCGGATCGACGAAGCCCGAGAACACGTTGGGCGACTTGAACAGCACCATGCCGGTCTCGCCGCGCGCCACCTCGCGGTTGCTCGCGTTGCCGTGCTCGTCGAGCGCCACCACGCGCATCTGCATGTAGGGCAGCCGAAAGCCGACGCAGCCCGCGGGGCCATCGACGCCGGGCGGCGTGATGGTCGAGATGCCGGCCATCTCGGTCATGCCCAGGCTCTCGTGCACGTGCAGGCCGAACAGGCGCTCGAAGCGCGCGGCGAGTTCGGGCGAGAGCACGGCCGCGCCGGTGCGGCAGTAGGTGATCGATGAGATGTCGGCGCCGTCCAGCGGCACGTTGGCCAGCGCGGCCAGCACCGTGGGCACGGCCGACAGCGAGGTCGGGCGGTACTTGGCGACCAGCTTCCAGTAGTTGGCCAGCACCTGCTTGTTGCGCAGCAGCGAGGGCGTGGGAATCACCACCTCCACGCCGGCCGACAGCGACGCCAGCGAGGCCGGCAGCACGCCCGCGACGTGGAACAGCGGATAGCCGTTGATCGAGATGCCGTGCTCGTTCATGCCCGCGACCTGCACGCTGGCCCAGGCGGTGAACACCTGCGCGCCGTGGCTGTGGCGCGCGAGCTTGGGCGCGCCGGTGGTGCCGCCGGTGTGGAAGTAGGCGGCGATGTCGCTCGAGGCGATGTCGCGGCCGCTCACGAGGCGGTCATCGGGTTGTGCCGCGCGCAGCGCCTCGAAGTCGGCCACGCCCTCGGGCAGCGCGCCCGCCGCGCCCGGTGCCTCGTCGTGCGGCGCCACGCGCAGCAGGGTGGTGAGCCCGGGCACCTGGCCGCGCAGCCGCAGCGCCTTCGACCACATGCCCGACTCGGCGTCCGAGCCATAGGCGATCAGCACCTTGGCGCGGGCCGCGGTCATCAGCGCGACCAGCTTCTCGTCGGTGAGCAGCGGATTGAGCGGCTGCACGATGCCGGCCGCCTCGCCGCCCCAGAGCGCGAGGTGGTATTCGAGGCAGCCCGGCAGCAGCACCGCCACCGCATCGTTCGGGCCCACGCCCAGGCCATGCAGCAGGTTCGCGGTCTGGTGGATGCGCGCGAGCAGCTCGGCATACGACCAGCGGATCGGCGCGTCGTCCGGGTTGCCGGTGCGCAGGAAGGTCAGCGCCGTCTTGTCGCCGAAGGCATGGCCCGCGTTGCGAAAGATCTCGTAGGTGCTGCGCACCGTGAGCGCCTGCGCCAGCGGCGTCTGCTCGAGCGCGTGGATGTCGGCGAGGCTGCGCACGGGGCGCGCGGGCCGGAACGGCGCGCCCACGGGCGTCGCGTAGTCGTTGTCGTGCCGGTCGTTCCTGTCGGTCATGGCCTGTCTCCTTGTTCCCTTGAAATCGTCGCCGTGTCGGCCCGGCTGTTTTACTGGTTCGTGATGTGGTTGTCGCGGATGACCTTGCCCCAGCGCTCGAAGTCCTGGCGCATGCGCTCGGCGGTCTGGTCGGCGGTACGGTAGGCCGCGAACGAGCCCACGCCCTGCAGCTTGTCCTGCACTTCCTTGTCGGCCAGCGCCTTCTTGAGTTCAGCGCTCATGCGCTCGACCACGTCCTTGGGCGTGCCGGCCGGTGCCAGCAGGCCGCCCCACGAGGTGGCGTCGAAGCCCGGGAAGCCCTGTTCGGCCACCGTCTTCACGTCGGGCAGGAGGCTCACGCGCTGGCCCGAGCCGACCGCGATGGCGCGCAGCTTGCCCGCGCGGATGTGCGGGATCACGGCCACGAGGTCGGAGAACATCGCGGGCACCTGGCCGCCGATCAGGTCGGTCACAGCGGGCGCGCTGCCGCGGTAGGGCACGTGCTGCATCTCGAACTTGCCGATGTTCTTGAGCTGTTCGGTCGTCAGGTGGCCGAAGCTGCCGGCACCCGCGGTCGTGTAGTTGAGCTTGCCGTTCTCGGCCTTGGCCTTGGCGATCAGGCCCTGCAGGCCGGTCACCTCGGGCAGCGCCTTGGGATTGACCACCAGCACGATCGGCAGGTCGTAGACGCTGCCCACGGGCGTGAAGTTCTTGAAGATGTCGTAGCCGGTCGGGCCGTAGAGGTGCGAGGCCAGCAGCGTGGGCGTGGCCAGCATCACGAAGGTGTAGCCGTCGGCCGGCGCGCGCGCGGCGGCGGCCGCGCCCACGGTGCCCGAGGCGCCGCTGCGGTTGTCGATCACGATGTTCTGGCCGAGCGCGGCCGACATCTTCTGCGCCACGATGCGCGAGGCCACGTCGGTGGGACCGCCGGGCGGGAAGGGCACGATCAGCGTGATCGGCTTGGCCGGCCAGGCCTGCGCGAAGGCGGCACCGGCGGCAAGGGGAAGGGCGAGCGCGAGGAGTGCACGGCGAAGGGGACTGCGGAGGGTACGGAGAGAGAGGGAGGCCATGGACTTCTGCTTCAGGGGAACAAGAGATGGCGCCGTCAGACGACGCCGCTGCTTTTCAGCGCTGCCAGCTTTTCATCCGACAGGCCGAGCAAGGACTGGAGCACGTCGTGCGTGCCTTCGCCCAGGGTGGGCGGCGCGCTGCGCACCGGCAGGCGCTCGCCATCGAAACGGTAAGGAGGCGCGAGCACGTCGACCGTGCCCGCGACCGGATGCGGCTGGCGCGTGACCAGGCCGGCGTCGGTGGCGCGCTTCGATTGCAGCGCCTCGAGCAGGCCCAGTACCTCGCCGCAGGGAATGCCGGCGGCACTCAGTTTTTCGAGCAGCGCGGCGCGCGGGCGCTTCGCGAGTTCGGCATGCAGCTGCGGCAGCAGCACCGCGCGGTTGGCCGAACGCAGGATGTTGGTCTTGAAGCGCTCGTCGGCCGCGAGGTCGGGCCGCTCGATCACCTCGGTGCAGAAGCGCGCGAACTGCGCGTTGTTGCCCACGGTGATGACCAGCGGGCCGTCGGCCGCGTCGAACACGCCGTAGGGCACGATCGAGGGATGCGAGTTGCCGTAGCGCGGCGGGTCCTCGCCCAGCAGCAGCGCCTCGAGGCCGTAGTAGGCGGTGATCATCAGGCCGCAGTCGAACAGCGCCATCTCCACATGCCGGCCGCGGCCGGTCTTCTCGCGCTGGTAGAGCGCGGCGAGGATGGCCTGCGCCGAGTACATGCCGGTGAACAGGTCGACGGCCGCGACGCCGAACTTCAGCGGCGGCTGGTCGGCCTCGCCGTTGAGCGCCATCAGGCCGGCCTCGCCCTGCACCACGAGGTCGTAGCCGGGGCGCGCGGCCTCGGGGCCGGTGCGGTCGTAGCCCGAGATCGAGCAGTAGACGAGGCGCGGGTTCTCCTTGCTCAGCTGCTCGTAGCCCAGGCCCAGCTTGTCGATGCCGCCGAACTTGAAGTTCTGGATCAGCACGTCGCACTGCTTCGCGAGATCGCGCGCGAGCTGCTGGCCCTCGGGCGTCTGCAGGTCGAGCGTGACCGAGCGCTTGTTGCGGTTCACGCTGTTGAAGTAGGCGGTCTCGGTCTTGCCCACGCGCAGGCCCCAGTCGCGCGTGTCGTCGCCGCGGCCCGGGTGCTCGACCTTGATGACCTCGGCGCCCATGTCGGCCAGCACCATGCCGCACCAGGGGCCCGCGAGGATGCGGGAGAGGTCGAGGACGCGCACGCCGGCGAGCGGCAGCGAGGAATTCAGCGAGGGCATGGTGGCTCCGGAAAGACGTGAGACCTCGGCGCGGGTCCGCGCGAGGCCGGGGAAGAAGCGGTGGCGGCCAGCGTCAGGACTTGTCCTGCCGCCGCAGCGCGGCGAAGTCGGCCTTGCGCTTGCCGAGGAAGGCACCGATGCCTTCGGCGGCTTCGGCATCGGCCTGCGACTCCACCATGTAGACGGCCTCGGCCTCGAGTTGTTCCTCGAGCGTGGCGCGGTGCGCCTGGCGGCACAGCGACTTGATGCGCGCGCTCGCGCGCTGCGGGCCGTTCGCGACCTTGGCCGCGAGCGCGATCGCCTCGGCCAGTGCCGCGCCCTTGTCGGTCAGTCGGTTGACCGCGCCCAGCGCATGCAGGCGCTCGGCCGGCAGGCGGTCGCCGGTCAGGCACAGCTCGGTCAGCAGCTGGCGCGAGACGAACTCGGCCAGGAAGGCGGTGGCGCCGCCATCGGGCGTGAGGCCGACCTTGACGTAGGCCACGGTGTAGAAGGCATCGCGCGCCGACACGAGCATGTCGCAGGCCAGCGCCATCGACAGGCCCGCGCCCGCGGCGCCGCCCTCGACGGCCGCGATCACGGGCTTGCCGCAGTCGCGCAGCGCGCGGGTCAGGTTGTGCAGGCCCTCGAGCTTCTCGCGGCGTTCCGACGCGGGCAGCTCGCGGCGCTTGGCCAGCAGGTTGAGGTCGCCGCCCGAGCAGAAGAAATCGCCGGCGCCGGTGAAGACGATGGCACCGACCTCGGGGTCGTCCTGCGCATCGGCCAGCGCGGCCGCGAGCTCGGCATACAGCGTGGGCGTGATCGCGTTGCGCGCGGCCGGGTTGCTGTTGGTCAGGATGCGGACGGCACCCTCTTGCGAGATCAGCACGGTCTTGTCGTTGCTCATGCCGCCACCTCCTTGCCGAGCGAGATGTAGCGCTGCAGATGATGGTCCTCGTCGCCGAGCTGGTGGTCGATCATCACGAGGCGCTTGGCGTAGTGGGGCAGAGGCAGCTCCCAGGTCATGCCGATGCCGCCGTGCATCTGGATGCTTTCCTCGGCCACCAACGCGCCGATGCGGCCGATGCTGAACTTGGCGGCCGACAGCGCGCGCTCGCGCGCGAGGCGGTCGCTGCCGTCGATGGCGGCCGCGGCATTGATGACCGCCGAGCGCGCCTGCTCGATCTCGAGCAGCAGGTCGGCCATGCGGTGCTGCAGCGCCTGGAAGCTGCCGATCAGCGTGCCGAACTGCTTGCGCGTGCGCAGGTAGTCGAGCGTGGCGGTCTTGGCCGCTTCCATCGCGCCCACGGCCTCGGCGCACAGCGCGAGCACGCCGCGGCCGATGGCGCGCTCGAGCGTCGCGGCGCCCTGGCCCTCGGCGCCCAGCAGCGCATCGGCGGGCAGCTTCAGGCCGTCGAACGAGAGTTCGGCGACACGGCCGCCGTCGATCGACGGGCAGCCGCGCACGGTGAGGCCTGCGGTCTTCGCGGGCACGAGGAACAGCGAGATGCCGGCTTCGTCGTCCACCGCGCCCGAGGTGCGGGCCGAGACCAGGAACAGGTCGGCCTGCTCGCCCTGCGGCACCACGGCCTTGGCGCCGTTCAGCACCCAGCCGTCGCCACTGCGCTCGGCCTTCGTCTGCACGCGCGTGCGTTCGTAATGCGTGTCGGCCTCGTCGTGCGCGAAGGCCGCGACGGTCACGCCATTGATGATGTCGACCAGCTTCTCTTTCTGCGCATCCGTGCCGGCCGCGCCGAGCGCCTCGCCGACCATCACCGCGCCCAGCAGCGGCTCGACCACGAGACCGCGGCCCAGGGCCTCGAAGACCACGGCGATGTCGAAGCCGCCGCCACCGAAGCCGCCATCGGCCTCGCCGAACAGCGCGCCGATCACGCCGAGTTCGGCGAACTGCTGGAAGATCTCCTTGCTGAAGCCGTGCTCGGACTTTGCGATGCGGTCGCGCGCATCGAAGGCGTACTGCTCGCTGATGAAGCGGTTGAGGCTGTCGGCGAGCATGCGCCGGTCTTCGCTGTGTTCGAAGTTCATTGCATCTCTCCTTTACAGGCCCAGGATCATCTTGGAGATGATGTTCTTCTGGATCTCGTTCGAGCCGCCGAAGATCGACAGCTTGCGGTTGTTGAAGTAGCGCGAGGCGGCGGCCGAGGCGTAGGCCGGGCCGAAGGTCTCGCCGGTGAAGCCGTCCTTCAGCGCCTCGGCGATGAAGGGGCGGCCATGCACGCCCATCGCGCGGCGCGCCAGCGACGAGATCTCCTGGCGGATCTCGGTGCCGCGGATCTTGAGCATCGAGCTCTCGGCGCCCGGCACGCCGCCGCCGGCCACGGCCGCGATCACGCGCAGGTTGGTGGTCTTCATGTTCTCGAGGTCGATCTCCACGCGCGCCATGCGCGCCGCGAAGGCCGGGTCTTCCGACAGCGGTTTGCCGTTCTTCGTCTGCGTGGCGGCGATGCCCTTGAGCTGTTCGAGCGCGGCCACCGAGAAGCCCACGCCCGCGATGTTGGTGCGCTCGTAGGTCAGCAGGTACTTGGCGCAGGTCCAGCCCTTGTTCTCCTCGCCCACGAGGTTCTCGGCCGGCACGCGCACGTCGGAGAAGAACACCTCGTTGACCTCATGCTCGCCGTCGAGCGTGATGATCGGGCGCACTTCGACGCCGGGCGACTTCATGTCGATCAGCAGGAAGCTGATGCCCTCCTGCTTCTTCGCCTCGCGGTTGGTGCGCACCAGGCAGAAGATCATGTTGGCGTGCTGGCCCAGCGTGGTCCAGGTCTTCTGGCCGTTCACGATGTAGTGGTCGCCCTGGGCATCGATGCCGCGCACGGCCGAGGTCTTGACGGCCGCGAGGTCGGAGCCCGCGCCGGGTTCCGAATAGCCCTGGCACCACCAGTCGGCGCCGTTGAGGATGCGCGGCAGCCAGTGCTTCTTCTGCGCCTCGTTGCCGTACTTGATCAGCACCGGCCCGAGCATGTTCACGCCGAAGGGCACGATGCGCGGCGCGAAGGCCAGCGCGCACTCGTTCTCGAAGATGAACTTCTCCACCGCCGTCCAGCCCGGGCCGCCGTACTGCTCGGGCCAGTGATTGGCGAGCCAGCCGCGCGCGTCGAGGATGGCATGCCATTCCTCCATGTCGGCCTTCTCGAGGATCTTGCCGCCGCGCACCTTGTCCGACAGCCGCGCGGGCAGCTTGTCGGCCAGGAAGGCACGCACCTCGCCGCGGAAGGCTTCTTCTTCGGGGGTGAAGTTCAGGTCCATCGCGCGCTCCTCAATAGATTTCGAACAGGCCGGCCGCGCCCATGCCGCCGGCGATGCACATCGTGACCACGGCGTACTTGGCGCCGCGGCGCTTGCCTTCGATGAGCACATGGCCCGCGAGGCGCGCGCCGGTCATGCCGAAGGGGTGGCCGATCGAGATCGCGCCGCCGTCGACGTTGAGGCGTTCCGAGGGAATGCCCAGCCGGTCCTGGCAGTAGATCGATTGCGAGGCGAAGGCCTCGTTGAGTTCCCACAGGTCGATGTCCTCGACCTTGAGGCCGTGGCGCGCGAGCAGCTTGGGCACGGCGAACACCGGGCCGATGCCCATCTCGTCGGGCTCGCAGCCCGCGACCGCGAGGCCGCGGAAGGCGCCCAGGGGTTTGATGTTGGCGCGCTCGGCGTCCTTGGCTTCCATCAGCACGCAGGCCGAGGCGCCGTCGGAGAGCTGCGAGGCATTGCCCGCGGTGATGAACTTGTCGTCGCCCATCACGGGCTTGAGCTTGGCCAGCGCGTCGTAGGTGGTGCCGCGGCGGTTGCAGTTGTCCTCGGTGGCCGTGACCTCGCGGTGCGTGACCTCCTTGGTCTCCTTGTCGGTCACCGCCATGGTGGTGGTGCAGGCGACGATCTCGTCCTTGTAGCGGCCGGCAAGCTGTGCTTCCTCGGTGCGGCGCTGGCTCTCGGCCGAGAAGCGGTCCTGCGCCTCGCGGCTGATGTTGTAGCGCTGGGCCACGATGTCGGCGGTCTCGATCATCGCCATGTAGAGCGCGGGCTTGTGCTCGACGATCCACGGGTCCATGCCGTTGTCGCCGCTGTCGGTGGCGCTGCGGCTGCGGATCTGCGAGATGCTTTCCACGCCGCCCGCGATCATGGCCGGCGCGCCGTCCACCACGATGCGGCCCGCGGCCATGGCGATCGCCTGCAGGCCCGAGGCGCAGAAGCGGTTGACGGTGGTGCCGGCGATCGAGATCGGCAGGCCCGCGCGCACGATGGCCTGGCGCGCGATGTTGCGACCCGTGGTGCCCTCGGGATAGCCGCAGCCGAGGATGGCGTCCTCGATCAAGGCCGGGTCGAGGCCCGAGCGCTCGACCGCGGCCTTGACCGCGAAGGCCGCCAGCGTGGGGCCGGGGGTGATGTTGAATTCGCCGCGGTGCGCCTTGGTGAGCGGGGTGCGGGCGGTGGAAACGATGACGGCTTCACGCATGGGGATGTCTCCTGGAGGCTGGCTCTGTGATTACTCGGATTGATTGAGGCTCGCGAAGTCGGCGCCGCGCTCGACCAGCTGCACCAGCAGCGGCGACGGCTTCCAGAAGATCGGGTCTTCCTTCGCGAACTCCTGGATGTCGGCCAGCACCTTGGGCAGGCCCACCATGTCGGCGTACTTCATCGGGCCGCCGCGGTGGCGCGGGAAGCCGTAGCCGTAGAGGAAGGTCACGTCGACGTCGAGCGGGCGCAGCGCGATGCGCTGCAGCACGACGTTGGCGCCTTCGTTGATCATCGCGGCCATGTAGCGGCGCATGATTTCCTCCTCGGTGAAGGCGCGTGGCGTGACGCCCGCGCGTTCGCGCTCGGCGTCGATGATCGCGAGCACCTCGGGGTCGGGCTGGCCGGTGCGCGCGCCTTCGGGATAGAGGTAGTAGCCGCGCTGCGTCTTCTGGCCGAACCAGCCGCGCTCGCAGATGCGGTCGGCCACCTGCACGTAGCGCGCCTTCGGGTCGCGCGTGGCGGCCTTGCGCTTGCGCGTGGCCCAGCCGATGTCGCCGCCCGCGAGGTCCGAGACCTGGAACGGGCCCATCGGGTAGCCGAAGTTGCGCACGGCCGCGTCGATCTCGTAGGGCGAGGCGCCGTCCTCCATCATGTGGTCGGCCGCCTGGCGGTACACGGCCAGGATGCGGTTGCCGATGAAGCCGTCGCACACGCCCGCGCGCACCGGCACCTTCCTGAGCTTCTTCGCGAGCTCGAAGCCGGTGGCGACCACGTCGGCGCGCACCTTGGCGGGCACCACGATCTCGAGCAGCTTCATGATGTTGGCCGGCGAGAAGAAGTGCAGGCCCACCACGTCCTGCGGCCGCGAGATGCTGGCGGCGATCTCGTCGATGTCGAGGTACGAGGTATTGGTGGCCAGCACCGCGCCCTGCTTGCAGACGCGGTCGAGTTCGGCGAACACGGCCTTCTTCACGCCCATGTCCTCGAACACGGCCTCGACCACGATGTCGACGCCGGCGAGCGCGTCGTACGAGGTCGAGCCCGAGAAGCGCGCCATCACGGCGGCCTTGGCCTCGGGCGTGATGCGGCCCTTGGCGATCAGGCCGTCGTAGACCTTCTCGACGTTGGCGCGGCCGCGTGCGAGCTGGGTGTCGTCGCGCTCGATCATGGTCACGGGCAGGCCGGCGTCGAGCATCGCCACGGCGATGCCCGCGCCCATGGTGCCGCCGCCGACGATGCCTGCCGACTCGAGCGGCCGCGGGCTGGCGGAGCGGGTCTCGGGCGCCTTGAGCACTTCGCGCTCGGCGAAGAAGGCGTGGATCAGGCCCGCGCGCTGCGGGCTGTCGATGCACTGCAGGAACAGCTTGCGCTCGAGCGCCATGCCTTCGTCGAAGGGCAGCGTGAGCGCGCCCTCGACCGCCTCGACGATCTTCATCGGCGAGAACAGGCCGCGGCTCTTCTTGGCGGTGTCGGCGCGCGCGGCCTCGAGGGCGGCGCGGCTGGCTTCCTGGTCGGCCAGCGCGCCGGCCTCGCGCGTGCGGCGCACCGGGGCGTTGGCGGCGATCAGTTCCCTGGCATACGCCAGGCCTTCGGCGCGCGCGTCGGCCTCGCTGCCGAGGCGGTCGACCAGGCCCAGCGACAGCGCTTCCTTCGCGAGCGCGTGGCGGCCGCTGAGCATCAGCTCGATGGCGGGCTTCACGCCGATCAGGCGCGGCGTGCGCTGCGTGCCGCCCGAGCCGGGCAACAGGCCCAGCGCGACTTCGGGCAGGCCCAGCTTGGCGGTGGGGGAGGCCAGGCGGTAGTGGGCCGACAGCGCCACCTCGAGGCCGCCGCCGAGCGCGGCGCCATGGATGGCGGCGATCACGGGCTTGCTGCAGTTCTCGATCTTCAGGCAGGCCTCGGGCAGCGAGGGCGGCTGCGGCGCCTTGCCGAATTCGCGGATGTCGGCGCCGGCGATGAAGTTGCGGCCGGCGCCGACGATCAACACGGCCTTGGCCGCGGCGTCGGCCTCGGCCGCGTCGATGGCGGCCACCAGGCCGCGGCGCACGTCCACGCCCAGGGCGTTGACGGGCGGGTTGTCGATGGTCACGACGAAGACGTCGCCCTGGCGCTCGAAGGCGACGGGACCGGAGGACGTGGAGGGGCTGGAGGTCGGGGTGGCCATGTGCGTGTCGCTTGTCTCGGTGACGCGCCGGAGCGGCGCGAGGCTCTGGAGGGGTGAACCCCGCATTCTTTGCACCCATCCCCGTTTTGACAATTGCATAGCCGGTTGACAGACTGTCAAAGGATTTTTGACAAAATCCGGTCATGGACCTCCAATCGCTGACCCTGCTGGTCGAAATCATCGATGCCGGCAACCTGAGCGCGGCCGCGCGCCGGCTCAAGATGACCCGGGCCAACGTCAGCTACCACCTGAACCAGCTCGAGCGCTCGGTCGGCGCGCAGCTGGTGCGGCGCACCACCCGGCGCGCCGAGCCCACCGAGATCGGCTTGCGCCTGTACCAGCACGGCACCGCGATCCAGGGCGAGCTGCGCGCGGCGCGCGAATCGGTCACCACGCTGGGCGAGGGGCTGCAGGGCCAGGTGCGGCTGAGCGTGCCCAGCGGCTACGGGCAGCTGGTCATGGCCGACTGGCTGATCGACTTCAAGCGCCGCTACCCGGGCATCGTGCTCGACGTGGTGTTCGAGAACCGCATCGAGGACCTGCTGCGCGACGAGGTCGACATCGCGATCCGCGTGATCCCCGAGCCGCCGCAGAACCTGGTGGCGCGCGCGATGGGCCCGGTGCGCTACGTGGCCTGCGCCTCGCGCGACTACGCGGCGCGGCATCCGCTGCCCGAGCAGCTCGACGGGCTGCATGGCGCGCCGGTGGTCACGGCCGCGGTCATCGGGCGGCAGCTGCGGGTGTCGGCCTACCAGGGCGAGATCCGGCGCGAGGTGGTGCTCGAGCCGACCCTGATCTCGGAGAACTTCCTGTTCCTGCGCCAGGCCATCCTCGCGGGCCTGGGCATCGGGCTGGTGCCCGACTACGTGGTGGCCGAGGACGTGCGCCGCGGCGAGGTGCTGACCACGCTCGACGACTGGCGGTTGTCGATCTTCGGCACCCAGATGTTCATGCTCTACATGCCGAACCGCCAGCACACGCGCGCGATCCGCACCTTCATCGACTACACGCTGGAGCGCGTGCGCGAGGTCAGCCCCGGATCGTGACGTGCGAGTGGAAGCGGTCCGACGGGCCGCGCAGGCGCTGGAACTCGAAGGGCCGGTCGGCCTCGTCGTGGCCGATGCGCAGCACGTCGACCAGCGCCGAGGCCATCGGCACGCCGAGCAGCGCGGCCAGCGGCGCGTCGGCCAGCGTGGCGCGCGTGAGCATCTCGATGCGGCCGTAGCGGATGCCCTGGCCCTGCAACAGCTCGGTCAACGACAGCCGCGAGAAATCGGCCCGCGCGAAGCGCCGGCCCACGTCCTCGATGAGGTGGACGATGCTGTGCAGGATCGGCAGCCGCCCGGTGCTGCGCAGCCGCACCACCTGGAGCACCGGCGTGCCTTCCTCCAGCCGCAGTGCGGCCGCCACGTCGGCGGGCGCGGGCACGAAGCCGAACTCCTTCACCGACGGCTTGCTGCGCGAGCGGCGCTCGGCCATGGTCGCGAGGAAGGACTCCATCGGCATCGGCAGCGGCGCCGAGCGCAAGGGCGCCGACACGTAGGTGCCGCGGCCGCGCTGGCGCTTGAGCAGGCCGCGTTCCTCCAGCGACTGCAGCGCGCGCCGCACCGTGACGCGCGAGACGCCGTACTTCTCGCGCAGCTCCTCCTCGGTGGGGAGCTGGTCGCCGTCGCGCAGCCGCCCGCTGGCGACCATGTCCTCGATCAGGGTCGAGATCTGGTGATGCAGTGCCACGCCGGGCTGCCTGTTGAGGTCCATGGGCAAATCTTAGCGGTCGATGACGGGGCGGACCGGGGCGTTGGCTAAAAGTATTGATGTCAATACAATAGGACCAACAACGCTCCACGACGGCTCACGCCGACCGACCCCGCATGCCCGGCCGCACGCTCTTCGAGAAGATATGGGACGCCCACGTGGTGTCCGACCTGGGCGGCGGCTTCTCGCTGCTGCATGTCGACCGCCACCTGGTCAGCGATCCCGGCAGCAAGGCGCTGGCCGCGCTGCGCCGGCGCGGGCTGCCGGTGCGCCATCCCGAGCTGACCTTCGCGATGCCCGACCACACGGTGTCGACCGCGCCGGGCCGCGAGGGCCACACGCCGAACGCCATCCGCTACCTGGCCGACCTGCGCCACGAGACACGGCTGCAGGGCATCCGCCTGTTCGATGTCGGCCAGCCGGGGCAGGGCATCGTGCACGTGGTCGGGCCCGAGCTCGGACTCACGCTGCCGGGCGCCTCGGTGGTCTGCAGCGACAGCCACACCTGCACCCACGGCGCGCTCGGCGCGCTGGCCTTCGGCATCGGCGCCACCGAGTTCCAGCACGTGGCCGCGACCCAGACCATCGTGCTGCAGCGTCCGCGCCAGATGCGCATCCGCTTCGAGGGCACGCTGCCCGCGGGCACCAGCGCGAAGGACCTGATCCTGCATGCCATCGGCCGGCTCGGCGCCACCGGGGCCTCGGGCTGCGCGGTCGAGTACGCGGGCGCGGCCATCGACGCGCTCGACATCGAGGCGCGCATGACGGTGTGCAACCTGTCGGTGGAGATGGGCGGGCGCTTCGGCATCGTCGCGCCCGACGCGCGCACGCTGGCCTACGTGCGCGGCCGGCCGTTCGCGCCCGGCGGCGCGCAATGGGACCAGGCCGCGGCGCACTGGGCCACCCTGCGCAGCGACGACGACGCGGTGTTCGACCGCGAGGTGAGCATCGACGTCTCGGAGGTCGTGCCGCAGGTCACCTGGGGCACGAGCCCGCAGGACACCATCGGCATCGACGCGCGCATCCCCGACCCGGCGGCCGCCGGCGATCCGGCGCAGCGCGCCGCGCGGCAGGCCGCGCTCGACTACATGGGCCTGCGCGCCGGCGACGCGATCGCGGGCACGCCGGTGGACTGGGTGTTCATCGGCTCGTGCACCAACGCACGCATCTCCGACCTGCGGCTCGCGGCCGAGACCGTGCGCGGCCGGCGCGTGGCGAGCGGCGTGCGCGCCTGGATCGTGCCGGGCTCGGAGCTGGTCAAGCGCGAGGCCGAGGCCGAAGGGCTGGCGCGGGTGTTCCTCGACGCCGGCTTCGAATGGCGCGAGTCGGGCTGCTCGCTGTGCGTGGCGGCCAACGGCGAGGCCGTGCCGCCGGGCCTGCGCGTGGTGTCGACCTCGAACCGCAACTTCGTCGGCCGCCAGGGGCCGGGCGCGCGCACCCATCTCGCGAGCCCGCAGCTCGCGGCCGCCTCCGCCATCGCGGGCTGCCTGGTCGACCCGCGCGCCATGGAGGTCCGGCCATGAGCCCGTTCGGCGTGCTCACGGCCACCGCCGCGCCGCTCGTGCGCGACAACATCGACACCGACCTGATCGTGCGCGTCGAGCCGCTGTTCGGCGGCGTGCCGCGCGAGGAGCTCGGCCCCCATGCGCTGGCCGCGCTGCGCTTTCGCGCCGACGGCAGCGAGGACCCGGCCTGCGTGCTGAACCAGCCGCGTTACCGCGGCGCGGGCATCCTGCTGGCGGGCGACAACTTCGGCTGCGGCAGTTCGCGCGAAGGCGCGGTGTGGGCGCTGATGGCGCTGGGCATCCGCTGCATCGTCGCGCCGAGCTTCGGCGACATCTTCCAGGGCAACTGCTTCCAGAACGGCCTGCTGCCGGTGCGCCTGCCGCGCGCGCAGGTGGAGGTGCTCGCGCGCGCCGTGGCCGAGGGCGCCGATGCCGTGCTCACGGTCGACCTGCAGGCCTGCACCGTGCGGCGCGAGGGCCTGCCGACGCTGCCCTTCGCCCTGCCGCCGCGGCGCCGCGAGGGGCTGCTGCGCGGCCTCGACGACCTCGAGCTCACGCTCGCGCGCAGCACCGAGATCGACGCCTTCCAGCGCCGCGACCGGGCGCTGCATCCCTGGCTGCACCTCGACGGCGCCCGGCGCCCGAGCCTCGCCACCGACCCCGCCCCCCATACCGATAAGGAGACACCATGACACCCGAACAACCCCCGCGCCTGCCACCGGCAGCCGCCACCCGCCGCGGCCTGCTGCGCGCCGGCGCCGCCCTCGCCGCGAGCGGCGCGCTGCCCCTGCGCGCACTGGCGCAGGAGCCCGCTTCCGCCTTCCCCTCGCATCCCGTGCGGATGGTGATCCCGCTGCCTCCGGGCGGTGCCACCGACGTCATCGGCCGCCTGCTCGGGCAGAAGCTCGGCGAGCTCTGGCGCCAGAGCGTGATCGTCGACAACAAGCCCGGCGCCGGCACCATCGTCGGCACTCAGGCCATCGCGCGGGCGCCGGCCGACGGCTACACCTTCGGCATCGTCATCAGCGCCTTCACCATCAATCCCTCGCTGCGCAACGACCTGCCCTACGACGCCACCAAGGACTTCACGCCGCTGAGCCTGCTGGGCTTCCCGGTGATCGCGCTGGTCGCCATTCCCTCGTTCCCCGCCAACGACGTGGCCGGGCTGATCGCCAAGGCGCGCGCCAAGCCGGGCTCGGTCAGCTATGCCTCGCTGGGCATCGGCACCGCCACCCACCTGGCGGGCGAGATGATGAACGTGCGCGCCGAGACCGGCATGGTCCACATCCCCTACAACGGCAGCGCGCCCGCGTACAACGACCTGCTCAGTGGTCGGGTGCAGGTGGGCTTCGTGCTGCTCGACTCGGCACTGCCGCACGTGAAGGCCGGCAAGCTCAAGGTGCTGGCCGTGACCAATGCGAAGCGCAGCCGCATCTATCCCGACTACCCGACCGTCGGCGAGACCATCCCCGGCTATTCGCTCGAGAGCCTGTTCGGCTTCGTCGCGCCGCGCGGCCTGCCCGCGCCGATCGCGGCCAGGCTGTCGGGCGACCTCGTCAAGGTGATCCAGCTGCCCGAGGTGCGCCAGCGCCTGGCCGAGCTCAGCGTCGAGCCCGTGGGTTCGAGCGCGTCCGAGTTCGAGGCGACGATCCGCAGCGAGATCGTGAAGTGGGCGCCGGTGGTGAAGGCCGCGGGCGTGAAGGCCGACTAGTTAAGGGTGCCACTGGCTGCGCGCGCGGCCTTCGAGCGGTTCGTAGCGCGTGGCCGCGAGCGCATCCGACAACCTGCGTGCCGCCTCCATCAGCGTGGCCGCATGGCGCGCGAGTTCGCCGGCCGCGGCCGCGTCGGCCGGCACCGCCACGCTGAGCGCGCCCAGCACCGTGCCGCGCGCGGCGAACACCGGCGCGGCCACGCTCGCGGCGGCCGCGTCGGCTTCGCCCACGGTCAGGTGATGGCCACGCTGGCGGATCGCGTCGAGCGCGGCGCCCGGCGCGCCCGAGAACGCGAGGATCACCTGGCCGGCCGCGCCGCGCTCGAGCGGCAGCGGTTCGCCGACGCGGCTCGGGCTCACGAAGCCGTCGGCGCCGCGCACGCGAAGCAGGCGCACGCGCTGGCCTTCCTCGAGCGCGAAGAAGGAAGCGCTGTGGCCGGTCCGCTCGGCCAGATGCTGCAGCGCCGGCTCGATCACGTTGCGCAGGTCGAAGGCGCGCTGGTAGCGCGCGCCCAGCCGCGCGGCCGCCGGGCCCAGGCGCCAGGCACCGCCCTCGAGCGCCACGAGGTAGCCGGCCGTGGCCAGCGTGCGCGCGAGCCGCAGCGCGGTGGGCTTGGCGAGCGCGGTGCGGCGCGCGATCTCGGCCAGCGCGAGCTGCGCGTCGGCGGTGCCGAAGGCATCGAGGATGGCGAGCGAACGCGCCACCGCGGCCACGCCCTCGGCGCGCGGCACGGGCTTGGCGGTGCGGGTGGGAGCGCGTGCGGAGGAGGCCATCGTTTCGCGGAGTGGAACGGCATTGTGCGGCCGCGTTGCGAATCCTAGGCTCGCGGCTTTCCCGGGGCACTGGGCCCCATCGCTTCGAACATCCGCAGGAGACCCGCTCATGACACCCATCGCCCCGCTGCGCCGCCGCCTTGGCGCGCTCTTCCTGGCCTGCCTCGCCGCGCCCTCGCTGGCGCTCGCGCAGGCGCCGTATCCGAGCAAGCCGATCCGCCTGGTCGTGCCCTTCGCGGCCGGCGGCGCGGTCGACACCGTGGGCCGCGTGGTCGGCGAGCGGCTGTCGACGCAGATGGGCCAGCCGGTGATCGTCGACAACCGGCCCGGCGCCAACGCCAACATCGGCACCGAGAACGTCGCGCGCTCGGCGCCCGACGGCTACTCGCTGCTGGTGGCGGCCAACGGCGTGGTGACCAACAACACGCTCTATCCCAAGCTGTCGTTCAACGGCCTGCGCGACTTCGTCGCCGTGGCGCGCCTGGGCTATGCGCCGCTGGTGCTGGTGGTGCCGGCCAGCGCGCCCTACAAGAGCGTGCCCGAGCTGCTCGCGGCCGCGCGCGCCAAGCCCGGCGACATGAGCTACGGCTCGGCCGGCAACGGCAGCTCGGGCCACCTGGCCGGCGCGCTGCTGGCCTCGGTCGGCAAGTTCGATGCGCTGCACGTGGCCTACAAGGGCGGCTCGCCCGCGCTGGTCGACCTGATCGCCGGGCGCACCTCGTTCATGCTGCTGAACCCGCTCGAGGTGCTGCCGCACATCCAGTCGGGCCGGTTGCGCGCGCTGGCGGTCAGCGGCGCCCAGCGCGCGCCGATGCTGCCGAACGTGCCCACCATGGCCGAGGCCGGCCTGCCGAACTTCGACGCCAGCGTCTGGTGGACGCTGCTCGCGCCGGCCGGCACCGCGCCCGAGGTGGTCGCCAAGCTCAATGCCGAGACGCGCAAGGCGCTGGCCGATGCCGGCACGCGCGAGAAGCTGGGCGCGCTCGGCGCGGTCATCACGCCCTCGAGCCCGCAGGAGGCCGCGGCCTTCCTCAAGAGCGAATCGGCCAAGTGGGAGCAGGTGATCCGCGCGGCCGACATCAAGGCCGATTGAACACGGCGTCGACTTCATGATCATCGACTGCCACGGCCACTACACCACCGCGCCGGCCGCGCTCGAGGCCTGGCGCCGGCGCCAGGTCGAGGCCTTCGGCGCGGGGCGGCCCGCGCCGGCCGCGTCCGAGCTGCGCATCGGCGACGACGAGCTGCGCGAATCCATCGAGGGCAACCAGCTGCGGCTGATGGACGAGCGCGGCATCGACCTCACCGTCTTCAGCCCGCGCGCGAGCTTCATGGCGCACCACGTCGGCGACTTCGCGGTGTCGTCCGCATGGGCCGCGATCTGCAACGAGCTGTGCCACCGCGTGAGCGCGATGTTCCCCGAGCGCTTCGCGGGCGCGGCGATGCTGCCGCAGTCGCCGGGCGTGCCGGTCGCCTCGTGCGTCGCCGAGCTCGAGCGCTGCGTGCGCGACTACGGCTTCGTCGGCGTCAACCTCAACCCCGATCCCTCGGGCGGCTTCTGGAACAGCCCGCCGCTGACCGACCGCCACTGGTATCCGCTCTACGAGAAGATGGTCGAGCTCGACGTGCCGGCCATGATCCATGTGAGCACCAGCTGCAACGCCTGCTTCCACACCACGGGCGCGCACTACCTCAATGCCGACACCACGGCCGTGATGCAGTGCATCGAGGGCGACCTGTTCGCGGATTTCCCGACCCTGCGCTTCGTGATCCCGCACGGCGGCGGTGCCGCGCCCTACCACTGGGGGCGCTTTCGCGGGCTGGCCCAGGAGATGAAGAAGCCGCCGCTCGCGCAGCACCTGCTGCAGAACCTGTTCTTCGACACCTGCGTCTACCACCAGCCGGGCATCGACCTGCTCGCGCGCGTGATCCCGGTCGAGAACATCCTGTTCGCCTCCGAGATGATCGGCGCCGTGCGCGGCATCGATCCCGAGACCGGCCACGCCTACGACGACACGCGGCGCTACATCGAGGCCGCCGCGTTGAGCGCCGGCGAGCGCGCGCAGGTCTACGAAGGCAATGCGCGCCGCGTCTTTCCGCGGCTCGATGCGCAGCTGAACGCGCGCGGCCGGCTGTTCGATCCCCAATCTCATTCCTCGCAAGGAGCCCGCCATGCATGAACTCGGCGTCGTCCATCGCCACATCGAACGCGCCGACGCGAAGGTCGTCGACGCCCTCGCGGCCCTGGGCTCGGCCACGGTACACGAGGCCATGGGCCGGGTCGGCCTGCTCGCGCCGTACATGCGGCCGATCTACCCGGGCGCGCAGGTCAGCGGCAGCGCCGTCACCGTGCTGCTGCATCCGGGCGACAACTGGATGCTGCACGTCGCGGCCGAGCAGATCCGCCCCGGCGACATCGTGGTGGCGGCCGTCACCGCGCCGAGCAGCGACGGCTTCTTCGGCGACTTGCTGGCCACCAGCTTCCAGGCCCGCGGCGCGCGCGCGCTGGTGATCGACGGCGGCGTGCGCGACGTGCGCACCTTGCAGCAGATGGGCTTTCCGGTCTGGAGCAAGGCCATCAGCAGCAAGGGCTGCGTGAAGGCCACGCTGGGCTCGGTCAACATCCCCGTGGCCTGCGCCGGCATGTCGGTGCAGCCCGGCGATGCGATCGTGGCCGACGACGACGGCGTGGTCTGCGTGCCGCGCGCGATGGCCGCGGCCACGCTCGAGAAGGCGCGCCAGCGCGAGGCGCTGGAGGCGTCGAAGCGCGAGAAGCTCGCGAGCGGCGTGCTCGGGCTCGACATGTACGACATGCGGCCGGCGCTGGCGGCGGCGGGGCTGCGCTACATCGACTGAAAGGGCGCGGCGGGCAATGCCCGACCCGCGCGCATGGCCGCAGGGCCATCGGGGCGACGGGACGGTTAACATCTGTATAAACGTACAGTATTTTCCGCCCGCCCATGGACCTCCAGCACAAGCTCGCCATCCTGGCCGATGCCGCCAAGTACGACGCCTCCTGCGCGTCGAGCGGCTCGCAGCCGCGCGACTCGGTGGGCGGGCGCGGCATCGGCTCGACCGAGGGCATGGGCATCTGCCACAGCTATGCGCCCGACGGCCGCTGCATCTCGCTGCTCAAGGTGCTGCTGACCAACCACTGCCAGTACGACTGCCTCTACTGCGTGAACCGCGCCTCGAGCAACGTGCCGCGCGCGCGTTTCCGCGCCGACGAGGTGGTGCAGCTCACGCTCGATTTCTACCGCCGCAACTGCATCGAGGGGCTGTTCCTCTCGAGCGGCATCGTCAAGTCGCCCGACCACACGATGGAGCAGGTGGTCGAGGTCGCGCGCTCGCTGCGCGAGGACCACGACTTCCGCGGCTACATCCACCTCAAGACCATTCCCGATGCCAGTGACGAGCTGATCGCGCGCGCCGGCCGCTATGCCGACCGGCTCAGCATCAACGTCGAGATGCCGACCACCGAGGGCCTGCAGGCCCTGGCACCCGAGAAGGACGAGAGCGCGATCCGCCGCTCGATGGCGCGGCTGCGCTTGCAGATCGACGACACGCGCGAGGAGGCGCGCCGCGTGGTGCCGATCCGCGCGCTGCCGGGCGCGGCGCCCGTGGCCGCGAAGCCGCCGCCGTTCGCGCCCGCGGGCCAGAGCACGCAGATGATCGTGGGCGCCGACGCCACCGACGACCGCGCCATCCTCGCGACCAGCGCCACGCTCTATGGCGCCTACCGGCTGCGCCGCGTCTACTACTCGGCCTTCAGCCCGATCCCCGACGCGGCGCGCGCGCTGCCGCTCGCCGCGCCGCCGCTGCTGCGCGAGCACCGGCTCTACCAGGCCGACTGGCTGATGCGCTTCTACGGCTTCGAGCACGGCGAGATCGTGGCCGAGCGCGACGGCCTGCTGCGGCTCGACGTCGATCCCAAGATGGCCTGGGCGCTCGCGCATGCGGAGCGCTTCCCGGTCGACCTCAACCATGCGCCGCGCGAGCTGCTGCTGCGCGTGCCGGGCCTGGGCGTGAAGGCGGTCGATCGGCTGCTGCAGGCCAGGCGCGTGCGCCGCGTGCGCGCCGACGACCTGCGGCGGCTGCATGTGCCCGCGCGCAAGGTGCTGCCCTTCGTGGTGGCCGATGGGCACCGGCCCGCGGCCGGGGCGATGGCGGCGTCGGCGCGCGCCGAGCCCGCGCGGCAGGCCTCGCTGTTCTGAGCGCCATCGCGATGCAGGTGCGGCTCGACGACGCGGTCGACCTCGACGGTTTCCGGCGCCGCGCGCGGCAACTGCTGGCCGACGGCGTGCCGCCCGAGCGGGTCGAGTGGGGCGTGGCGCGGTCCGATGGCGGAGAGGGCCTGTTCGGCGATGCGCCCGAGCAGGCGATCGCACCGTCGACCGCGGCGCTGCAGCCCGTGCCCGCGGCTTTCGTCGCGCTGTGCGCCGACGTGATCCTGCACCGCGATCCCCAGCGCTTCGCGCTGCTTTACCGCCTGCTCTGGCGCCTCGCGCACGAGCCCGCGCTGCGCCACGATCCGCTCGACGCCGACATGATGCGGGCGCAGCGCATGGCCAAGGCCGTGCACCGCGACATCCACAAGATGCGCGCCTTCGTGCGCTTCACGCAGGTGACGGACGACGACGGGCTCGAGCGCCATGTCGCATGGTTCGAGCCCGAGCACCGCATCGTCGAGGCCAATGCCGACTTCTTCGCGCGCCGCTTCGCGCAGATGCGCTGGGCCATCCTCACGCCCGAGCGCTGCGTCGAATGGGACGGCCATGCGCTGTCGTTCCGCGCGGGCGCCGACCGCCGCGAGAAGCCGCCGCCCGATGCGGGCGAGCAGCTCTGGCTCACCTACTACGCCCACATCTTCAATCCCGCGCGGCTCAAGTTCGCGACCATGCAGCGCGAGATGCCGCGCCGCTACTGGCACAACCTGCCCGAGGCCGCGCTGATCCAGCCGCTGGCCGACGCTGCCGACGCGCGCAGCCAGTCGATGATCGAAGCGCCGGCCACGCCCGCGCGGCGCATCCGCGCGCCGATGGCGCTGCACCCGCTTCCGGCCGAGGGCGCGATGCCGGCCGACCTCGGCGAACTGCGCGCGGCCGCCCATGCCTGTCGCGCCTGCCCGATCGGCGCGCAGGCCACCCAGGCCGTGTGCGGCGAAGGGCCGCTCGCGCCGCGCCACATGCTGGTCGGCGAGCAGCCGGGCGACCAGGAGGACCTCGCGGGCCGGCCCTTCGTCGGCCCGGCCGGCCAGCTGCTCGAGCGCGCGATGGCGCAGCTCGGCTGGGCGCGCGAGGGCGTCTACCTCGCCAATGCCGTGAAGCATTTCAAGTACGAGCTGCGCGGCAAGCGGCGCATCCACAAGACGCCGGGGCAGCGCGAAGCCGAGGCCTGCGCCCATTGGCTCGATGCCGAGATCGCGCTGGTGCGGCCCGGCTCGCTGGTCGCGCTCGGTGCCACGGCGGCGCGCGCGCTGCTGGGCCGGCCGGTGGCGGTGCAGGCCGAGCGCGGCGCCTGGCTGCACGAGCGCGCGGACGGGCGGCCGGTGTTCGTCACGCTGCATCCGTCGGCGCTGCTGCGGCTGCCCGACGCGGAGCGCGAGGCGGCCCAGGCGCGCTGGCGCGAGGAGCTGGCCCGCGCGCGCGACACGGCGCCGGTTGCCTGAAGGGGATCAGGCGCCGGGCTCTTCCGCGCGGCGTTCGGCCGGCACCAGCTCGGCCATGGCCTGCATCAGCATGGCCGCGGTCACCGGCTTGAACAGCACCGGCACGCCCGAGGCGCGCACGCGCTGCAGCCGCTCGGGCGCGGTCTCGCCGGTGATCAGCAGCATCGGCGCGTCGAGCCGGAAGCGCTCGCGCAGCCGCAGGCCGAGCTCCAGTCCGTCGACGCCGCTCGACAGCCGGTAGTCGCACAGCAGCAGCGCGACCGGCGGGTCCTGCGCCGCGGGCCCGGTCAGCAGGGCCACCGCCTCGGCCTCGTCGGCCACCGCCGCGACCTCGATGCCGTAGGCGCTCATGAGTTCGGTCATGGCCTTGCGGATCTCCTCCTCGTCGTCGATCAGCAGCACGCGGCCGCGCAGCGCCGGCACCTCGAAGCGCTGGCGCACCGGCAGCTCGAGGTCCTGCGGACTGAAGGCACCCGCCGAGCCTTCCGAGGCTTCGGCGAGCGGCAGCACGACCCGAAAGCGCGTGCCGCGCCCGATGTGGGAGCGCAGCTCGATGCGGTGGCCGAGCAGGCGCGAGAGCCGCTGCACGATCGACAGGCCGATGCCCAGGCCGCGCGAGCGGTCGCGCCCGAGGTTGTCGACCTGGTAGAACTCCTCGAAGATGCGGTCGCGCTGTTCGGGCGCGATGCCGATGCCGGTGTCGCGCACCTCGATCCACGCCTGGTCGCCGCGCGGGCGCGCGATCACCGTGACGCCGCCCTGCGTCGTGTACTTGAGCGCGTTGTCGACCAGGTTCGACAGCATGCGGTAGAGCAGTTGCGGATCGCTGTGGATCCACAGGCCGCTGGCGCGCACGCGCAGCTGCAGCCGCTTGCGCTCGGCCTGTGCCGAGAAGGTGTGGTGCAGCGGGATCAGCAGGGCATCGAGCGACAGCGCGCGCGGCGCCGCCTGGACCACGCCCGCGTCGAGGCGCGAGATGTCGAGCATGGTGTCGAGCGAGGCGCCCAGCGCATCGACCGCGCGCATCAGCCGCTCCACGTTCTGGATCTCGGGCCGCCGCCGCAGCGTGCTGCCCAGCGCCGCGCCGAACAGCGCGATCGCATGCATGGGCTGGCGCAGGTCGTGGCTGGCGGCGGCCAGGAAGCGGGTCTTCTCGGCGCTCGCGCGCTCGGTGGCCGCGACCTGCTCGCGCAGCTGGGCGGCCAGCGCCTCGTTCTCGAACTGCAGGATCAGCGAGGCCGTCAGGCGCTCGTTCTGCTTCACGCCCTCGCGCAGCGTGAGCACCAGGTTGAGCAGCGCGAAGCCGGCCAGGAACCAGTTCAGCATGTGGCCGTACCAGACCAGCGCGGCGATCAGCCCGCTCATCATCGGGATGCCGTAGCCGAACATCGCGCCCTTGAGCGGCCAGCGCGCCTGCACCGCGCGGGTCCAGCTGCCCATGATCACGACCGTCACGAAGGTGGTCATGGCGGGGCTCTGCAGCGCCACCAGGAACAGGCTGGCCGGCGCGGTCACCGTGCTGACCAGCGTGACGTGGACGGTGTAGCGGCGCGCCCAGCGCGGGCTGTCGGCCAGCGGCACCTCGGGCGTCCAGCGCTTCGACAGCAGCACGTACAGGTCCATCAGCACGATGGCCGAGACGATGCCCAGCACCAGCGCGCGGTGCTCGGGCAGCACGTTGAAGTAGCCGAAGACGCCGATCGCGAGCGCGAAGACGCCGTGCGCCGCGATCGCGGTCGTGTGGCCGGCATAGACCGAGGCCAGGTGCTCGCGCAGCACGCGCAGCTCGAGCGTGGCGTCCCGTGCCAGGCGTCCCGGCATCGTGTCTTTCATCAAGCAGTCTCCCCGCGGGGTGGTTCCCCCGTCTCGCGTTCGCGGCCCGGCCGGGCCCATGGCCGGCTGCCGATGGTGCCCGCCGGCATGGTCATCGGCGCATCCTAGGCGGCCCCCTCGCCCCATGGTAAGTGCCCAAAGTCATGCCCGGCCCGGGCGTCCACACGGTGCGTGAGGGCGGGTGCGACAATCGCCGCGCCATGACTGACACCCTCACGATCACCCGCCCCGACGACTGGCACCTGCACGTGCGCGATGGCGCCGCCCTCGAAGCCGTCGTGCCCCACAGCGCGCGCCAGTTCGGCCGCGCGCTGATCATGCCGAACCTGCGTCCCCCCGTGACCACCGCGGCCCAGGCCGTGGCCTACCGCGACCGCATCCGCGCCGCCGTGCCCGAGGGCAGCGGCTTCGAGCCGGTGATGTCGCTCTACCTGACCGACAAGCTGCCGCCCGAGGAGATCGCGCAGGCGGCCGAGGCCGGCGTGCGCGCGCTCAAGCTCTATCCGGCCGGCGCCACCACCAACAGCGATGCCGGCGTGACCGACATCCGCAAGACCTACAAGACGCTCGAGGCGATGCAGAAGCACGGCCTGCTGCTGCTGGTGCACGGCGAGGTCACCGATCCCGCGATCGACCTGTTCGACCGCGAGGCCGTGTTCGTCGACCGCGTGATGATTCCGCTGCGGCGCGACTTCCCCGAGCTCAAGGTGGTGTTCGAGCACCTGACCACGAAGGAGGGCGCCCACTACGTGCGCGACGCCGGCCGCTTCACGGCCGCCACCATCACCGCGCACCACCTGCTGTACAACCGCAACGCCATCTTCACCGGCGGCATCCGCCCGCATTACTACTGCCTGCCGGTGCTCAAGCGCGAGACCCATCGCGTGGCGCTGGTCGAGGCCGCCACCAGCGGCAGCGACCGCTTCTTCCTCGGCACCGACAGCGCGCCGCACCCGGCGCACCTGAAGGAACACGCGCTGGGCTGCGCCGGCTGCTACACCGCGCTGACCGCCATCGAGCTCTATGCCGAGGCCTTCGACAACGCCGGCGCGCTCGACAAGCTCGAGGGCTTCGCGAGCTTCCACGGTCCCGACTTCTACGGCCTGCCGCGCCATGCCGACAGCGTCACGCTCAAGCGCGAGAGCTGGACCGTGCCCGAGACCGTGCCTTACGGCGATGCCACGCTCAAGCCGCTGCGCGGCGGCGAAACCATCCACTGGAGACTCGCATGACCCCCACGCTGCGGGTGATGCTGCTGATCGACGCCGACAACGTCTCGGCCGACGTGATCGAGCAGGCCGTGCAGCGCACGATGGACGAGTACGGCGCGATCCACGTGCGCCGCGCCTACTGCAATGCCGAGATGGCCGTGAACCGGCAGGCGCTGTTCAAGCGGCTGTCGGTGCGGCCGATGGTCAACCTCTCGGCCGGCAAGAACAGCACCGACATCGCGCTGTCGGTCGACGCCATCGACCTCGCGATCGCCGAGCGGCCCGACGTGGTGGTGCTGGTGTCCTCCGATTCCGATTTCGCGCCGCTGGTGATCCGGCTGCGCGAGAAGGGCTGCCGCGTCTGCGGCATCGGCCAGCAGGGCAAGACGGGCGAGGAGACGGTCGGCATCTACGACAGCTTCATGGACCTCGCGCACCACGGCGTGGCGCCGGCCGCGCGCACCGTGCCCGCCAGGAAGACGGCGGCGAAGAAGGCCGCCGCGAAGACCGCGCCGGCCAAGAAGGCGCCGGCGAAGAAGGCGGCCGCCAAGACCGCGAAGAAGACGGCGGCCAAAAAGGTGGCGAAGGCCGCGGCGCCGGCACCCGTGGCCGCCGTGCCGCCGCCGGCGCCCGAGATCTCCGAGGCCGCCGAATTCGTGCTGCGCGCCGTGCCCGCCCTGCGCGCCGGCACCGACGTGCCGCTCAACGAGGTGGCGAAGGCGCTGCGCGAGGCGGGCCTGCTCGGCAAGAACGGCAGCTCGCTCAAGCTGTTCGACAAGCTCACGGCCGAGTTCAGGCACACGCAGCATCCCGACCGCATCCGCTGGACGGGCGCGGACGCCGCCTGATCCTGCCGGCGATGGCGGGCACGGCCGCGATCGACTGGACCCGGCCCTGGCTCGCGCCCTACCGCGCGCAGGGCGAAGCGGCGGCCAGTGCCATCGCGCAAGGCCTGCCGGTGGCGCGGGCGCTGCAAGGCGCGGGGCCGCCGGGCTTCGTGCCGCAGCATGCGCTGCCCGCGGGCCGGGCCTACGAGGCCCACGTCTTCGCGACCGGCACCGTGCCCACGCGCGACAACCTGCACGACTTCTTCAACGGCCTCGTGTGGCGCGCCTTTCCGCGGGCCAAGCGCCGTCTCAACGAACTGCAGGCCGCGGAGATCGAACGCGCCGGCGTCGGTGCCACGCGCGGGCCGCTGCGCGACGCGCTCACGCTGTTCGACGAGAACGGCGCGCTGCTCGAGGCGCCGCCCGAACTGTGGCGCGCGCTGGCGGCGCGCGACTGGCCGGCGCTGTTCGTCGCGCGGCGCGGGCTGTGGGCGCAGGCGCGGCTGCGCGTGTTCGGCCATGCGCTGCTCGAGAAGCTGGTGGCGCCGCGCAAGGCCGCCACGGCGCACGTGCTGCTGACCGAAGGCATCGATGGGCTGGACGACGAAGCGCTCGCGCGTCGCCTCGACCCCGCCTGGCTCACCGCCAAGCCCTTCGTGCCGCTGCCGGTGCTCGGCGTGCCGGGCTGGTGGGCCGGCAACGAGGCGCCCGATTTCTATGCCGACGCCCAGGTCTTCCGCCCCGCGCGGCCGGCCGCCGAATCCCCCGCGCCAGGCCCCGGATAGCGGGCTGCTAGAACTTTTGCTCCTATCATCTGTCTACCCGCCTGCCGCCGCACGGCCGCGCGCGACGCCTTCCTCCAGAACCAACAACAACCCAGGCAGGGAGGCGGACGCGGCAGGAACGGCTTGAAGCGGGCCGCAAGGCCCTCATCTGGTCGGCAGCGTTCCCCCACGGAGAATTCAACTTGAAACGTATCCTTCTGTTCGTCCTGACCAATGTGATGGTCGTCGCGGTGCTCGGCGTGGTCGCCAGCCTGCTCGGCGTCAATCGCTTCCTCACGGCCAACGGGCTGAACCTCACGGCCCTGCTCGGCTTCGCGCTGATCATGGGCTTCGGCGGCGCGATCATCTCGCTGCTGATCAGCAAGCCCATGGCCAAGTGGACTGCGGGCCTGCAGATGATCGACAACCCCCAGACGCCCGACGAGGCCTGGATCGTCGGCACGGTGCGCAAGTTCGCCGACAAGGCCGGCATCGGCATGCCCGAGGTCGGCATCTTCGAGGGCGAGCCCAATGCCTTCGCGACCGGCGCGTTCAAGAATTCCTCGCTGGTGGCGGTGTCCACCGGCCTGCTGCAGAACATGACGCGCGAAGAGGTCGAAGCCGTGATCGGCCACGAGGTGGCCCACATCGCCAACGGCGACATGGTCACGATGACGCTGATCCAGGGCGTGATGAACACCTTCGTCGTGTTCCTCTCGCGCGTGATCGGCTACGCGGTCGACAGCTTCCTGCGCCGCGGCGACGACCGCTCCTCGGGCCCCGGCATCGGCTACTACGTGAGCACCATCGTGCTCGACATCGTGCTGGGCTTCGCCGCCGCGATCGTCGTGGCCTGGTTCTCGCGCCAGCGCGAGTTCCGCGCCGATGCCGGCGCCGCCGCGCTGATGGGCAACCGCCAGCCGATGGTCAACGCGCTCGCGCGCCTGGGCGGCCTGCCGGCCGGCGAACTGCCGAAGGCGGTCGAGGCGATGGGCATCACCGGCGCCATGGGCAAGCTGTTCGCCACCCACCCGCCGATCGAGGAGCGCATCGCGGCGCTGCAGAACGCGCGCTGAGATCGACCTCGGAACATGCCTCGAGGCATACGGCCGCCACCTTCGGGTGGCGGCTTTTTTCATGGTGCTTCTACACTGCGGCCCCCTCGATTCTCAGGAGTGCCGCACCATGTCCAAGTCGCCCAGCCAGCAGATGTCCGCCGCGCTCAAGGCCGTCCTGGTGCCCGTGTTGAACGAGAGCGGGTTCGACGGCCGCTTTCCGCGCTATCGGCGCGACCGTGCCGAGGTGCTGCATTTCATCAGCATGCAGTACGACAAGGCCGGTACTTCCTTCTTCCTCGAAGCCGCGTGGCAGCCGCCGGGCGACAAGATGACGAGCTGGGGCGAACTGGTGCCGCAGCGCGACCTGCTGCTCGAGCACGCACCGCTCGAGAACCGCGCGCGGCTGCAGCAGGTCGGCGGCCTCAGCAGCCAGCCGTCCGACTGGTTCTCGTACGCGGGGCGGGGCGACGATGCCGCGGGTTACCGGGCGGTCGCCGCCACGGTCGCCGGGCTGCTGCCGCAGGTCGAGGCCTGGCTGGCGCGCGGCGAGGTGGGGCCGAATCTCTCGCCCTACGGCGCGATGCCGTAGGGCCGGGCGCTCAATCCGCGGAGGGCGCGGCTTCCGGAGCGGGCGCCGCCGCCTCGGGCGCAGCCACGGTTTCGGCTTGCGCCACCACCGCCGCAGCGGGCGCCGGTGCCTCGCGTTCCTTGCGCGCGCGCTGCAGCGTGCGCGTCACCTCGCCGGGCTTCATGCCGTACATGTCGGCGAACTCCTGCTCGCCGCGGCCGCTGGCCTCGAAGGCGCGCAGCAGGGCTTCGCGCTTGGCGGCCTGCGCCGCCAGTTCGGCCAGCGCCTCGTCGACCACGGCATTGGCCTTCTCGTCGCGCGAGCGCACGAGCACGGCGTAGGCCTCGCGGTCCAGGCCCGAGCTCTCGATGGCGCGCGCGATGCGCGCCACCAGTTGCGGGCGCAGGTCGCCCTCGGTGCGCTGCGAGCGGCGGCGGTGCAGCTCGAGGATGGCGTGGTGCACGTGCTCGGGCGCGACCGGATCGAGCGCGTTGCCGTCGAGGTCGTGGCGCGGATGGCCGGCGGCCACGCTCTCGAGGTAGCGCGTGGAACGCGCATGCTGGCCCATCGCGACCTTGAGGTCCTCGGCCTTGAAGTCCTCGGGATGGCGCGCGAGCAGGTCCTCGTAGACGCCGAGCTTCAGCGGCACGAAACGCGCGCCGAACAGCTGCGGATAGAGCTCGAACAGGCGCTCGAGCACCGGGTTGACCTTGCGCGCCGGGCGCTCGGGCTGTTGGGGCTGCGCCTGGGCCTGCGGCTGGCGCTGCGGCGCGGCGCCCTGCGGGCCGCGCGGGCCCTGGCCGCGCTGCGGCCGCTGGGACTTGCGGCGCGGGTTGTTGTCGCGCTGCGCCTGGCCCTCGGGGCGGGCGCCGGCCGCGGGCGCGGCTTCGGCGCCGGGCTCCTGCGCGGCATCGGCACCGCCGCGCAGTTGCTGCAGCTGGGAGGCCAGGTCCGGGCGAGGGCCACGCGGCTTGTTGCGCGGATTCGTCTTCGGGGCGGTGGTGGGGGCGTCGGTCATGCTCGGGATTCGGCGCGGGGCGCGAAGTCGGAATTAGGGGTTGGAAGTCGGTGGGCGGCGCGCGGTGCGCGTCAGCGGGGCCGGAACATCTTGAACAGATTGTCGTGCCGGATCTCGAAATAGTCCGCCGGGCCGCCGCCGCGCAGGATCGGCTGCGCCGCGGCGGTGTCGTAGATGCCTTCGCGCAGCAGTTCGCGCGCGATGTGCACGCCCACCACTTCGCCGAGCACCAGCCAGGTCTCGATGGCGCGGCCGTCGGCGGCCTGCAGCTGCACGATCTGCGTCAGCCGGCATTCGAAGGACACCGGGCTCTCGGCCACGCGCGGCACCGCGATGCGGCGCGAAGGCGCGGGCGTGAGCCCGGCGAGCGCGAACTCGTCGACCTCGGGCGGCACCGCGGCGCAGCTCTGGTTCATCGGCTCGGCCAGCGGGCGCGTGGCGAGGTTCCAGCCGAACTCGCCGGTCTCGCGGATGTTGCGCAGGCTGTC
The DNA here is from genome assembly GCF_057809595.1 of Variovorax sp. FG153. Lineage (NCBI taxonomy): Bacteria > Pseudomonadati > Pseudomonadota > Betaproteobacteria > Burkholderiales > Comamonadaceae > Variovorax > Variovorax sp. FG153. The sequence goes on from NZ_JBMDKG010000003.1 coordinate 148,657, forward strand.
CTTGGCCGTGATGCTCGCGAAGCCGACGATCGGCGGCGTGTAGTTGAAGCCGTTGAAGAAGCTGTAGGGCGCGAGGTTGAGCACGCCCCGCGCATCGCGCGAGGAGATCCAGCCGATGGGCCGCGGGCCGACGATCGCGTTGAACGGATCGTGCGGCAGGCCGTGGCCCAGCGCGGGCTCGTAGAAATGGAAGCGGTCGTCGTCCTGCATGGAAGGGATCCCGGGTTCTTCGGTCAGCGCAGGGCCGGGCGCATCGCCTGGCGGCCGATCAGCAGGCGGAACGGCAGCAGCATGAACACGCCGACCGCGAGTTTCACGCCGAGGTCGCCGAGCGCCCAGGTGAGCCAGGGGCCCTCGGTGCCCGCGAACGCAATGCCCCAGAACACGATGCTGTCGAGCACCGCCGCGACCACGGTGGCCACCAGCGGCGCGCGCCACCAGAGGCCGCGGCGCAGGCGGTCGAAGACGCGGATGTCGAGCAGCTGCGAGGCGATGAAGGCGCTGCCCGAGGCCAGCGCGATGCGTGCCGGCGCGAGCAGCAGCGACACCGCCACCGCCACCGCGAAGCCGATCCAGGCCACGCGGCGCGCCATGCCGGGGCCGAAGCGCCGGTTGACGAGGTCGCTCACGAGGTAGGCGACCGGGTAGGTGAAGGCGCCCCAGGTCAGCCAGTCGTTGATCGCGAACTGCACCAGGATGTTGGAGGCGAGCACCACCAGCGCCATCGCGCCGATGGCGAGCGCGAAGGCGCCGGTGCCCGGTCGTGCGAAGGCGAGGGGAGTGCGGTCGTTCGTGGTCGTCATGGCGTTCTCAGACGGCGGCGGTGCGCTGCCGTTCGGCCTCGGCACGCAGGCCGCGCGCCACGGCCTCCGCGACCTTGATGCCGTCCACGCCGGCCGACAGGATGCCGCCCGCGTAGCTCGCGCCCTCACCGGCCGGATAGAGGCCGCGCACGTTGAGGCTCTGGAAGTCCTCGCCGCGCGTGATCTTGATCGGCGAGGAGGTGCGCGTCTCGACGCCGGTGAGCACCGCGTCGTGCAGGTCGAAGCCCTTGATCTTGCGGCCGAAGGCCGGGAAGGCCTCGCGCATCGCTTCGATCGCGAAGTCGGGCAGCGCGCGATGCAGGTCGGTCGGCGTCACGCCGGGCTTGTACGAGGGCATCACCTCGCCGAGCTGGGTGGAGGGCTTGCCGGCGATGAAGTCGCCCACCAGTTGGCCCGGCGCGCGGTAGTCGCCGCCGCCGAGCACGAAGGCGTTGGACTCGAGCGCGCGCTGCAGCGCGATGCCGGCCAGCGGACCCTCGGGGTAGTCGCGCGGGTCGATGCCCACCACGATGCCCGCGTTGGCGTTGCGCTCGGCGCGCGAGTACTGGCTCATGCCGTTGGTGACCACGCGGCCCGGCTCGCTGGTGGCCGCGACCACGGTGCCGCCCGGGCACATGCAGAAGCTGTAGACCGAGCGGCCATTGCTCGCGTGGTGCACCAGCTTGTAGTCGGCCGCGCCCAGCATCGGGTGGCCCGCATGGCGGCCCCAGCGCGCGCGGTCGATCAGGCCCTGCGGATGCTCGACGCGAAAGCCGATCGAGAAGGGCTTGGCCTCGATGTGCACGCCGCGCTCGTGCAGCATCGCGAAGGTGTCGCGCGAGCTGTGGCCGAGCGCCATCACGACGTGGTCGGCGCGCAGCTCGTGGCTCCGGCCGGTGGCCTGGTCGAGCACGGTGAGGCCGCGCAGCTGGCCGTCCTCGATGCGCACGTCGGTCACGCGCTGCTCGAAGCGGATCTCGCCGCCGAGCGCCACGATCTGCTCGCGGATGTTCTCCACCACCTTCACCAACTTGAAGGTGCCGATGTGCGGATGCGCGACGTAGAGGATCTCGGGCGGCGCGCCGGCCTTGACGAACTCCTCCATCACCTTGCGGCCGAGGAAGCGCGGGTCCTTGATCTGGCTGTAGAGCTTGCCGTCGGAGAAGGTGCCGGCGCCGCCCTCGCCGAACTGCACGTTCGACTCGGGGTCGAGCACGCTCTTGCGCCACAGGCCCCAGGTGTCCTTGGTGCGCTGGCGCACGGTCTTGCCGCGCTCCAGCACGATCGGGCGCAGGCCCATCTGCGCCAGCATCAGCGCCGCGAAGATGCCGCAGGGGCCGAAGCCGATCACCACCGGGCGGCTCGCGCCCGCGGGTACGTCCGCCGGCAGCGTGTGGCGCATGTCGGGCGCGTTCTGGATGTGCGGATGGCCGGCGTGCCTGGCGAGCAGCGCGGCCTCGCGTTTCGCGTCGGCGAGCGCCACGTCGCAGATGTAGACCGTCAGCAGTTCGGCCTTGCGGGCATCGAAGCTGCGCTTGTAGACGGTGTGGGAGGCGATCGCCTCGGGCGGCACCTCGAGGGTGCGGGCGATCAGCGCGGCCAGCGCCTCGGGCGCATGGTCGAGCGGAAGTTTGAGTTCGGAGATTCTCAGCATGTCGTGGGGCTTGTGGTTATCAAGCAGGCCGACGATTTTACGCGTTGGGCCGCTATCAAAGGGATAGCTGGCCGCAACGCGGGGAAGCGAGGGGATCAGGCGGGCAGGAAGCCTTCGACCGACAGGTAGCGCTCGCCGGTGTCGTAGTTGAAGCCCAGCACCACCGCGTTCTCGGGCAGCGAGGGCAGCTTCTGCGCGATGGCCGCCAGCGTGGCGCCCGAGGAGATGCCCACCAGCATGCCTTCCTCGGTGGCGCAGCGGCGCGCCATCTCGCGCGCGGGCTCGGCATCGACCTGCAGCACGCCGTCGAGCAGCGCGGTGTCGAGGTTCTTCGGGATGAAGCCGGCGCCGATGCCCTGGATCGGGTGCGGCGCGGGCTGGCCGCCCGAGATCACGGGCGAGGCCACGGGCTCGACCGCGAACACCTGCAGCTTCGGCCACTTCTTCTTGAGCACGCGCGCCACGCCGGTGATGTGGCCGCCGGTGCCCACGCCGGTGATCAGCACGTCGATGCCCTCGGGGAAGTCGGCCGCGATCTCCTCGGCCGTGGTGCGCACGTGCACCTCGACGTTGGCCGGGTTGTTGAACTGCTGCGGCATCCAGGCGCCGGGCGTGCCCGCGACGATCTCCTCGGCGCGCGCGATCGAGGCCTTCATGCCGCCCGCGCGCGGCGTCAGGTCGAAGGTGGCGCCGTAGGCCAGCATCAGCCGGCGGCGCTCCACCGACATGCTGTCGGGCATCACCAGGATCAGCTTGTAGCCCTTGACGGCCGCGACCATCGCCAGGCCGATGCCGGTGTTGCCCGAGGTGGGCTCGACGATGGTGCCGCCGGGCTTGAGCGCGCCGCTCTTCTCGGCGTCCTCCACCATCGCGAGCGCGATGCGGTCCTTGATCGAGCCGCCGGGGTTGGCGCGTTCGGCCTTGACCCAGACCTGCTGCTTCGCGTTGCCGAACAGGCGCTGGATGCGCACGTGCGGCGTGTTGCCGATGGTCTGGAGGATGTTCTGGGCCTTCATGGATGGAATCTCCTTGGATGCGTTCGGTTCGATGGTTGTCGCAACGACAGCGCGCATTGTGAGACCAGCCCGCGGACCTTTCAGCGCGAAGGTGTTGCAACCGGCAGCAGCCGGCCGCGCACCAGCAGCGCCACGGTGCGCGCCACGAGCAGTCCGACGATCGCGTTGGCGGCCACGAACAGCAGCGGCGCGAGCCAGCGCACCGGCCCCGTGGCGCCGGCCGCCACCAGCCGCATCGCGAGCGTCGGCAGCGCGCCCACGCCGAAGCTGAAGGCCCAGTAGCCGGGCGTGAACGACTGGCGCGAGATCCACGGCAGCAGGCGCAGCAGCAGCAGGGCCTGGTAGAGGCCGTAGCCCAGCAGGATCTGCGCGAACAGGTCGGGCACGCCGCCGTTGACCGCGAGCCAGGTGCCGCCGCCGACCACGGCCGGCGCGAGCTGGATGCCCAGCAGCGGGCGCTGCGCCTCGGGCAGCGGATCTTGCGTGGCGGCGCGGTGCAGGATCAGCGATTCGAGCGCGAGCCACGAGAACAGCCCCGCGCCGAAGAACAGCAGGCCCAGCTGCGGCCAGCCGAAGGCCGCGGCCGCGGTGCCGGCGACGAAGTTCTGCGCCACCGCCGGCAGGTAGATCGCCGGCGTGACCGAGGCCGGCGCGCGGCCGCCCTGCCAGGTGCGGCCATAGAGCCGCAGGCCGAGCGCGAGCTGCGCCGTGACCGCCAGCGCGAACACGGCCAGCGCCACCGGGCGTGCGTAGGGCAGCAGCGCGACCGCCGCCAGCATGCTGGCCACCGGGCCCAGCGCCGCGAACGACGACTGCACCGGGTGCTCGAGCTCGGCGCGCGCCTCGTCGGGATGGCGCAGCCACTTGGCGGCGTAGAGCACCAGCAGCACCAGCCAGACGGCGATGCCGGCCCAGGTCAGGGCCTGCGCGGCCTCGGGTGGCAGCTGCCACAGCGGCGTCGCCGCGCGCCAGGCCGCGGCCAGCGCGAGCAGGCCGACGGCGATGCTGAAGAAGGAGACGGGAATCGGGCCGCGGGCCGATGCGGCGGCCGGTGCGGCGGCGGGGACGAGATCGGAAGTCATTCTGTTCACCTCGTGGAAGTCGGTGAATGAACTGTAGGCCTGCATGCTAGGATTTTGAATGCCGATCCGGCTGAAAAAATTGCTCCAACGTCTCACACCATGGATGCCCTGAGCGAACTCGTAGCCTGGCTGGCCCCGCGCGGCCGCATGGACCTGCGCTGCCTGTTCGGCCAGGACTGGGCCGCGCCGCACGAGGCCATCGGCCCGTGGCGCGCGCCCTTCCACATCCTGATGCGCGGGCGCTGCGAGCTGTGGCTGCCGGCCAGCGGCACGCTGCTGCCGCTGGAGGAGGGCAGCCTCGTGATCCTGCCGCACGGCCAGGCGCACGTGCTGCGCACCGCGGGGCGCGGGCCGGAGCCGGGAGAGCCGCCGGAGGACATGCGCCCGATCCGCCTGCGCAAGGGCGAGCTGGTCGACCTCAAGACCAACCTGCCGCGTCCCGCGAAGGCCGACACCGACATCCTCTGCGGCGAGTTCGAGTTCCCGGGCCGGCGCCGCAGCACCTTGCTCGACGCGCTGCCCGATCCGCTGGTGATCCCCTTCGGCCAGCGGCCCGAGTACGGCTGGCTGCAGGGCCTGGTGCGGCTGATGGCGCACGAGATCGAGCAGCAGAACGCCGGCGCGCAGGCCATCGTGGCGCAGCTCTCGGGCACGCTGTTCACGCTGGCGGTGCGCGCCTGCCTCGACACCCGGCCCGAGCTCTCGGGCGTGCTGGGCCTGATGGCCAGCCCGCGGCTGGCGGGCGCGCTCAAGGCCATGCTCGATGCGCCGCAGCACGACTGGACCGTGGCCTCGCTGGCCGAGCGCTGCCACCTCTCGCGCGCCACCTTCGGGCGCGAGTTCGCGCGCCGCACGGGCACCGGCCCGCTCGAGCTGCTGACCAGCCTGCGGATGGAGCTCGCGTCGCGCCTGCTCGCGCAGGGCGGGCAGGACACGGCCTCGGTCGGCGAGGCCGTCGGCTACCGCTCCGAGGCCGCGTTCAATCGCGCCTTCGCGCGCCATGCGGGCCTCACGCCGGGGCGCTTCCGGCGCGCCGCGGCGGCCGGCTGAAGCGGCTCAGGACCCGGCCAGCACCGGGCGCCGCAGTGGCGCCTTCCACAGCTCGGCCAGCAGCACGCCGGCCACCGTCAGCACGCCGCCGACCGCGTGATAGGCCGCGAGCGATTCGCCGATCACCGCCGCCGCGATCAGTGCGGTGAACAGCGGGATCAGGTTGAAGAACATGCTCGCGCGGCTCGGACCGATGTGGGCCACCGTGTGCATCCACACCAGCGGCGCGAGCATCGAGGCGCCGAGGCCCGCGAAGCCGATCAGCGGCAGGTTGGCGGCCGACAGGCCCATGCGCGGCGTCAGCAGGTACAGCGGCAGCAGCACGATCACCGCGCACACGATCTGCAGGTAGAGCAGCTGCAGCGCGGGCACTTCCTTCATGCCCCAGCGCTTGAGCAGGATCACGTAGACCGCATAGGCCAGCATCGCCAGCAGCATCAGGCCGTCGCCCAGGTTGGCGCCGCTCTCGAGCAGCGTGCCGAGGTTGCCCGAGGACACCACCACCGCCACGCCCGCGATCGACACCAGCGAGCCCGCCACCGCGCCGGCCGTGAGCCGCTGGCCCAGCAGCAGGATCGACAGCGCCAGCACCATCATCGGCGTGAGCGAGCCGATGATCCCCATGTGCGTGGCCGTGGTCATGTAGGCCGCGTAGTAGGCGAGGCTCTGGTAGACCACCATGCCCAGCAGGCCGAGCACCGCGATGCGGCCCAGCTGCGGGCGGATCGCGCGCCAGTTGCGCAGCACCGGGCGCAGCGCCAGCGGCGTGAACAGCAGGGCCGCGAGCAGCCAGCGGTAGAAGCTGATCTCGGCCGGCGCGATGGTGCCGGCCGCCATCTTGCTGACGACGGTGTTGCCCGACCAGATGACGACGGCGAGCAGGGGGAAGGCATAGGGCCACATGGGACAGGACTTTCAGGAGGAGGCGGGGCTATCATCGGTGCGTCCGTCCTGCGGCATATAGCTCGATCAGGACAACCGGTCCGGAATTCCGGACGCTCTTTCGAGGAACCGCCCCGCCATGGCCGATCGCGCGCGCTACCTGTCGATCCAGGACGTGGAGCACAAGGCCGGCCCGTTCTATTTCAACTGGGACGAATTCGGCGCCGACACCTTGGCCGCGCCGCACAGCCACAGCTGGGGCCATCTCAACTACACCGCGCACGGCACCATGCAGATGGAGGCCGAGGGCCTGCGCTTCCTCTCGCCGCCGCAGTACGCGGTGTGGATCCCGCCGCGGGTGGTGCACAGCTGCACGCTGCGCCATGCGGTGGTCTACCGCACCGTCTACATCGTGCCCGCGCTGTGCGCCGAGCTGCCCGCGCAGCCCTGCACCGTGCGCATCAGCCCGATCGTCCGCAGCGTGCTGGCCGACTTCGCCGCGCGCGATGTGAACGAGCCCGTCACGCCGGCCGACCTGCGGCTCGCGCAGGTGGTGGTCGACCAGCTCGCGCGCGCCGAGGTGCTGCGCTGCTACCTGCCCGCGGCCGCCTCGCCCGCGCTGGTCGGCGTGCTCGAGGCGCTGCAGGCCGAGCCCGGCGACCACCGCTCGCTGGCCGAGTGGGCCGCGAGCGTGCACATGACCGAGCGCACGCTCGCGCGCCAGTGCCAGCGCGAACTCGGCATGTCCTTCGGCGACTGGCGCCAGCGGCTGCGCTTCCTGCGCGCCATCGATGCGCTGGAGGCCGGCCGCACGGTGCAGGAGATCGCCTTCGACCTCGGCTACAGCACGGCCTCGGCCTTCATCGCGATGTTCCAGCGCGAGGCGGGCACGACGCCGGAGCAGTACCGGCGGGAGTTCTGCGGGATCGCTTGAAGGCAAACAGCCGGACGCAGAGGACGCGAAGATTCCGCGAAGGTCGCGAAAGGACTTCCATAAAAAATCTTTCGGGGTTTCTTTTGCGTCCTTCGCGACACCTTCGCGTCCTCTGCGTCCGGTTGTCCGATCCCGCTTTCGATCGCGGTCGCTTCCTGCGGCGATAATCCGTTCCGTGAAGCGTGCCAGACCGCCGCTGGTGCAAGTGCCGAAAGGCCGCACTGGAGGAACGTCCGGACTGCACAGGACAGCGCAGGAGCTAACGGCTCTCCACCGTGAGGTGAGGATCAGAGCAACAGAGACGAGCCGATTCAGTTCGGGTGAAACGGGCAATCTCTGCGCGCAGCAACACCAAGTAGGCCAGTATCGAGGTGGTTCCGCTGAGCTGGCGGGTAGGTGGCATCGAGCCGTCTGGCGACAGACGGCCCAGAGTAATGGCGGTCACGCCGGGCATTTCGCAAGAGAGGTCCGGTGCACAGAATCCGGCTTATCGGCGCGCTTCACACTTTTATTTCTTCCCCCAACGTTCTTCGTCGGGTCATGCCTCTCGGCGCATGACCCGCCCGTCGGCATGGCCGGCACGATCTGGGGTAAACCCGTATAATCGATAGCAAGCTAACTAATTGGGAGCCTTGCCATGGCCGAACCGGTCACTCCGCCCGCCGGCCGGAAGAAGAAAAAGGAAGCGCGCGAAGCCGCGCTGATGAAGCTCGGCATGCAGTTCTCGACCCTGCAGCGCGGCTACCGCGCCGCGGCCGACAAGGCGGTCGCGCACGTGGGCCTGTCGCAGACCCTGGCCTGGCCGGTGGTGATGATCGGCCGCATGGAGCAGGGCGTGCGCCAGGGCGTGCTGGCCGAGGCGCTGGGCATCGAGGGGCCCTCGCTGGTGCGCTCGCTCGACCAGCTCGTGGAGGCCGGCTATGTCGAGCGCCGCGAGGACCCGGCCGACCGCCGCGCCAAGACCCTGCATCTCACGCCCGCGGGCGAGGCCGCCTGCGAACCCATCGAGGCCGCGCTGAGCCTGATGCGCGCCGCGCTGTTCGAGGGCGTGTCCGACGAGGACCTCGCGGCCTGCCTGCGCGTGTTCGCGGTGCTCGAGGAACGGCTGGGCCGCGGCGCACCGGCCGAGGGGCGACGCTAGATGCCCTCGTTGAGCCTGCCGCGCTTCAGCCGCGCCGAGATCGTCTTCTCCACCAAGAGCTTCGCCGCCGCGATGCTCGCGATGTACCTCGCCAGCCGCGCCGGCCTGCCGCGTCCGTTCTGGGCCCTGATGACCACCTACGTCGTCGCCCATCCGCTGGCCGGCGCGGTGCGCTCCAAGGCGGTCTATCGCTTCTGCGGCACGCTGATCGGCAGCACCGCCACCGTGCTGCTGGTGCCCGCGCTGTCGAACGCGCCCGAGCTGCTGACGCTGGTGCTCGCGCTGTGGGTCGGCCTGTGCCTGTGCATCTCGCTGTTCGACCGCACGCCGCGCTCCTATGTCTTCATGCTCGCGGGCTACACCGCCGCGCTGATCGGCTTTCCCTCGGTGCAGGCGCCCGAGGCGCTGTTCGACACCGCCGTCGCGCGCGTCGAGGAGATCGGCCTGGGCATCTTCTGCGCCACGCTGCTGCACAGCCTGGTGCTGCCGGCCGGCATGGGCCCCACGGTGCTGGGCCTGCTCGACCGCACCCTGCAGGACGCGCGCAAGTGGCTCGGCGACCTGCTGCAGCCGCCCGCCAGCGCCACGGGCACGCCCGCGCGCCGCGCCGATGCCGACCCGAAGCGCCTGGCCGACGACCGGCGCCGCCTCGCGGGCGACATCACGCAGCTGCGCATCCTGTCGACCCACGTGCCCTTCGACACCACGCACCTGCGCTGGACCGCCGGCGCGATCCGCGCCATGCAGGACCGCGTGGCCGCGCTCACGCCCGCGCTGTCGGCGGTGGAAGACCGGCTGCTCGCGCTCGAGCAGGCCGAGGGCGCCATCGCGCCCGACGTGGCCGCGCTGCTCGCGCAGACCGGGCAGTGGCTGCGCGAGGAGGGCGCCGGCACTTCGGACGATGCGCGCCTGCAGGCCTTGCGCGCGACCCTTGCCGCGCTCGCCGCCACGCGACCCGATGCCTCCGTCTCCGCCTGGGGCCGCGCGCTGCGCATCGCGCTCGCGGGCCGGCTCGAGGAACTGGTCGAGGGCTGGCGCGCCTGCGCGCGGCTGCGCGCCGACATCGACGACGGCCTCAAGGGCGCGGTGCCGCCGCGCCGCATCGCCGCGCTCGGCAACCGCGTGCTGCACCTCGACCGCGGCATGGCGCTGCTGTCGGCGCTCGCGGCCGTGCTCGCCATCTGCCTGTGCGGCGCGTTCTGGATCCTCACCGGCTGGTCGATGGGCTCGGCGGCCACCATGATGGCCGCGGTCTTCTGCTGCTTCTTCGCCACCATGGACGACCCGGTGCCCGCGATCCAGGGCTTCCTCAAGTGGACGCTGTGGTCGATCCCGATCTCCGCGCTCTACGTGCTGGTGCTGCTGCCGCTGGTGCACGACTTCGGCATGCTGGTCGCGGTCTGCGCGCCGGTGTTCCTGGCACTGGGCCTGTACATGGCCCGGCCGGCCTACTTCATGGCCGCGATGGCGTTGCTGTTCGGCGTCGCGGGCACGCTGGCGATGCACGACACCGCCACCGCCGACATCGTGAGCTTCATCAACAGCATGCTGGGCCAGGTCTTCGGCGTGGTGGCCGCGGCCTTCGTCACACGGCTGGTGCGCTCGGTGGGCGCCGACTGGAGCGCGCGCCGCATCCAGCGCGCCACCTGGCGCGAGCTCGGCGAGATGGCCGGCGCGGCCGCGGCCACGCCCGCGAGCCTGTCGCCGTCGGCCCAGCGCCGTGGCGTGCCCGGCGACGCCTACGCGGTGCGCATGCTCGACCGCATCGGCCTGCTGGCACCGCGCATCGCGCAGGCCGGCGGCCGCATCGAGGGCGTGGCCGCCGACGACGCGCTGCGCGACCTGCGCATGGGTGCCGACATCGATGCGCTGCAGCGCGTGCGCGCGCAGCTGCCGCTGGCCTCGGCGAGCGCGCTGCTCGGCGACATCGCGCGCTTCTTCCGCCAGCGCGCCGGTGGCCGCGTGGCCGCGCGGCCCGCGAGCCTGCTGGCGCGCATCGACGAGGCGCTGGCCTCGATGCTCGGCACCGCGGGTGCGTCGAGTGCCGACGCGCGCTCGGCCGTCACCGCGCTGGTGGGGCTGCGCCGCAATCTCTTTCCGGAGGCACCGCCGATGCGCGCGGCCTCCGCTGTTCCAGTTCCCGCGCAAGGAGTGTCCCGATGATCGGCGAAGCGAGTTTCTACGGCCTCTACGTGCCCTGGCTGATGCTGCTGGCCGGCGCCGCGCTGCTGGCCCTGTGGGGCGTGCGCCGGCTGCTGGCCGCCACCGGCCTTTACCGCTGGGTCTGGCACCCGGCCCTGTTCGACATGGCGCTCTACCTGCTGCTGCTCTATGCGCTGAGCCGCGCCACGACCTCCCTGCAATGACCACACCATGACCGCCAACACATCCAACGACAACAACAAGGCCGGCGCCCGCACCTGGCCCGCCAGCGCGCTGCGCATCCTCGTCACCGCGGCCGTGGTGGCCGCCGCCGTCTGGGCCGGCTTTCGCCTCTGGGACCACTACGAGCTCGCGCCCTGGACGCGCGACGGCCGCGTGCGGGCCAACGTGGTCCAGATCGCGCCCGACGTCTCGGGCCTGGTCACGGCCGTGCCGGTGCAGGACAACCAGTCGGTGGCCGCCGGCACCCTGCTGTTCGAGGTCGACCGCGCGCGCTACGACCTGGCCGTGCGCCAGGCCCAGGCCGCGCTCGCCGCGCAACGCGCCATGAGCGCGCAGGCCCAGCGCGAGAACGCGCGCAACGCGGGGCTCGAGGCGCTGGTCTCGCAGGAAGCGCGCGAACAGACCCGCGCGCGTGTCGAGCAGGCGCGCGCCGCCGTCGCGCAGGCCGAGGTCGCGCTCGATTCGGCGCGGCTGAACCTGCAGCGCGCCGAGGTGCGCGCGCCGGCCGACGGCCTGGTCACCAACCTCGACCTGCGCCAGGGCAGCTACGCGGCCGCGGGCCGGCCGGTGCTCGCGCTGGTCGATGCGCGCTCCTTCTACGTCGAGGGCTACTTCGAGGAAACCAAGCTGCCGCGCATCCACTTAGGCGACCGCGTGCACGTCATGCCGATGGGCGGCGGCGCGGTGCTCGGCGGCACCGTCGAGAGCGTGGCCGCCGGCATCGCCGACCGCGACCGCTCGACCAGCGCCAACCTGCTGCCGAGCGTGAATCCCACCTTCAACTGGGTGCGGCTCGCGCAGCGCATCCCGGTGCGCGTGAAGCTCGATCCGCTGCCCGCGGGCGCGCGGCTGGTGGCGGGGCAGACGGTGACGGTGCAGGTGCTCGAGCGGGCCGAGGCGCAGCGCGAGAAGACCGCCGCCGATGCCGAGGCCAAGAGCGGCGCCAGGAAGGAAGGATGATGGCCAACGCATCCCGCGCCGTGCTGCGCATCGCCGCGCTGGCCGCCGCCGCGGCGCTCGCGGCCTGCGGCAGCGTCGGCCCCGACTACCGCCAGCCCGACGAGGCCATCGCGAGCCAGCCCGCGGCCGGCCGGCCCTTCGCCGAAGCCAACCCCGCCGCCGGCCTGCAGGCCGTGCCGCTGCCGCCGCACTGGTGGCGGCTGTACCGCGACCCGCGGCTCGACCGGCTGGTGGAGCAGGCGCTCGCGCACAACACCGACCTGCGCCAGGCGGTCGCCAACCTCGAGCGCGAGCGCGCCATCGAGGCCGAGGTGGCCGGCGGCAAGCGCCCCGTCATCGGCGTGAACGGCGGGCCCTCGTTCGGCCATGTCTCGGGCCTGCAATTGCTGCAGAAGGACTACGAGCCGCCGGACCGCTTCAATTACAGCAGCGGCCTGTCGCTGTCCTACCAGGTCGACCTGTTCGGCCAGATCCGCCGCGCCGCCGAGGCTGCCGAGGCCGGCACCGCGTCGGCCGCGGCCGCGCTCGACCTGGTGCGCGTGAACGTCGCGGCCGGCACCGCGCGTGCCTATGCCGAGGCCTGCTCCACCGGCCTGCGCTTGTCGATCGCGCAGAAATCGGTGCGGCTGCAGCAGGAGGCGGTCGACGTCACCGCGAAGCTGCACGAGGCCGGCCGTGCCGGCGCGCTCGACACCGGCCGTGCCCGCGCGCAGCTGCAGCAGCTCACGGCCGCGCTGCCGCCGCTCGTGGCCGAGCGCCAGAACGCGCTCTACCGCCTCGCCACGCTCACGGGCGAACTGCCGCAGGACTTCCCGCGCGAGCTCGCCGACTGCGCCGTGCCGCCGCGCGTGGCCGGCACCGTGCCGGTGGGCGACGGCGCCGCGCTGCTGCGCCGCCGGCCCGACATCCGCCAGGCCGAGCGCAGCCTGGCCCAGGCCACCGCGCGCATCGGCGTCGCCACGGCCGACCTCTATCCGAAGATCACCCTGGGCCTGTCGGCCTCGTCGGCCGGCCCGGCCGAGGACTTCGGCCGCAAGGGCACCTTCGGCTGGAGCCTCGGCCCGCTGATCTCGTGGACCGTGCCCAACACCGGCATCGCGCAGGCCCGCATCGCACAGGCCGAGGCCGGCACGCGCGCGGCGCTCGCGAAGTTCGACGGCACCGTGCTCACCGCGCTGCGCGAGACCGAGTCGGCGCTCGGCAACTACGCGCGCGAGCTCGACCGCCGCGCCGCGCTGCAGGCCGCGCGCGACGAGAGCGCCACCGTCGCCGCGCAGGCGCGCCAGCTCTACCGCAACGGCCGCACCGCCTACCTCGACGCGCTCGATGCCGAGCGTGCGCTGGCCGCGAGCGATGCCGCGCTGGCGGCCAGCGAGGCGCAGCTGTCGGACGACCAGATCGTGCTGTTCATGGCGCTGGGCGGCGGCTGGGAGACGGACGACGGCGACCGGCTCGCCGCCACCGGCAGCGAGGCACGCAAGCAGTGAGCACGAACGCCATTCCCGTGCCGCGCGCCGCGCACGCGCCGCTGTGGCTGCTCGCGCTCGTCACCTTCAGCGGCACCCTGGCCATGCACATCTTCGTGCCCGCGTTGCCGATCGCCGCGCGCAGCCTCGGTGCCGGCATCGGCGAGATGCAGATGACGGTGAGCCTCTACATCTTCGGCCTGGCCGTCGGGCAGCTGGTGTACGGCCCGCTGGCCGACCGCTTCGGCCGCCGGCCGGTGCTGCTCGCGGGCCTCTCCCTCTACACCGCCGCCGGCCTGGCCGCCGCGCTCGCGCCCGAGGTGCATGCGCTGATCACCGCGCGGCTGTTCCAGGCCATGGGCGGCTGCGCGGGCCTGGTGCTCGGGCGCAGCATCGTGCGCGACACCGCCGAGCCGCAGGAGGCCACGCGCCGCCTCGCGCTGATGAACCTGATGGTGACCGTGGGCCCGAGCATCGCGCCGCTGGTCGGCGGCGCGCTGGCCACCGCCCTGGGCTGGCGCTCGATCTTCTACGGCCTGTTCGCGCTCGGCATCGTCGGCCTGCTGTTCACCTGGCGCCTGCTGCCCGAGACCGGCCGGCCCGGCGCCGCCGTCAGCGCGCCCGCGCTCGCGCGCAACTACGCGCGCCTGCTGCGCTCGCCGGCCTTCCTCGGCTTCTCCGTCGGCGGCGGCTGCGCCACCACCTCGATGTATGCCTTCGTCGCCTCGGCGCCGTTCATCTTCGTCGACCAGCTGCACCGGCCCGCGCACGAGGCCGGCATCTACCTCGCCATCCTGGTCTCGGGCGTGTGGCTCGGCAGCTTCCTCACCAGCCACCTGATCGCGCGCGTGCGCGTCGACCGGCTGATGATCCGCTCCAACGCGCTCAGCGTGCTCGCGGCCTTCGTGCTGCTGGGCGCCGCGCTCACCGACCGGCTGTCGGTGCCGCTGATCGTGGCCAGCATGTTCCTGTTCACCGTCGGCGTCGGCATGGCTTCGCCGGCCGCGCTCACGCAGGCCATCGGCGTCAACCCGCAGATCATCGGCTCGGCCTCGGGCCTCTACGGCTTCACGCAGATGGCCGTGGGCGCGCTGTGCACCGCGCTCGCGGGCATGGGGCACCGCAATCCCGCGCTGGCCTCGGCGCTGGTGCTCGCGGGGGCGGGGATCGTGGCGCAGCTGTCGTTCGCGGTGGCGCTGCGGTCGCAGCGCAAGGTGGTGCCCGTTTCAGCTCATTCGGGCTGAGCCATTCCCACCCGTTCGGGCTGAGCCTGTCGAAGCCTCGCGCAAGGCTTCGACAAGCTCAGCCTGAACGGTGACGGGCTCACTTCGCGAACAACCACCCGCCCTTCGGCTGCCGCACCAGCTCGTGCCGCTTCACCGAACGCTCCTCCCCGTCGTCGCCCACGTAGACCACGTCGAAGCGCAGCAGCTTCGGCGACACCATCTTCCAGTTCTGGATCCGCTTGACGGTCACGCAGGCGGTCTTGTCGTGGTACTGCATCTGCGCCATCGGCCCGCCCTGGAAGCCCTGGGCGTCGAACAGCCGGCCCGGCGCCGCGAAGGGATTGAGCACCGCGCCGTTGCGCGCGGTGATGCAACCCTCGGTGCGCAGGAAGGACTCGATGGTCGGGGAGGCGCTGCGCACCACGCGGCCCACGGCCGGCGTCGGCGGCTTGGCGGCGATCTGCTCGCGGATGCGCTCGACCTGGTCCTCGGTGATCGGCGCCAGGCCGTCCCTCGACACGATGGGCGGCGGCGCGGGAGCCGGCGGCGGCGGGGACGCGGGCATCAGCGGCTCGAACACCGAGCAGCCGCCGAGCGAGGCGAGGGCGAGGGCCGCCACCGTGGCGGGCAGGCGGCGCGGGAAGGGCGCGGCCTCGGTGGCGGGAATCGATCCGAACTTCATGGCTTGGGGTCTCCTGTCGGCGGCGCGAAGCCGCTGGCTGAAAAAGCAGGCCGCGAACATGCGGTGCGAGGGTGGAAGCGCGCCGGCTTCCCGTTCTTCTTTCTTCTTCGGGGGCGTCAAAAGCGTTCCTGCGGCGCGAGGTAGCGCCACTGGCCGGGCGCGAGGCCGGCCAGCGGCACGCGTCCGATGCGGATGCGGCGCATCGCGAGGATGCGCAGCTCCATGCGGTCGCACAGGTGCGCGACCTGGCCCGGCTGCGCGCCCTTGAGCGCGAAGCGCAGCCCGGTCTGCTCGGGCGTCTGGCGGCCGATGCTCACACGCGCGGGCGTGCGCTCGAAGCGCGCGAGCTGCTCGGGCGACACGGCACCGGCCACGTCGACCATGATCTCGTGCTCGATGACGGCGGCGTCCTCGTGCAGCTTGCGCTCGATGCGGAATTCCTGCGTGAAGGCCACCAGGCCGCTGGCGCCGGTCTCCAGCGGCGTCATGCAGTGCTGGCCGCGCGCATGCGCGGGCAGGAAGCGCGGCATTCCGTGCGCGGGCGCGAGGTTGGCGGCCACCAGCAGCGTGTGCGCCTGCTCGATGCGCAGGCCGGCCGGCTTGTGCAGCAGCAGCGTCACCGGCAGCACCGGCTCGGGCCGCGCGCCCGCCTCGATCTCCACCTGCTGGTGCGGCTGCACGCGCGATTGCGGCAGCAGTGCCGGCTGGCCGTCGACGCGCACCGCGCCGTTCTCGATCAGCAGCTCGGCCTCGCGCCGCGAACAGCCCGCGAGCGCGGCCACGCGCTTGGCCAGACGGATGCCCTCGGCGTCCTGCCTTTCTGGAGCGCTCATGAACCGACGGCCGCCTGCTGCCGGATGCGCGCCACGTGCGCCGCCAGCGAGCGCGCGGCCACCGGCCACAGCCGCTCGGGCACGTCGTCGTAGGCCAGCGGCAGCCACTGCTCGGGCGTGCCCTCGGGCAGCTTCTGCATGGCGGCCGCGATCTTGGCCTCGCGCTTGAGGCGGTGCGCCTTCAGGTAGGCGATGGCCGTGCGCGCGAAGCCGATCACGTGGCCGTGCGCGGGCAGGATGAATTCGACGCCGCCGGCCTCGCAGTTCGCGTCGAGCTTGTCGAGCGAATCGAGGTAGGCCGTCATGTCGCCGTCGGGCGGATCGACCACCGTGGTGCTGCCGTTGAGGATGTGGTCGCCCGAGAACAGCAGCCCGTCCTCCTCGAGCACCAGGCACAGGTGATTGGCCGCGTGGCCCGGCGTGTGGATCACGCGCAGCGTGTGCGTGAGCGGCTGGCCCTCGGCATCGGTGCCCGCGAGCACCAGCCGCTCGCCGTCGGCCAGCTCGCGCTCGGCCGAGAAGCGCGCGCTCGAGCGCGCCGTGGGCGCCGACGACAGCCCCAGGATCGGCGGCTTCGCGGCGCCGGCCAGCGCCTGCAGCGGCGCCGCGCCCGGCGAATGGTCGGCATGCGAATGCGTGCAGACGATCATGCGGATGTCGCCCCTGGCGGCCTGCCACAGCCGCTCGATGTGGGCGGGGTCGTTCGGGCCCGGATCGATCACGATGTGGCCGGTGGCCGCGTCGCCCACGATGTAGCTGTTGGTGCCCGGGCCGGTCATCGCGCCCGGGTTGGGCGCGGTCAGGCGCTGCACGTTCTTCAGCAGCGCCACCGGCGCATCGCTCTTCCAGTCGAGCGAGTGCAGCATCTGGCCGTCGGGGCAGACCAGCGCGAGTTCGCCGAAGGGCGGGTCGTTCTCCATGTAGCGCTCGTCGCGGCCGTTGACGAAGCCGCCGCGCGGGCAACTGGTCCACAGCGGCTGCTCGCTCGCGCAGGCCGCCAGCACCGCGTCGACGCTCGCATACGAGGCCATGCGCTGCAGCGTGCGCACGGTCGGGAAGATCATGAAGAAGCTGCCGGCCGCGTGGCGCGCGAGTGCATCGGCCGGGCGCACCCAGCTCGGCTCGAACTGCTCGCTCTCGTCGGCCGAGGGCTCCTGCCCCTCGGGCATGCGCGCCACCAGGAAGGGCACGTCGAAGCGCTTGGGCAGGTCGCGGTCGGTGATCCAGTGCGCGAAGGTGAACACGCGGTCGGCCTCGAGCACCAGCCCGCGCGCCGCGCACTGCTCGGCGAAGGGCACGGCCGCGTGGCCGTCGCGGTCCATCGCGGCGATGTCCTCGGCGCCGGCCGGGCGGCCGTCGGCATGGTGCGCGAGCAGCACGCCGAGCTCCTCGAAGCATTCGCGGATCGCGGCCACCGCCTGCGTGGCCTGCAGCGGGCTCTGCGTGGGGCGGCGCGCGGCCGTGCGCGCGGCGACCTCGTCGGCCGCGTCGATGTGGCCGCCGGGAAAGACGTAGGCGCCGGGCGCGAAGCTGGCCTTGGCCGAGCGGCGCGTCATCAGCACCTCGATGCCGGACGCGGTATCGCGCAGAAGCAGCACGGTGGCCGCGGCGCGCACCGCCACCGGTTCGCGCTGGGGATGGATGAGTTGTGTGGGACGAACCATGGGGCGATTATGGAGAGGCGGCGCGCCGGAGGTGTGTCGCGCATAAGCACATGCCGAAGCGGGTATGAGCATCGCGCCAGAATCCGGGCCTGCACCGCCCGAACCGAGGACCACCGCCATGCCCCCTTTCCACTTTCCGAGCCGGCACCTGCGCGCGCTGCTGACGGCCGCTGCATTGTGCGCGTCGATCGCGCCCGTGGCGCATGCACAGGCCGATTGGCCGCAACAGCCCGTAACGCTGATCATGGGTTTTCCCGCCGGCTCCGGTGTCGACGTGGTGGCCCGCACCATCCAGGACCCGCTGACGCGCCAGCTCGGCAAGCCCGTGATCATCGACTACCGCTCCGGCGCGGCCGGCAACATCGCGAGCGAGTACGTGGCCCACGCGAAGCCCGACGGCTACACGCTCTCGTTCGGCACCGCCGCCACCCACGGCAGCAATGCCGCGCTCTACAAGAAGCTGCCCTTCGACGTCGAGGCCGACTTCGTGCCGGTGGCGCCGGTGCTCGACGTGTCGAACGTGCTCACGATCAATCCCGACGTGATCAACGTGAAGACGCTCAAGGAGTTCGTCGCGCTCGTCAAGGCCAACCCCGGCAAGTACAACTACGCCTCCACCGGCAACGGTGCCGGCACCCACATGGCCTTCGCCGAGTTCAATGCGCGGCTCGGGCTCGACATGGTCCACGTGCCCTACAAGGGCGGCCCCGAGGCCATCACCTCGGTGGTGCGCGGCGAGACCTGCTGCATCATGAACCAGGTCCAGACCATCCTGCCGCACTACAAGGCCGGCAAGGTGCGGCTGCTCGGCGTGACCACCGCCACGCCGGTGGCCGCGGTGAAGGAAGTGCCCACCATCGCATCGAGCGGCCTGCCGGGCACCCAGGGCTTCGACAGCTCGATCTGGTTCGGCATCTTCGCGCCCAAGGGCACCGACGCGCGCATCGTCGAGAAGCTCAACGCCGCCGTGAAGACGGTGCTCGAGCAGCCCGAGATCCGCGAGAAGTTCGAGAGCCAGGGCAACACCATCCGCATCGAGACGCCCGCGCAGTTCAGGAAGACGGTGCACGACAACCGCGTGAAGTGGGCGGAGGTCGCGAAGACGGCGAACATCAGCATCGATTGATGCCGAGGGCCGCCGGCGTCTTCGTCAGAGCGTCTTGGCCAGCGTGAGGATGAAGCGCGGCTTGTTCGGCGAGTAGACCTGCTGCACGGTGTAGAAGCCGAAGTCGTACAGCGGGCCGGCCGCGGCGTTGAAGGCGTTCTTCTGGTTCGCGCCCTGCACCGAGCCGGCGAGCGTGAGACCGCCGCCGAAGTCGTAGCTGGCGCCCACGTTGTAGTCGACATAGCTCTTGTAGGGCGTGTTCCTGCGGATGTCGCTCGACAGGGCCGTGTAGCCCACCGCGGCCTTGAGCGTCACCTTGGGCAGGATCTCCTTGCTGTAGCTCAGGTTCAGGTAGCCGGTGTTGCGGCCCTCGAGGCCCGAGCCCAGCTTGTTGCCGGCAAAGCCGAAGTAGTCCTTCGACACCGTGTGCGAGTACTTCAGGGTGAAGGAACCGAGGCTCTCGTCGGCATAGGTGGCCGCGCCATAGAGCTCGGTGGTGTTGCCGACCGAGTTGCCCGGATAGATGTAGGTCAGCGCACCGACGTCCATGTCCAGCGGGCCGGCCTTGAACTTGTAGCCGCCGTACAGGTCGACCTCGACGCTGTTGCCCTGGAGCCAGTTGACGCTGGAGTTCCAGTTGCCGACGTAGAAGCCGCTCTCGCCGAAGGCGTAGTCGAAGCCGCCCTGGATGGCGGGCTTGGCGCCGCGGGTCTTGGCGTAGTCGTTCCGGCCGAGCATGTCCTGGTCCTGGCCGCGGAACTTGTAGTTCGTGGTCAGCGAGATGTTGGCCGTGACCGGCGAGGCGGCCGGTGCCGGTGCATCGCCGGCCGCTTGCGCGAAGGCCGCGCCAGGCAGCGCGAAGGCGGCGGCAATCAGGGTGGGGAGGGCGAGTGCCGAGGAGGCGGCGCGGATCGATCGTTGCATCGAGAGAGCTCGGGGATGAAGGAAGAGCGACAGCGTAGGAGGGGGCGTATCAAAGCCGTGTAAAGACTTCGGGCCGCGGCGCAAAAATCGCGCATGCGGCGGGCGGGCAGAATCGCTGGCCCGCAGACGTTCCATTCCTCTTCGATCCGAACACCATGTCCCTGCCCGACACCGGCGAGCATGACCGCCGACTGGACGAATCGCTGCTGCGCTCGCTCCACGTGCTGCTGAGCGAGGCCAGCGTGTCGCAGGCCGCGGCCAAGCTCGGCGTGGCGCAGTCCGCGCTGAGCCGCCACCTCAAGGTGCTGCGCCAGCTCACCGGCGACGAGTTGCTGGTGCGCGTGGGCAACCGCATGGTGCTGACCGAGCGCGCGCAGGCGCTGGCTGCGCCCACGCGGCGCATCCTGGCCGACATGTCGCTGCTGACCGCCGAGGCCGGCCCCGTCGAGCCGCGCGAGCTGCGCCAGAGCTTCCGCATCGCGACCTACGACTTCCTGCCGCGCCAGTTCTTCGCCGACATCGCCGAACGCGTGGCGCGCCAGGCGCCCGAGTGCGACGTGGTGATCCGCGGCCTGGGCTCGCGCTTCGAGCACTACCGCCAGCTCGCCGACGGCGAGGTCGACATGGTCATCACCATCTGGCCCGAGCTGCCCGGCCACCTGCGCGCCGCCAGCCTGCTGACCGAACCCATGGTCTGCCTGGTGCGCGAGGGCCATCCGCTGGCCAGGGCGCCGATGACGCTCGACGACTACCGGCGCGCGCGCCACCTGTCCTCGCTCGAGCACGTGCCGGGGCAGGGCACCATCATCGATGCGCAGCTGGCCGAGCTCGGCGTGTCGGTCCACACGGCGATGCACACCCAGTTCCTCGGCATGGCGCCGGCCATCCTCGCGCGCACCGACCTCGTGTTCACCACCGGCCGCCTGCTGGCCGAGGACTTCGCGCGCCAGTACCCGCTCGCGATCGTGCCCTTTCCCGCGAAGATCAAGCCGCACCGCTACCGCCTCGTGTGGCACGAGCGCACGCACAAGAACCAGGCCATGCGCTGGCTGCGCGGCGAGCTGACGGCGGCCGCGCGCGAGCTGGCGCACCGGCCCAGGTCATGACGGCGCTGTCATAACCTGCTGCACAGCGCTGTGCTGGGCGCGGGCGGTGGGCGTGGCTATCGTCGCCGTCCATGTCCACCCCTTCCTCCCCCGCGCCGGTCCGTCCGGACCTGCTCGCCCGGCTGCCCAAGACCGACCTGCATTTCCACATGGCCGGCACCCTGCGCCCGGCCACGCTGGTCGCGCTCGCGCGCCAGTACGAACTGCCGCTGCCGCGCCCGGTCGACACGCTCTACAGCTACCGCGACTTCTACGACTTCATCGACGTGCTGCGCATCGCGGCGCAGGCGGTGCGCAGCAGCGCCGATTTCGAGCGCGTGGCCTACGAGGCCGTGGAGGGCGCCGCGCGCAGCAGCAACGCGCGCCATGTCGAGCTGTCGTTCAATCCGCAGTACTTCATGCCCACGGGCGTGCCGTACCGCGTGCAGGTCGAGGGGCTGGTGGCCGGCCTGCGCGCCGCGCGGCAGGACTTCGGCTGCTCGGGCCTGCTGATCGCCTCATTCGACCGCGGCCTGCCGCGCGACAGCGCCGAGCGTGCGATGGACGACATCCTCGGCCTGCGCTCCGACCTCGTCGTCGGCGTGGGCCTCGACGGCCCCGAGCGCGCGGGCCCGCCCGCCAGCTTCGCGGCCCTGTTCGAGCGCGCGGGCCGCGCCGGCCTGAAGCGCACCGCCCATGTCTGCGAGGACAACCAGACGCTCGAGGAGGCGCCGCCTTCCAACGTCGACGACTGCATCCACCTGCTGGGCTGCGACCGGCTCGACCATGGCTACAACCTGCTCGCCAGCGACGACGGCCTGCGGCGCGCGCGCGACCGCGGCGTGCATTTCTGCGTCTGCGGCATCACGAGCGTGGTGCGCAACCAGCGGCGGCGGCTCGACAGCGTGAAGCGCATGGTCGACGCGGGCCTGCCGGTCAGCCTCAACACCGACGACCCCGCGATGTTCCACACCGACCTCAGCCACACCTACGCCACCGTGCTCGAGGGCGGCGGCTGGGGCTGGGAGCAGGCGCGCGCCTTCAGCCTCGCGGGCGTCGACGCCTGCTGGCTCGACGACGACGCGAAGCGCAGCCTGCGCGCCGACTTCGAACGCGAGATCGCCGCGCTCGAGCGCGAGCAGGCTGCTCCCCTGGAAACGAACCGCGACTGAAGGATCCCACGATGCACCTCGACACCGCACGCCGCCGCGCACTGCTCGCGGCCCTGGCCTTCGCTGCCTGCACCACCGCTGCCATCGCGGAGCCCGCCTGGCCCGCGCGCCCGATCACCCTGATCGTGCCCTACGGTGCCGGCGGCAACGTCGACGTCATGGCGCGCTGGATCGCGCCCGAGCTCGCCACGCGGCTCGGGCAGCCGGTGGTGATCGAGAACGTGTCGGGCGCCGGCGGCGTCATCGGCACCGAGAAGGCCGTGCGCGCCAGGCCCGATGGCTACACCCTGCTGCTGTCGGTCGAGAGCACCGTCGTCATCGCGAAGATGGTGACGCCTTCCACCGTGCGCTACGACGGCCTCGCCGACCTCGTGCCCGTCACGCTGCTCGGCGCCCAGCCGCTGGCGCTGGTGGGCAAGCCCGCGCTGCAGCCGAAGACCAGCGAGGCGCTGTATGCCGACCTCAAGGCCGCGCCCGGCAAGTACAGCTATGCGAGCTCGGGCGTCGGTACCTCGCTGCATCTGGGCGGCGAGTTGCTCAAGCAGCGCGGCGGCGTCGACATGGTCCATGTGCCGTACCGCACCGGCGTGCAGATCGTGAGCGACCTCAGCGGCAACCAGCTCGACCTCGCCGTGCTGCCGCTGTCGATGGTCATCCAGCAGGCGCGCGCGGGCAAGCTGCGCGTGTACGGCGTGATGGCGGAGAGCGCTTCGGCCGCCATGCCCGAAGCCTTGCCGCTGGCCAGCGTGCCCGCATGGCGCGGCGCCGACGTGTCGGTCTGGCAGGGCATCTTCGCGCCCAAGGCAACGCCGCCGCAGATCGTTTCGCAGCTGCATGCCGCGCTGGCGCAGGTGCTCGCGAACCCGGGCGTGCGCAGGAATTTCGAGGAGGGCGGCGTCACGCCGCTGGGCGCGGGGCCGAAGGAGTTCGCGGCCTTCCTGAAGGGCGAGGATGCGAAGTTCGGCGCGATCGTCGCGAAGGGGAACATCAAGGCCGAGTAGCGCGATGCCTCAGAATGCCGCAGCGCCCCAGGCGCTTCTCGTTCCTTCGCATTGATCCCCTTCGTTCATCTCATCGGCCCCGGCGGCGCCGGCAAGACCACCGTCGGCCCGCTGCTCGCGCAACGGCTGGCCTGGCGCTTCGTCGATCTCGACCAGGTCTTCATCGCGCAACAGGGCGATGTCGCGGCCTTCCTGGCGCGCCATGGGTACGCGGGCTATGCGGCGCGCAACATCGAAACCTACGAACAGCTTCGCGCCGCGGCGACCGTGCCGACCGTGCTCGCGATGTCCTCGGGTTTCATGACTTATCCGGCCGACGCGAGCGAGCGCTACCCGGCATTGCGCGACGCGATCGAAGCCGATCCGCTCACCGCGCTGCTGCTGCCATCCTTCGAGTTCGAACGCTGCGTCGAACTCGTGGTCGAGCGCCAGCTGCGCAGGCCCTATCTCCGTGGTGATCGGGCGAGCGAAACGCGGCGCATCCGGGAGCGGCATCCGGTCTTCATGGCGCTGCGGTGCGAGCGCTTCATCAGCGAGGGTGAGCCTGCCGCAATCGCTTGCGAGGTCGAGCGCTTCGTGCGTCGCACGCTGACCTAGTCGCGAAGGTCTTTCGAGGCCTTGCGCGTGGCCAGCAACTCGGCCCACCGCGTCAGCAGCACCTCGGCATAGAGCGGTGCGGCGACCTGGTAAGCCCCCAGGGAATACCCGTCATTGGCTTCGACCAGGGCTGTCTCCCCGCTGGCGAGCACGCCGAAGTCGATGCCGTAGGCCGAAGGCGCCTCGCCGCTGCGTCGGTACGCGGCGACGGCCTCCTCGATGACCTGCATGCGGGGGCGTGCCTCCGGATCCCCTTGATAGTGATCGAGGGCGAGCACCTTCTCGCCGGCCACGTAGGCACGGAACTCGGAGCGCCACTGGACGACTTCGGAGCACCAGACCTGCTGTTGCCTCGCGGCACGGCCGAGGAAGTACAGGTCCGCCGGACTCTCGAAGACGCGTCCGGTGAAGGTCTTGAGCCGGTCCGCCGGCTTGACGAAGACGGGCCCCTGACGTCCTTCGTACAGCGCTCTTTCCATGTCTCCCAACGTGGCGGACCAGACGCGGCGGTGCAGCAGATGGCGCAGGGCTTGCGGATAGTCGTTGGGTGCGGGTATCTCGATGCCGAGCTGCTTCATCGCGCCGTGCATCGAAGGCGTCGTGCCCATGATGAAGGCGTGTTCGTCCAGGGCCAGGTTGCGCCGCTCGATCCGCTTGCGCGTGTAGAGCTCGACGGGTATGCCGCGCGATTCGAACACCTCGCGAACCAGCCGCTCTTCCACCTCGAGGCCGTTGCCGCGCTGTTCGAGAAAAGCGATGCGAAACATGGTGGACGGTCCGGCCGGAGGCGACAGCTCAGCGCTGCGCCGGCGGCACCTGCCGCACCTTCTCGATGAAGGCCTCCAGCTCCGCCCCGCGCTCCCACTTCAGATGCTTGCGCTGCACCGACGCCGGCTGCTTGCCCAGGAACACCCCGGGCCGCCTTTCGGTCGCCGGCCGGATCGGCCGCGGCGCGAAGCCGCCGCCGCAGTTGGGGCAGACGTCGTGCAGCACGTGCTGCGCGCAGTCGGCGCAGTAGGTGCATTCGTAGCTGCAGATGCGCGCGTCGGTCGCGTTCGGCGGCAGGTCCTTGTCGCAGTATTCGCAGTTGGGCCTGAGTTCGAGCATGGGTCATCTCCGGAGAAAGGGCAGGGGGATGGCGCCGCGCGCGGGCAGCGTCATCGCGATCACGCCGGCCATGATGCACGCAAGTCCGGCCCAGGCGGTGGGCGCGAGCCGCTCGCCGAGGAACAGCACGCCGATGGCCACGCCGATCGGCACGCGCAGGTAGGCCTGGGCGGAGGTCGACATCGGGCCCAGGGTGCGGATCAGCCGGAAGTAGATCGTGAAGGCCAGCGCGGTCGAGACCACGGCGAGCGCGAGCACGGCGGCAAGCGACGCGGCCGAGGGCGCGAGGGTCCAGGGGCGGTCGATCAGCAGGCTCGCGGGCAGCAGCAGCGCGGCGCCGCTCACGAGCGAGCCCGCGGCCGGCAGCATCGGGTCGAGGCCCTTGAACACGCGGCCGAACATCGCGGCGCAGCCGTAGCAGACCGCGGCCGCGACCAGCGCGAGCTGGGACCACAGCGACCGGCCGAGGCCGCCGAGCGCCTCCACACCGACGATCAGGCAGATGCCGATCAGCCCCGCCGCCACGCCGAACAGCCGCCGCAGCGTGGGCCGCTCGGCGCCGGCCAGGCCCAGGCTCAGCAGGAAGATGAAGATCGGCGAGGTCGAGTTGAGGATGGTCGCGAGGCCGGCGTCGACGCTGCGTTCGGCCCAGGCGATCAAGGTGAAGGGCAGCACGCTGTTGAGGCCGGCCTGCAGCGCGAAGCGGCGCCAGCTGGCCGCGTCGCGCGGCAGCCGCAGGCCGCGCAGCCGCAGCACGGCCAGCAGCAGCAGGCCCGCGACCAGCGTGCGCGCGGCGATCAGCGTGACCGGCGGAAGGGTCGCGACGCCGATCTTGATGAAGGTATAGGAAGCGCCCCAGCAGGTGGCGAGCAGCACAAGCAGCGCCCATTCGAGAACGGGGGCCTGGGGTTTGGCTGACGTGGCGAGGGTGGTGGTCGGCATGGCGCGCCGATCATCGCGAAGGCCGCGCGCGGACACTTCGGCCGCGGCCGAAACGTGCCTGCCTCAGTGGCCGTGCCCGTGGTGCGGGTCGTCCGCGCCGCCGTTGAGCAGCGTCGCGAGGTCGGTCTCCTGCTCGGCCGCCGCGCCCGCGATCACGCGTCGCTCGAGCTCGTCGAGGTGCTCGAGCGCCACGGCCAGCGCCTTGTCGAGCGACTTGCCGGCGGTCAGCGCATCGATGATCTGCTCGTGTTCGCGCGGCGCGCAGCTCGCGGCCTCGGCCGAGTCGTAGAGCGCCTTGTAGAGCTCGGTGTTCGCGATCAGCCGCCCGATGTAGGACAGCAGTTCCTCGCTGCCCGCCATCTGCGCCAGCAGCAGGTGGAAGTCGCCGGCCAGGCGCACGGCGTCTTCGCGCCGGCCTTCCTTGAATGCCTTCTGCTCGGCCTGCACGTGCTTGCGCAGGGTGGCCACCTGCTCGCGCGCGAGCTGGCCGAACAGCGTGGTCACGAGCCCGGCCTCGACGATGCGGCGCGCGCGGTAGGTGCCGCGCATGTCCTCGATCGAGGGGTTGGGCACGAAGGCGCCGCGGTTGTGCTCGAGCACCAGCCGCTTCTCGGAACCCAGCCGCGCCAACACCTTGCGCACCGCGCCGCGCGTGCAGCCCAGCGCCTCGGCCAGCGCGCGCTCGCGCAGCGGCGTGCCGGGCCGCAGCTTGCCGCTGAGCAGCGCCTTGGAGACGGCGGCATAGACGCGTTCGTCCACGTTGGCGCCGTCGGCGTCGGTGGGCTCGGGGGAGGGTGCGGGCGCGGAAGTCTTGCGGGTGGCGGGCATAGGCAGGCGGATTTTGCCTGCGTCGCGCCACCCCGGGGAAAGCCCCCGGATTGACGCGGCCCGGTCCGCTTCGTACCATTCGCGGAAATTTGGTTAACCAAAATAAAATGATATGGTTGACCAAAATTCCAAATATCCACAACCACACACGACAACGGAGACACACATGAAATCCGCCAAATGGCTGGCCGCGCTGCCGGTCGCCGCCTTCTTCAGCGGGGGCTGGCTGTCCTCCGTCGCGCCCACCTTCGTGCTCGGCATGCCCTTCCTGATGGTGTGGAACGTGCTCTGGCTGGTGCTGACCTCGCTGATCATGGTGGTCATCGACCGCGCCGAAGGCGACCTCGACGCACCCGCAACGCAGGGAGACGCGCGATGAACGCCGCGCTCGGCGTGATCGCGCTGTTCGTGGTCGGCGCGCTGGCCCTCGCGGTGCTGGCGCGGCGCGGCCGCACCATGAGCCTCGAGCAATGGGCGCTCGGCGGGCGCGGGCTCGGCGCGATCATGGTGTTCCTGCTGATGGCGGGCGAATCGTTCTCCACCTTCACCTTCCTGGGCGCCAGCGGCTGGTCGTACAGCAAGGGCTCGCCGGCCTTCTACATCCTGGCCTATGGCGGGCTGGCCTACCTCATGGCCTTCTGGATGCTGCCGGCCGTGTGGCGCTACGCGACCGCGCACAAGCTGGTGTCGTTCTCCGACTTCTTCGCCCACAAGTACGACAGCCGCCCGCTCGGCGTGCTGGTGTCGGTGGTGGCGCTCGGTGGCATGGTCGCGCTGCTGACCATCCAGTTGCGCGGGCTCGGCATCATCGTCTCGGAGGCCTCGTACGGCTCGATCGCGCCGCCGGTGGCGATCTGGATCGGCACGCTGGTGATGGTCAGCTACATCCTGTTCTCGGGCATCCACGGCTCGGCCAGCATCGCCATCGTAAAGGACATCCTGATCCTCGCGCTCGCCGTGTTCCTCGGCATCTACCTGCCGTGGCACTACTACGGCGGCGTCGCGCCCATGTTCACCGCCATCCACGCCGCCAACCCCGGCTTCTTCGAGTTTCCGAAGGAAGGCCTGAACCTCACCTGGTACAACTCGACCATCCTGCTGACGGCGCTGGGCTACTACCTCTACCCGTTCAACCTCACCTCGGTGTACGCGGCAAAGAGCGCGAGCGCGGTGCGGCGCAACACCATCCTGATGCCGCTGTACCAGGTGGTGATCGCCTTCCTGTTCCTGGTCGGCTTCGCGGCCATCCTGCAGGTGCCGGGGCTCAAGGGCTCCGACGTCGACCTGGCCCTGTTCGGCCTCGTCAAGCACAGCTTCGACCCCTGGTTCGTCGGCGTGATCGGCGGCACCGGCGTGCTCACGGCGCTGGTGCCGGGCTCGATGATCCTGCTCACGGCCTCCACCGTGATCGGCAAGAACGTCTACAAGGAAGGCTTCGCGCCGCATGCCACCGACCGCCAGGTGTCGCGCGTGGCGCGCGGCGTGCTGCCGCTGTTCGCGCTGGTGGCGGTGTACTTCGTGCTGCGCGGCGGCACCACCATCGTCGCGGTGGCGATCTTCGCTTCCAGCCTGCTCACGCAGCTGCTGCCCTCGCTGCTGTTCAGCCTCCTGAAGAAGCCCTTCGGCAACAAGCACGCGGCCTTTGCGGGCATCGTCGCGGGCGGCGCGGTGCTCGGCTTCCTGATGACCACCGGCGCGAACCTCGCTACGCTGTTTCCCGCGGCGCCGCTGGCCTTCAAGTCGCTCAACACCGGGCTGGTGGCGCTCGCGACCAATGCGCTGGTGTTCGTGATCGTGGCGCTGGTCACGCCGGGCCCGGCGCCGCGCGCGGCCGCGGCGCAGCCCGCCTGATGCTTCATACGACAAGGAACAAAGGAATCCCCATGCCATCGCTCCTGATCCGCAACGTTCGCCCGCTGGGTGCCGCGCCGGTCGACGTGCGGGTGCAGGACGGCCGCATCGCCGAGCTCGGCGCCGAGCTCGCCGCGCCGGCCGGTGCCGCCGTCGAGGACGGCCGCGGCGCGCTGCTGCTGCCCGGCCTCGTCGAGGGCCACACCCACCTCGACAAGACGATGTGGGGCCTGGACTGGTACCGCAACGAGGTCGGCACGAACCTGATCGACAAGATCGAGAACGAGCGCGCCTTCCGCCATGCCAGCGGCCACGACGCGGCCGCGCAGTCGCTGGTGCTGGCCAAGGCCTTCCTCGCGCTCGGCACCACGCGGCTGCGCACGCACGTCGACGTCGACACGCAGGCCGGCCTGCGCCACCTCGAAGGCACGCTGCGCACGCGCGATACCCTGCGCGATCTGCAGCAGATCCAGATCGTCGCCTTCCCGCAGTCGGGCCTGCTCGCGCGGCCCGGCACGGCCGAGCTGCTCGACCGGTCGCTGGCCGCGGGCGCTGACGTGCTCGGCGGGCTCGACCCCTGCGCCATCGACGGCGATCCCGTGAAGTCGCTCGACCTGCTGTTCGACATCGCCCACCGGCACCAGCGCGCTATCGACATCCACCTGCACGAGCCCGGCGCCATGGGCGCCTTCTCGCTCGACCTGATCCTGCAGCGCACCGAGGCGCTGGGCATGCGGGGCCGGGTGGCGATCAGCCATGGCTTCTGCCTCGGCGACGTGAGCGAGCGCGAACGCGATGCCCTGCTCGCGCGCATGGCGAAGCTCGGCGTGGTGCTGATCACCAGCGCGCCGCCCTCGCGCAACGTGCCGCCGCTGCTGGCCTGCCGCCAGGCCGGCGTGACCGTGCTCGGCGGCAACGACGGCATCCGCGACACCTGGTCGCCCTATGGCCGGCCCGACATGCTCGAGCGCGCGATGATCATCGGCCTGCGCTACAACCTGCGCCGCGACGACGAGATCGAGGTCGCGCTCGACACCGTCACGCATTCGGGTGCGCGCGGCTGCGGCTTCGAGGCCTATGGCCTGGCTGTCGGCGACCGTGCCGACCTGGTGCTGGTCGATGCGCAGACCGTGGCGCATGCCGTGGTGGAGCGCCCCGTGCGCCGGCTCGTGGTGGCCGGCGGCCGCATCGTGGCGCGCGACGGCGTGCTGCAGGACGACGTGGCCGCCTTGTGAAGGCGGAGGTTCGCCGCGATGCCGGCACCGCCTTCGCGGCCGTGATCGTTCTGGTGGCGCTGAACCTGCGCGCCTTCCTCACCTCGAGCAGCCCGCTGCTCGGGGCCATTCGCCTCGACACCGGCATCGGCTTCCATGCCGTGGCGCTGTTCACGGTGCTGCCGATGTTCGCGATGGGCGCCACCTCGCTGTGCGGCGCGGCCGTGGGTCAGCGCATCGGCGCGCGCGCCGGTGTCGCGCTGGGCCTCGCGGCCATCGCGCTCGCCTGTGCGAGCCGTTATGGCGCGAACGGCGCGGCGCCGTTGCTCGCCAGCGCGGCGCTCGCGGGCGCGGGCGTCGGGCTGGTGCAGGCGCTGATGCCGGGCGTGGTCAAGCAGGCCTATCCGGCGCGCATCGGCGTGATGACCGGGCTCTATTCGGCCGCGATCATGGGCGGCGGCGGCTTCGGCGCGATCGCCAGCCCCTGGGTCGCGCAGGCGCTCGGCGGCCCGCATCCCGACTGGCACGCGGGCCTTGCGATCTGGGCGCTGCCCGCGGTCTTCGCGCTGCTGTATTGGCTCAACATGCGGCGCATGGAGTTCACGGCCGATGCGCCGCGCCGCGGCCTCTCGTGGCTGCGCTGCTTCGCGAGCCCGCGCGCCTGGCTGCTGGCGATCTGCTTCGGCCTCGTCAACGGCGGCTACACCAGCCTCGTGGCCTGGCTGCCGCACTTCTATGCCCAGCAGGGCTGGAGCGCGCAGCAGGGCGGCTCGGTGCTCGCGCTGATGACGCTGGCGCAGGTGGTGGGCGCGCTCTCCATGCCCGCCATCGCGCGCAGCCGCGGGCGCGATCTGCGGCCCTGGCTCGCGCTCACGCTGGCCGCGCAACTCGCTGGCTTCTGCGCGCTCGCGCTGCATGCGCCGGTGCCGGCCCTGGCCATCGCGCTCGTGCTGGGCTTCGGCCTCGGCGGCGCGTTCTCGCTGTGCATGGTGCTCGCGCTCGACCACCTGCCCGACCCCGCGCAGGCCGGTGCGCTCGCGGGCTTCATGCAGGGCCTGGGCTTCATGATCGCGGCGCTCGCGCCCTTCGTCACCGGCTGGGTGCGCGAGCACACGGGCGGCTTCGCGCTCGCCTGGGCCTACCTCGGCGCCGTGGTGCTCGTGCTGTTGCCGCTGCTGCTGCGCTTCGATCCGCGCCGCTATGGCGCCGCCACCGCGGAGCTGTTCGCGCCGCGCGCCATGCCATCCTCCTCCCTCGCGCCCGAGGGCGCAGCCACTCGAAAGGTCTGAACACCATGTACCAGGAACGCTTCATGCAACGCGCGCTCGCCCTGTCCGCGCAGGCGCTGCACGAACCCGGCACCGAGCCCTTCGGCGCCGTGGTCGTGAAGAACGGCGCCATCGTCGGCGAGGGCTTCAACCATTCGGTCGCGCACCACGACCCCACCTCGCACGGAGAGGTCGAGGCCATCCGCGACGCCTGCCGCAGGCTCGGCAGCGTCGACCTCTCGGGCTGCGAGCTCTACACCTCGTGCGAGCCCTGCGCCATGTGCGTGGCAGCGATGCACATCGCGGGCATCGCGCAGCTCTACTACGCGGCCTCGCTCGCGCAGTCGGGCGAGGCCTTCGACGGCGTGACCGTGGCCGCGCGCCATCCCATCGACGTGGAGGCGCTGCGCATCGAGTCGGGCGCGACGCTCGCGCAGCGCAGGCTGCCGGCCGAGCAGCGGATGGAGGGGGAGGCGGTGCGGATTCTGGCCGAGTGGGCCGCGACGCGGCGATAGCGTCGCGCCGGCCGACGGCGAAGAAAGTACCAGCCGCCGGACAAGAGCGGCACGACGGGATGCGCCCGATGCAAACGGCCATGCCGCATCCGCATGGGAACTCCAGGTAAGCCTCGATTCCTGGCACATGTATTGCGCCCGACAGTGAGAGCCGCCAACGCAACACGGTGGCGATTTCCTGCCTCCAGGCAGTTCACTTTTGGGAGATATGTAATGCATAAATGCAAAAACGGTCGACGGGATGCGCACTCCAGTTTTAAAAAGCACAGCATCCATGCCGCCGTGGCGCTCGCGTTCGGTCCGGCCCTGTCCCTGCAGGCCGGCGCGCAGAGCTACCTGAACTACGACGGTTCCAGGAGCAGCGACCTCGGCGCGGCCGCCGCCACCTGGGCCAATGCCGCGGAGTTCAAGTCCGACTGGGGCCTCGGCGCCCTGAACGCGCAGTTCGCCTATGCGCTCGGGTTCAGCGGCGCGGGCGTGAAGACCGGCGCGGTGGACTCCGGCTACCTGCCCACGCACCAGGAGTTCGCGAGCCGCGGCATCACGGGCGTGGTGGTGTCGGGCACCTATGCCAACGACGGCCGGCAGCTCGAGAGCGGCGGCGACACCTGGAAGGCCGGCGATCCCTTCCTGCGCAACCCGGTGCCGGGCAGCTACATCCCCGGCGTGAACGACAACCACGGCAACCACGTCTCGGGCACCATCGCCGCCGCGAAGAACGGCCTGGGCATGATGGGCGTGGCTTTCGCAAGCCAGTACTACATCAGCAATTCCAACGGCACCGACGGTTCGATCTACGGATCGAACATGGACTACAACTACTTCCATGCCGCCTACGGCAACCTGGCCGCGGCCGGCGTGCGCGTCATCAACAGCAGCTGGGGTTCGCCGCCGGGCGCCGACGACTACGGCAGCGTGGCCGGCCTGGTGCAGGCCTATGCGCGCATCAACGGCGCGGGCAAGAAGTCCTGGCTGGAAGCGGCCGCCGACGTGACGCGGCAGTCCGGCGTGATGCAGGTGTTCGCGGCCGGCAATGCCGGCAAGGCCAACGTCAACATTCGCTCCGCGCTGCCCTACTTCCAGCCCGAGCTCGAGAAGAGCTGGGTCACGGCCGCGGCGCTGAACCAGAACCTCACGCTCGCGAGCTTCAGCAACCGCTGCGGCATCGCCAAGTACTGGTGCGTGTCCGCGCCGGGCGTGGACATCAACAGCGCCTCGGTGGCCGGCGACGACAAGTACACCAAGTCCTCGGGCACCTCGATGGCCGCGCCGCACGTCACGGGCGCGGTCGGCGTGCTGATGGAGCGCTATCCCTACCTCGGCAACGAGGAGATCCGCACCATCCTGCTGACCACCTCGAAGCACCTGGGCAGCGGTCCGGCGGACCAGCCCGACACCGACTTCGGCTGGGGCATTCCCGACCTGCAGAAGGGCATGGACGGCCCGGGCCAGTTGCTCGGCACCTTCACGGCGAAGCTGTCGGCCGGCAGCGCCGACACCTGGCGCAACGGCATCTCCGACGCCGCATGGCGCCAGCGCAAGACCGAGGAGGCGGCCGAGATCGCCGCCTGGGCCGGCGACAAGGCCGCGCTGCAGGCCAGGGTGCAGGCCGTGCCGGAAGCCGGCGCGCCCACGCCCGACCTGATCGCCGGCATGGCCCGCGGCCGCGCGCTGCTGCAGGAGGCGATCAAGTCGAACACGCGCGAGTTCTACACCGCCGCGCGGCTCGATGCCGCGCTCGCGGCCGCGCGCTCCGACCCCTACGGTGCCGTGCTGCTCGGCATGTACGAGGCGGCCCATCCCAACTGGACGGGTCCCTACAGCACCGCGACCGACTACGCCAACTTCATCGCGGGCCGCAGCGACACCGAGCTCGCGACGGCCAGCGTGAACGCGCAGCGCGACGCGATCCTGGCCGCCAACGCGGCGGCCCGCAGCGAGATCGAGATCCGCGGCGCGCGCATCGCCGCGCTGCAGACCAAGACCGATGCCGACTACGTGGGCCGCCTCGTGAAGGCCGGCGCCGGCACGCTGATCCTCACGGGCGACAACAGCTACACCGGCGGCACGCAGCTGCAGGGCGGCACGCTCGGCGTCGGCAGTTCGACCGCGCTGGGCACCGGCACGCTCGCCATGGCCGATGCCACCACCCTGCAGGCCGCGGCCGACGGGCTGGCGCTGGCCAATGCCATCACGGTGTCCGGCATCGGCAACATCGACACCCAGGCCTTCGGCCTCACCTTGGCGGGCGACATCGCCGACGGGGCCAGCCCGGGCGGCCTCGCCAAGCTCGGCACGGGCACGCTCACGCTGTCGGGCCGCAGCAGCTACTCCGGGCCCACCGGCGTGGTCGAAGGTGGCCTGCGTGCCGGCGCCGCGGGCAGCTTCTCGCCGCGCAGCGCCTTCTACCTGGCGAGCGCGGGCCGGCTCGAGCTGGCCGGCTTCGACCAGACCATCGGCTCGCTCTCGGGCGCGGGCGAGGTCGCGCTCGGCACGGGCACGCTCACCACGGGCGGCGACGGCACGTCGAGCGCCTATGCGGGGCGCATCGGCGGCAGCGGCGGGCTGGTGAAGACCGGCGCGGGCGCGTTCGAACTCGCGGGCACCAACAGCTACAGCGGCGATACCGTGGTCGCGGCGGGTGCGCTGCGCGCGGGTGCCGCCAACGCGTTCAGCGCCGCGAGCGCGATGCGCGTGCAGTCCGGCGCGGTGCTGGACCTCGCGGGCCACGGACAGCGCATCGCGGGCATGACCAACGCCGGCCTCGTGTCGCTGCAGGGGGCCGTGCCGGGCACCACGCTCACCGTGGCCGGTCCGTGGGTGGGCCAGAACGGCGTGCTCGGCCTCGGCACGGCCGGTGCCGACCGGCTGCTGCTCAGCGGTTCCACCGCCATCGCCAGCGGCCTCACCACGGTGCGGATCGCCAGCGTGGCGGGCCTGGGCGCACCGACCCTGGGCAAGGGCGTGACGCTGGTGGGCACCGAAGGCGGAGCCAGCGTGCAGGGCAATGCCTTCGTGCTGGCCGGCGAGCATGTCGATGCGGGCGCCTTCCAGTACCGGCTCCACAACGACACCAGCGGCAGCTACCTGAGTTCGTCCACGCCGCTCGGCCTCACGACCTACCGCGTCGAGGCACCGCTGTTCGCGGCGCTGCCCGCGCAGTTGCGCCAGGGCAACCTCGCGATGCTCGGCAACATGCGCCTGCGTGTCGGCGACGACCTGCGCGCCACGGGCGATGCAGCGCTACCCGGTGGCGATCGGCGCGCCTGGGGCCGCGTGATCTCGACCGACCTCGACATCCGGCAGCGCGGTCCGGTCTCGCCCGAGAGCGAAGGGCGCCTCAACGGCTTCCAGGCCGGCACCGACCTGCTGGCCACGCCGAACTGGCGCGCCGGCCTCTACGTGGGCCAGCTCGAGGGCAATGTCGCGGTGCGCGGTTTCGCGAGCGGCGTCGCAGGACTGGGCGCGGGCTCCAACGACCTGCGCAGCCAGTACTTCGGCCTCTATGGCACCTACAGCGCAGAGAGCGGCTTCTACGCCGATGCCGCGCTGCAGGCCGGCCGCCACCGCTACACGCTGCAACCGCTGCTGAACGCCGGCATCGCGGGCAAGGGCCGCAGCCTGCTGGCCTCGCTCGAGATCGGCCAGTCGGTGGCCCTCGGCGAGGGCGGCTGGAAGATCGAGCCGCAGCTGCAGCTGATCCACCAGCGCCAGAGCCTCGACGACGCGAACATCGTCGGCGCGCTGGTGCAGCAGCGCCCCGACAGCGGCTGGATCGTGCGCACCGGCGTGCGCGTCAGCGGCACGGTGGCCACCGGCGCGGGCAGCCTGCAGCCCTATGGCCGGCTGAATGTCTACAAGGCCCTCGACGGCAGCGATGTCGCGCGCTACCTCACGCCGAGCGCCGGCGCGGGCATCGCCACGCCCACCGGCGGCACGAGCACCGAGCTCGCGGCCGGCTTCACGCTGGCGCTGAGCCAGACCACCAGCCTCTATGGCGAGCTCGGCAAGCTCTGGGCTTCGGGCGGCGCGGTGCGTGCGCAGAGTGGTATCAACGGGTCGCTGGGTGTGCGCATGCGCTGGTAGCACGGGTCGGGAAGGGGCGAGGCTGTAGGGCAGCCCGCCCAGCGATGCGCGGCTGTCGCCGACAGTCCGCGCATGCCGATGGCATCACCATGGGTTCATCGACAACCTTTGGAGGACGCTTCCCATGATCAACAAGACCCTGCTCGCACTCGCCACCTCGCTGACCCTGCTGGCCGCCGGCACCGCCAATGCACAGATCGGCAAGGCCGCCTCCGAGGCGACCGATGCGGCCCAGCACAAGATCGACGAGAAGCAGGCCGACAGCAAGGCCAAGAAGAGCGGCCCGGTCGGCAAGGCCGTGAACAACGTGAAGTCGGGCTATCACAAGAACCGCTCGAAGGCTTCGGCAGAGAAGGCCAAGCAGTCGCTGAAGAACGCGGGTTGATCCGCGTTCTTCGATACCGCGCGGCGGCGGCTCAGGCCTGACGGGCCTGCCCCGCCGCTTCCTTCGCTTGCGCCGCCTCCCGCGCGCGCACGACCGTCGTCGTCTCGCCCGCATAGCCCCAGTCGTCGGTGTCGATCTCGTCGATCACGATGTGGGTCAGGTGCGGGTCCTTGCCGAGCACGCGCTGCAGCGTGTCGGTGATCTCCGCGATCACGGTGGCCTTCTGTGCGCGCGTGACGCCGTCGCGCGTGATGCGTACGTTGACGTAGGGCATGGCGTTCTCCTTCAGGCGACGTAGTTGCCGGCGCTGCCCGCGCCATCCACCGGCAGCACCGCGCCGCTGGTGAAGCCCGCATCCACCAGGTAGAGCACCGCGTCGGCGATCTCGTCGACCGTGCCCAGGCGGCCGGCCGGCTGCAGGGTCTTGAGGAAGTCGTGCGTCTCCGGCGCATGCATCGGGCTGTCGATGATGCCGGGCGCTACCGCGTTCACGCGCACGCCATGCGGCGCGAGCTCGAGCGCCAGCGCGCGCGTGGCCGCGTTCAACCCGCCCTTGAGCAGCACCGCCATGAAGGCCGGCACGTTGCCGCGCGGCTGCATCGCGATCGAGGCCGTGATGTTGATGATCGCGCCCGCGCCGCGGCCGATCATGTGGCGCGCCGCGGCCTGCGAGGCGTAGATCGTGCCCTTCACGTTGGTGGCGATCTGCTGCTCGACCTCCTCGGGCGTGAAGTCCACGAAGGGCTTGGCCAGGAAGATGCCCGCGTTGTTGACCAGCGCGTCGATGCCGCCGAAGCGCGTGACCGCGTGCTCGACCAGCGCGGTGGCGATGCGCGGATCGGCGATGTCGCCGGCCACGCCGGTGAAGCGGTCGCCGGCGCCGAACTGGCGCGCGGCCTCGACCAGCCGCGCGTCGCTGCGCGCGTTGCCGACCACGTTCCAGCCTTCGGCCAGCAGGCGGCGCGCGATCGCGAAGCCGATGCCGCTGCTGGCGCCGGTGACGACGGCGGTGCGGGCCTTGCCGCCTTGGGAATGGTGGGTGCTCATGGTGAAAGTCCTTCCGGTATTGCGCCGTGCGAGATGCGGCGGCGTCGTGGAAGGAAGTGTGGAGTCGCTCGATCGAGGAGTGAATGGCCGCGATTCGGCACTCACTCTTCCATCGAACGAGCGAATCAGCCGGTGCGGCGCCTGGCGCGTGGGGTTTCGGCCTTGGGCGTGCAGACCCTGCACCAGTCCGCGAAACCCGCGCGCAGCTTGGGCAGCGCGAAGTCGACGAAGGCCCGCACCTTCGGCACCGACAGCCGGCCGTGCGGCACCACCAGGTGCACCGGCAGCGGCGGCGGCTCGTCCTGCGCGAGGATGATGCGCAGCCGCCCGTCGGCCACCTCGTCGGCCACGTGGTACGAGAAGGAGCGCAGCACGCCGCGCCCCTCGGCCGCCGAGGCCACCGCCGCGCGCAGGCTGTTGACCACGAAGCGCGGCGCGAACTGCACCGTGCGCGGCAGGGTGCCGGCACCGCTGTTGCCGCCCGCGGGCGGAAAACTCCACGAGTCGATGCCGAAGTGCGTCATC
The DNA here is from genome assembly GCF_057809595.1 of Variovorax sp. FG153. Classification (NCBI taxonomy): domain Bacteria; kingdom Pseudomonadati; phylum Pseudomonadota; class Betaproteobacteria; order Burkholderiales; family Comamonadaceae; genus Variovorax; species Variovorax sp. FG153. Next base: position 186,087 of record NZ_JBMDKG010000003.1, read on the forward strand.
GCCACCACCTGGTGCTCGGCGAGGTCGGCCGGCACCGCGATGCGCGGATGCTTCGCGAGGTAGCGCGGCGAGGCCGTCGTGACGCGGCGCACCTCGCCCACCGGCAGCGCCACCAGCGTCGAGTCGGCCAGGTGCGCGATGCGCAGCGCCACGTCGATGCCCTCGTCGATCAGGTTGGCCGGGCGGTCCAGCAGGTGCAGCCGCACCGACACCGTCGGGTGCGCGTTCATGAAGGCATCGAGGATCGGCCGCAGCAGCGCCTCGCCCACCGCGACCGCGGCCGTCACCGTGAGCCGGCCGCGCGGCGCCGAGCGTTCGCCGGCCGCCGCGATGTCCGCTTCCTCGAGGTCGGTGAGGATGCGCCGGCAGGCCACCGCATAGCGCTCGCCCGCATCGCTGAGCCGGATCGAGCGCGTCGTGCGGTGCAGCAGCTCGGCGCCCACATGGGCCTCGAGGAAGGCGATCGCGCGGCTCACGGCGGCCGGCGACTTGCCGAGCTTGCGGCCGGCACCGGCGAGGCTGCCTTCGGCCAGCGCCGCCACGAACACCTTCATGGCGTCGATGCGGTCCATGATTCTTCCTTCTCGCGAAATACTGAATGCCCGAGGATAGGGATTCATTCGCGCACCGGCAATCCGTAGCATCGAATCCATCGATTCGCCGGAGCACATCATGGCCACCCCCCGCAGTGCGGACGCGCGCACTGCCACCGCATCGCAACCGCGCGCCGCCTCCAACTGGCCCGCCATCCTCGCGGGCTTCTGCGCCACGCTCGTGGGCCTGGGCCTCGCGCGCTTCGCCTACACGCCGCTGCTGCCCGCCATCATCGACGCGCACTGGTTCGACGCCTCGGCGGCCACCTACCTCGGCGCCGCCAACCTCGTGGGCTACCTCGCGGGTGCGCTGCTGGGCGGCCCGATGTCGGCGCGCTGGCCGGTGCGCGGCGTGCTGCGCGCGATGATGCTCGCCACCGTCGCCTCGCTCGCGGCCTGCGCCTGGCCGCTCGACTTCGCATGGTTCTTCGGCTGGCGCATCGTCTCGGGCATCTCGGGCGGCGCGCTCATGGTGCTGGCCGCGCCCACCGTGCTCGCGCACATCCCGCCGCGCCAGCGCGGCCTCGCGAGCGGCCTGGTGTTCGCGGGCATCGGCCTGGGCATCGCGGCCTCGGGCACGCTGGTGCCGCTGCTGCTGCGCCAGGGGCTGGGCGCGACCTGGCTCGGCCTCGCGCTGCTGGCCCTGCTGCTCACCGCGCTCGCATGGAACGGCTGGCCCGCCGCGCCGGCACCCGTGGCCACCGCGCACGCCGCTGTCGCGCGCAAGCCGGCCACCGGCGCGCTGCGCGCGCTCACCGTCTCCTATTCACTCAATGCGGTGGGCCTCGTGCCGCACATGATCTTTCTCGTCGACTTCGTCGCGCGCGGCCTCGGGCAGGGTCTCGCAGTCGGTGCGCAGTACTGGGTGGTGTTCGGCCTCGGCGCGCTCGTGGGGCCGGTGCTCAGCGGCTGGCTCGCCGACCGCGTCGGTTTCGCCACCGCGTTGCGCATCGCCTTCGTGCTGCAGGCCGCGGCGCTCGCCTTGCCCGCGTTCGGCCTCATCGGCCATGGCGGGTTGATCGTGTCGAGCGCCGTGGTCGGCGCCTTCACGCCGGGCATCGTGCCGCTGGTGCTGGGCCGCGTGCAGGAGCTGCTCGCGCATCACCCCGCGATGCAGAAGCCCGCATGGAGCCGCGCCACCACCGGCTTCGCGGTGCTGCAGGCCAGCGGTGCCTACGGAATGTCGTGGCTGCTCGCGCACGCGGGCGGCGGCTACGCGCTGCTGTTTGCCGTGGGCGCCGTGGCGATCGTGCTGGCGCTCGTCACCGACATCGTCGCGCGGAGGCTGCACCCCATCGCCTGAGCTGGTTTCCCGCGGCGCATCGCTCTTACACTGGGGCGATGAAGCGAGCCCTGGAAGTCGAGCGCACCCTTCAGCCCGTGGTCGAGCTGAAGGAGCAGGGCGCCGCCTACGGCTACTCGGTGCGCGCGCCGCGCTCCAAGGGCGTGATCCCGCCGAGCTCCTACCGCGACAGCGGTTTCGCCACGCTGCCCGACTGCCTGCGCGACGTGGCCAAGGCGCTGGGCGGCGACTTCAAGCGCATCTACATCCGGCTCGAAGGGCATTGCGTGGGCGAGCGCGACATCGTCGAGCTGCGCGATGCGCCCGATGCGGTGGCCGAGGCCTTGAAGGCGGCTTGCCTCGAGGCCGATGCGGCGGTGAGGCCCGTGGGCGATGCCGCGTCGAAGGATTGAGGAACCGGCACCGCCGGTGCGCGCATTCAGCCCGCTGCCGCGTCGCGCGCCACCGCGATGCACTTGATCTCCACCAGCAACCCCGCGTGCGCGAGCGAGTGCACGCCGATGCAGGTCCAGGCGCACTGGCCGCGAGGAAAGAGGCGGTCCTTCACCGCGCGAAACACCGGCATGTGCGTCGCCATGTCGACGTGGTAGGTGGTCATCTCGACCACGTCCTCGAAGCCGCAGCCGGCTTCGGCCAGCACCGTGCGCAGGTTGTCCCAGGCCGCGACGAACTGCGCCTCGGGGTCGGCGATGACCTCGAGTTCGGGCGTGCGGCCGACCTGGCCCGCGCAGTAGACCGTGGCGCCGACCTTGACGGCGGGCGCGTAGCCCGCGCGTTCGGCGAGGCGCTGCATCGAGGCGGGGATGATGAGTTGTCGTTCCGTCATGGAGAGGCGTGGGGGAAAGGATCGAAGCGGCGAGGAGCCCATGGGCCGATCTCTCGCCGCTATCTGGGTCGCAGCGTGACCGTCAGTTTCGGCAATGTCTTCTCGTTGCCATCCAGCGGCAGCTTGTCGATGCGCTGAAGCGCGCCGAGGGCGATCTCGTCCCAGGCGCGGATGCCGCTGGTCCTGGCCAACTGCACCGCGGTGACGGTGCCATCGGCGGCCACGGTCAGTTCGAACTCGGCCGCGGGGTTGCCGGGAATGGCGCGCACGTCCACACCGGCCAGCCGGGCCGCGATCGTTGCGCGCAACCGGCTGGCGAAGTCTTGCCGGTCGCGCTGCCGTTCGCCGTGCGAGTTCCTGAGGTTCGGTATGGCGTTGATCCGCCACGGTGACACGAACACCAGCGCCTGGGGAGGAACCCGGCCGTCGAGCTCGGGGTAGGGCTGCAGCAATCGCAGCGCCACCGCGGCCGCGCGATCCCAGTCCTGGCTGCCGCTGGAAGAGAACATGGACACATCGAGCGCGGTGCCCTGCGGGGAGAGCGTGACGGTGAAGTCGGCCGAGTGGGTGGGCATCGTGCTTCCCGGCGGAAACTGGATCAGGGGACACAGCATGGCGGCTGTCTGCGTGCCCCATGGCGCGGCCGCCGGCATGGGCGGACACGGGGCGGGTGCCGGCGTGCCAACGTGGGGCGCTGGGGGCGCCGCGCAACCGGCGAGCAGGCCGGCGGCCAACAGCAGGGCCGATGCCATCGCGCCGCGCTGGCGGCTAGGGACTCCCTCAGGGTGCATGGTGTTGTAGTGGTTCTGGCCCGGGGCGCATGGGGCGCCGGCGCGTGCCGCATTCTGCCCAAGCCAGGTGGCGGGGCGCGCGGCGCCTTGGTCCGGCGATGCAATTTACTGTGAGCGTTCGCCCCCACGGATACACAGGCATACGCAACCGCGTTCGCGAGGGCCATGCCCCGAAAACAATCACTTCCGTCAGCAGCAACAACCCCTCTCCTCCAGCCACTGACGACTGTCCGTCTCCTTCTTCTTCAACCTTCCAGAAAGTCCATCATGAAGTCTTCCGTCCTCCTCTCCGTCGCCGTCCTCGCTTCCGTGTTCTCGCTCGGCGCCAGCGCCGAGCAATACCAGGGCGTGCTGCAGTTCCAGTCGACCGCGAGCCGCGCCGATGTGCGTGCCCAGGCCGTGGTCGCCGCCCACAGCGAAGACCCGTACAGCGAAGCCGCCCAGGCCGGCGTGCCGCCGGTGTTCCAGAGCCAGGTCGCGCGTTCGGACGCCCGCTCGCAGGCCGTGGCCGCCGCGCGTGCCGGCAACCTCTATGGCGACGTGAGCGGCGATGGCGTGGCCCGCGTCGTGGCCGGCAACGTCGACCGCCAGGCCGTGCGTGCAGAGGCGCGTGCGACGGCCGCGCGTGGCATCAGCGAAGGTTCTTGATGCGGGCAGCATGCCGCGCTTCGGGCGCAGCAGCTCCAGCGTGCGGGCCGGCCTTCATGGTGCGGCCCGCCGCGCTTTCTCTTTCTTCTTGTTCCCTCAATCCCACGCCGGCGACAGCCCGGCCGGATCCGTCAGCCGCTCGCCACGGTCGAGCGCCGCGATCTGCGTCATCTCCGCGTCGCTGAGCCGAAGCTGCCGCGCCTTCAGATTGCTCTCGAGGTTCGCGCGCTTGGTCGACGACGGAATCACCGCATAGCCCAGCTGCATCGCCCAGGCCAGCACCACCTGCGCCGTGGTCGCGCCATGCGCCTTGGCAATCGCCTCGATCGCGGGGTCGTGGATGACCTTGCCGTAGGCCAGCGTCATGTACGAGGTGATGTGGATGCCCTGGCTCTTCGCGAACTCGGCCACCTTGCGGTTCTGCAGGTAGGGGTGCAGCTCGACCTGGTTGGTTGCGATCTGCGCCGCGCCCACGGCCGCGATGGCTTCCTTCATCAGTGCGATGTTGAAGTTCGACACGCCGATGCGTTTGGTGAGCCCCTGCGCCTTGGCGTCGGCCAGCGCGCTCATGAACTCGGCCACCGGCACCGCGTTGCCGGGTGAGGGCCAGTGGATCAGCGTCAGGTCGACGTGGTCGGTGCGCAGCTTCGCGAGGCTCTCCTTGAGGCTGGGCACCAGCTTGTCCTTGGCGTAGTTGTCGGTCCAGATCTTGGTGGTGACGAACAGCTCGCCGCGCGCCACGCCGCTTTCGGCGATGGCCTGGCCCACCTCGGCTTCGTTGCCGTAGATCTGGGCCGTGTCGATAGTGCGGTAGCCGAGTTCGAGGCCGGTCTTCACCGAGTCGATGACCACCTGGCCCTTGAGGCGGAAGGTGCCGAGGCCGAAGGCGGGGATGGGGGAGGGGGTGTCGTGGTTGCTCATGGTGGGGTCCTTGGTTGAGAAGTACGTGGGTCGAATCGATTGACCGATGAATGGATGGATGGATGAAGGCGAAAGAAGAGAGAAGACGCCGCGCCCTCGTCGCGCGGCGCAGGCGCGCACCGCGCCTCAGTGTCCGACCGGCACCGGCCCCGAGGCGCGCACCGGGATGCCGCTGCGGCGGTCGAGCACGCCGCTCCACTGCGTGAGCGCCAGCGACACCAGCACCACCAGCGCGCCGATCCAGGGCGTGTGCATCAGGCCGAGGTGCGTGACGATCAGGCCGCCGGCCCAGGCCGCGCCGGCAATGCCGAGGTTGAAGGCCGCGATGTTCAGGCCCGAGGCCACGTCGACCGCCTGCGGCGTGAAGCGTTCGGCCTGCTTCACCACGTAGACCTGCAGGCCCGGCACGTTGCCGAAGGCCACCGCGCCCCACAGCAGCACCGCCACCACGGCAAACCACTTGTGCGGCGCCGCGAAGTTGAACAGCAGCAGCACCGCGGCCAGCAGCGCGAAGATGATCTTCAGCGCCGGGATCGGGCCCAGCCGGTCGGCCAGCTTGCCGCCCCAGATGTTGCCCACCGCCACCGACACGCCGTAGACCAGCATCACCCAGCCCACCGCGCCCGCGCTGAAGCCGGCCACGTCGGTCAGGATCGGCGCGAGAAAGGTGAAGGGAATGAACGAGCCGCCGTAGCCGATGGCCGTCTTGGCATACACGAGCAACAGGCGCGGCTCGGCCAGCACCTTGGCCTGCTGCGCCAGCGAGGCCGGCGCCGTGTGGCGGATGTCGCTGGGCACGAAGATCCAGCTGCCCACGAAGGCGATCACGCCGAGCGCCGACACCGCGAGGAAGGTTTCACGCCAGCCGAAGTGCTGCCCGATGAAGGTGCCCAGCGGCACGCCCGTGACCAGCGCCACCGTGAGGCCCGTGAACATGATCGCGATCGCGCTGGCCGCCTTTTCCTTGGGCACCAGGCCGGTGGCGATGGTCGAGCCGATCGAGAAGAACACCCCGTGCGCCAGCCCCGTGAGGATGCGCGCGGCCACCAGCGTTTCGTAGCTGGGCGCCTTCCAGGCCAGCAGGTTGCCGACCGTGAACAGCGCCATCAGGCCCAGCAGCAGCGCCTTGCGCGGCAGCTTGCCCGTGAGCGCGGTGAGCACCGGCGCGCCGATGGCCACGCCCAGTGCATAGAGGCTGACCAGCAGGCCGGCCGAGGGAAGGCCGATGCCTAGATCGGCGGCGACCGTGGGGATGAGGCCAACGATGACGAACTCTGTGGTTCCGATGGCGAAGGCGCTGAGGGTTAGCGCTAGTAGGGCGATGGGCATGAAGAGACTCCTTCTTGGATGTGGAGGAGTGTCTTGCGGTTACCTTTGCGGATAAATGGGGTTGGTGGCAGAAGATAGTTGCCTGTGGGTCAAGTATTTCTACGCTATCTCTTGTGCTCACCCGAGTAAGAGGCCGCTACGAAATTCGTTGCAGGTAGATACACTGCTCAGGTGGCGCCAGGTGGCGCGACCGGGTTTGGAAGCCTGATGAAGCTCTGCGCAACCAGGAGTCCATCACATGGCTGAATCCGTTTGCGCTTGCGCGCAATTTTCCGATCCTTCGACGTTCATTCGTCTCACGTCACTCGACCTGAGCACCCTCGCACTCCAAACCTGCGACGACGCCGACCACCTCAACGAAGTCCTCCGCGCCTACACCGCGCTAGAAAAGCTGGTCGAGCCCGCCAGCCTCCAGGACGGCGAAACCCTAGCCCCCACCCGCACCGAGCTCAGTGCCTTGCTGCGCCTGCTCAACCAATCCCTGATGTCCCGCATCGACACGATCCACGCCGCGGCCCTCACGCTGCGCGAGGCGATCGAAGACGCGAGCCAGCCCCCGACCCAGGCCATCGCCGCGCCATGAAATGGAAAAAAGCCGCCGGCAAAACCGGCGGCTTTCACGCATCAAGCAGTCGCCAGGCGCCAACTCAAGCCGCCATCGGCTCCGGCAACACCGAAGTCAACGCGAAGTCGATCAGCCGCAGCCAGGTTTCCTCCAGCCCCATGATGTTGTGGTGGTCGGAGTTCGCCACGGTCTTCACGCTCACGGGCGTCGGCCAGGCGTCGATGAGCTTCTGCGAGCGCTCGTGCAGCACCACGTCGTCGCGCTCGGCCAGCAGCACCTGGGTCTTGGCGGCGACCTCCTTGCTGTGCTCGATCGAATTGAAGCGATGGCGCAGCAGCAGCGACAGCGGCACGAGCGGAAAGCGCTTCTTCGCCACTTCGAGCATGGAGTCGTAGGGCGTCACGAGCTGCAGGCTCTCGAAGGGCTGGCGCGCCGACAGCTGGATGGCGACGCCGGTGCCGAGGCTGCGGCCGACGACGTGCAGGCGCGCCTGCGGGAAGGCACGGCGCAGGTGGCGCGCGAACTGCTCGGCGTCGGCCACGGAGGCGACCTCCGACGGGCTGCCCTGCGAATCGGCCACGCCGCGGTAGTTGATGGCGGCCATGCCGAAGCCCTCGGGCAGCCAGTGCAGGGCCTGGGCGGTCACGCGCACGTCCTCGCCGCGGCCGGCCAGGTAGAGGAAGAGGTCCTGCACGGCCGCCTCGCCCTGCGGGTGGTAGACGTAGCCACGCACCATGCCGCCGGGCACGGGGTGCGAGTAGGTGGAGAAGTCTTCCGACAGATGCACCACGGGCCGCTTGCGGGCATTGAAGAGGATGTGGCCCTGGCGCGTGGCCAGCAGGGTCCAGTAGGCGGCGAGGCTGCCGATGACGGCGGCCGAGGTCGACAGGGCGAAGCGGGCGATTCTTGCGTTGGTGTTGTATGAGGGCAAAGGGGCTCCCGGGAAAAAGGCCGGCATGTGTGACGCGGGCGGGAGGAGATAGTTTCGCCGCGTTGGGAAGACAGCGCGTAGCGTGGTGTATGACGGTGTTCGCCGATGTACGGCGAGGTTGGCTGCGCGATGTGGAATGCAGCGCCGCGCGACGCCGGTTTTTGTCGGCTTGCGCTGACGCCGGCCGCCAGGGCGCTGCAGATAATCCGGCCCCATGACGACCCTTGCCCTCGACTGCTTCTACAGCCTCTCCTCGCCCTGGGCCTACCTCGGTGGCCCGCAGTTGCAGGACATCGTGCGCCGCCACCACGTGCGGCTGGCGCTCAAGCCCTACGACTTCCAGGCGGTGGTGCCCCAGACCGGCGGCATTCCGCTGAAGACGCGGCCCGAGCCGCGCCGCACGTACCACGCGCTCGAGCTGGCGCGTTGGCGCGACTACCTCGGCATGCCGCTGAACCTGGAGCCGGCGCACTATCCGAAAGGCGCGCCGAGCGACCCGAACTGGAACAAGTACCCGGGCTGGATGGTGATCGCGGCGCAGCTGCAGGGGCTCGATGCGCTGCCGCTGTCGCACGCGCTGCTGCGCGCGCTGTGGGCCGAGGAGCGCGACACGTCGGCGGCGGCGGTGCGCATCGCGGTAGCCGACGAGAACGGCTACGACGGCGCGACCCTGCAGGCGATGGAGCAGTCGGCCGAGGTGCTGGCCGTGTACCGTGCCAACAGCGCGGAGGCGGTGGAGCTCGGGGTGTTCGGGGCGCCGACCTTCATCCTCGGCGACGAGCGCTTCTGGGGGCAGGACCGGCTGGGCTTTCTCGACCGGGCGCTCGACAAGCTGCGCGCGGCGGGGTGACCGGGCCGTGAGGCGGGGTTTCGACAAGCTCAGCCTGAGCGGTTGAGGTTGTTGGGCGGGGCTTCGACAGGCTCAGCCTGAACGGGTGGGGGTGTTCGAACGAAAAACCGCTGGGGCTGAGAAAGCCTTTCGAACCAAAAAAACCGTTCAGGCTGAGCTTGTCGAAGCCCCGCCCGATCTCAACGCCCCTCACTGCACCCACATCGAACGCGGCAGCAGCGCCGGCACCAGCGCCCGGTTGAGCCGCTCGCGCCACCAGCGCAGCGCCTGGCCCTTCGCGCCGGTCTTCCACGCGAGCCAGAAGGCCTCGGGCGGACGCGGCTCCTCGGTGGGCAGTTCGACCAGGGTGCCGCGCGCGAGCTCGAGCGCGATGCAGGCGCGCGGCAGGTAGCCGTGGCCCAGCCCTTCGAGCTGGCAGGCGATCTTGGCGACCATCGAGGGCACGGTGATGCGCGGCTGCCCGGCCAGCAGGCCGACGGTGCGGTCCGACAGCGTGCGCGCGCTGTCGCCCACCACGATGGCGTTGTGCTCGAGCAGGTCGCCGCGCTGCAGCGCTCGGCCGATGCGCGTGAGCGGATGGGTGGGCGCGACGCAGAAGGCGAACTCGAGGCTGCCGACCTGCGTGGCCTGGTAGCCGCCGCCGGCCGGGCCTTCGCCCGCGGCGATGACGATGTCGGCGCGGCCCTCGCGCAGCGCCTCCCAGGTGCCGGTGAGCGCCTCGCAGCCGATGCGCAGCCGGGTGCCGCAGCGCAGGTCCTCGAAGGCGCGCACGTCGCCGATCAGCGCCTGGGTGGGAATCAGCGAGTCGTGCACCAGCCGCAGCTCGGACTCGAAGCCGGTGGCGATCTGGCGCATGCGCGATTCGAGGTCGCTCGCGGCGCTCAGCAGCCAGCGGCCTTCCTTGAGCATTTCCTCGCCCGCGGCGGTGAGGGTGACGCGCGGGCCGTTGCGCTCGAACAGCAGCATGCCGAGCTGCTCCTCGAGCTTGCCCACGGCGTACGAGATGGTCGAAGGCACCTTGTTCAGGCGCGTGGCGGCGGCCGCGAAGGAGCCGTGGCGCGCGATGGCGTCGACGACCTCGATGGCTTCCAGGCTGAGCTTGAGCACGGGGCGGATTCCTGTGAATGAGTACGAAGGTTGAACGATCGAAATAGATGATCGAAAACTTCGATCATAGAAGCTGAAAAGTTTCGCCGATGACCGGGTTTCGGCCCGCGATGATTGATCCATGCCTAGGGGATGAGCCCCGAAGGCGATTGTGAATCACATCGATCAAAAACGTCATCGAAAGGTCATCAACCATGTTGGAACTTCGCGCCGCCACCGACCGTGGAACCGCCAATTTCGGCTGGCTCCAGTCGCGCCACACCTTCTCCTTCGGCCACTACCACGACGCACGGCAGCAGGGCTTCTCCGACCTGCTGGTGATCAACGACGACCGCGTGACGCCGGGCCGCGGCTTCGGCACCCATCCGCACCGCGACATGGAGATCTTTTCGTACGTGCTCGAAGGCGCGCTCGAACACAAGGACTCGATGGGCACGGGCTCGGTGATCCATCCGGGCGACGTGCAGATGATGAGCGCCGGCACCGGCGTGCGGCACAGCGAGTTCAACGCCTCGGCCGTGGACCCGGTGCATTTCCTGCAGATCTGGATCGTGCCCGGTGCGCGCGGCGTGGCGCCGCGCTACCAGCAGGTGCACTTCGGCGCCGAGCAAAAGCGCGGCCGGCTGCGGCTGATCATTTCGCCCGACGGCGACCAGGGCTCGCTCGCGGTGCATCAGGACGCCCGCGTCTACGCCGGCCTGTTCGACGGCGCCGAGACCGCCTCGCTGCAACTGGCCGCCGATCGCTATGCCTATGTGCACGTGGCCCGCGGCAGCGTGGAAGTCAACGGCCAGCGCATGGCCGAGGGCGACGGCGCCCGCATCCGCCTCGCGCAGCAGCTCGATTTTTCCAACGGCGACGACGCCGAGGTGCTGGTGTTCGACCTGCGGCCGAACGAGCTGCCGGCGCTCTGATTTCTTTTTTCCCCCTCTTTGTTTTCCCAACCTCGTTTTTTCAGGAGTCTTCCCATGTCCATCAAAGCCACCCCCACCGCTGGCGCCACCCTGCTGACCCCCACCGACCACACGCTGGTGATGATCGACTTCCAGTCGCAGATGGCCTTCGCCACGCACTCGATCGACGCGGTGAACCTGCGCAACAACGCCGCGCTGGTGGCACAGGCGGCGGCAGGCTTCGGCGTGTCGACCATCCTCACGACCGTGGCCGAGAAGAGCTTCTCGGGCCCGATGTTCGACGAGATCACGGCCGCTTTCCCCGGGCAGAAGATGCTGGACCGCACCTCGATGAACACCTGGGAGGACGCGGCCGTGATCGAGCGCGTGAACCAGATCGGCAAGCCGCGCATCGTGCTCGCGGGCCTGTGGACCAGCGTGTGCATCGTGGGCCCGGCGCTGTCGGCGCTGGACCAGGGTTTCGAGGTCTACGTGATCGCCGATGCCTGCGGCGACGTGTCGACCGAGGCACATGAGCGCGCGATGCAGCGCATGGTGCAGGCCGGCGCGCGGCCGATGACCTCGCTGCAGTACCTGCTCGAGCTGCAGCGCGACTGGGCGCGCGGCGACACCTACGAGCTCACGACCGGCATCGCGAAGAAGGTGGGCGGCGCCTACGGCATCGGCATCAACTACGCCAAGAGCATGTTCGGCGCCCACGAAGGCTGAGCCCCGGCAACGAACGGAACAACGAACAGAGAGCGCCGGCCATGAAGCCCTATGTCGTCTCCCTTGCGCTGGGCCTGCTGGTCGGCGTGATCTACGCGCTGTTCCAGGTGCGCTCGCCGGCGCCGCCGGTGATCGCGCTGGTCGGCCTGCTCGGCATCCTGCTCGGCGAGCAGCTCCCGCCGCTGGTGCGGCAGGTGTTCGAGCGGCCCGCGGCCACCTCGTGGCTGCATCACCAGGTCAAGCCGCATGTGTTCGGCGAACTGCCGAAGTGCGTGCAGCCCGAAGCGGCGAAGACCGCCGCCCACTCGTCCGACAGGAGCGATGCATGAGCACCCCCGACCCGCAACGCCGCCAGCTCCTGGGCGCCCTCGGCGCCTTCGCCGCCACCTCCCTCGCATCCACCCCGACCATGGCCAACACCCAGACCCCCGACCTCATCCTGCGCAACGGCCGCTTCACCACGCTGGACCGCGCCAACCCCACGGCCGATGCCGTGGCCATCAAGGACGGCCGCTACACCCGCGTGGGCCGCGCCGAAGACGTGCTGCCGCTGGCCGGCCCGAGCACCCGCGCGATCGACCTGCAGGGCCAGCGCGTGCTGCCGGGGCTGATCGACAACCACCTGCACATCATCCGCGGCGGCCTCAACTACAACATGGAGCTGCGCTGGGACGGCGTGAGGAGCCTGGCCGACGCGATGGGCATGCTCAAGCGCCAGGTGGCGATCACGCCGGCGCCGCAATGGGTGCGCGTGGTGGGCGGCTTCACCGAGCACCAGTTCGTGGAGAAGCGGCTGCCGACCATCGCCGAACTCAACGCGGTGGCGCCCGACACGCCGGTGTTCATCCTGCACCTGTACGACCGCGCGCTGCTCAACGGCGCCGCGCTGCGCGCCGTCGGCTACACCAGGGACACGCCGGCGCCGCACGGCGGCGAGATCGTGCGCGATGCCGCGGGCAACCCGACCGGCCTGCTGCTGGCCAAGCCCAATGCCGCGATCCTCTACGCGACGCTGGCCAAGGGGCCGAAGCTGCCCTTCGACTACCAGCTCAATTCCACGCGCCACTTCATGCGCGAGCTCAACCGCCTGGGCGTGACCGGCGCGCTCGACGCGGGCGGCGGCTTCCAGAACTATCCCGACGACTACGCGGTGATCCGGAAGCTGGCCGACGACGGGCAGCTCACGATCCGCCTGGCCTACAACCTGTTCACGCAGAAGGCCAAGGAGGAGAAGGCCGACTTCCTGAACTGGACCCGCACCTCGAAATACAAGCAGGGCGACGACTACTTCCGCCACAACGGCGCGGGCGAGATGCTGGTGTTCTCGGCCGCCGACTTCGAGGACTTCCGCGAGCCGCGGCCCGAGATGGGCCCCGAGATGGAAGGCGAGCTCGAGGAGGTGGTGCGCATCCTGGCGCAGAACCGCTGGCCCTGGCGCATGCACGCGACCTACGACGAGACCATCAGCCGCTCGCTCGACGTGTTTGAGAAGGTCAACAAGGACACGCCGCTGGCCGGCCTGAACTGGTTCTTCGACCATGCCGAGACGATCTCCGAGGAGTCGATGGACCGCATCGCCGCGCTCGGCGGCGGGGTGGCGGTGCAGCACCGCATGGCCTACCAGGGCGAGTACTTCGTCGAGCGCTACGGCGCGGGCGCGGCCGAGGCCACGCCGCCGGTCAAGAAGATGCTGGAGCGCGGGCTCAAGGTCTCGGCCGGCACCGACGCGACGCGCGTGGCTTCGTACAACCCGTGGGTGTCGCTGTCGTGGCTGGTCACGGGCAAGACGGTGGGCGGCATGCAGCTCTATCCGCAGCGCAACTGCCTCGACCGCGAGGGGGCGCTGCGCATGTGGACCGAGAACGTCACCTGGTTCTCGAACGAGGAGGGCAAGAAGGGCCGCATCCAGGCCGGCCAGCTCGCCGACCTGGTGGTGCCCGACCGCGACTACTTCGGCTGCGCCGAATCGGAGATCGCCGACATCACGGCGCTGCTGACGATGGTGGGCGGCAAGGTGGTCTATGGCGCGGGCCGCTTCGCGTCGCTCGACGAGGGCGCGCCGCCGCCCGCGATGCCGGACTGGTCGCCGGCGCGCACCTTCGGCGGCTATGCGGGCTGGGCCGACACGAAGGGCGTGCACGGCGCCGAAGGCGCGCCGATGCAGAAGGTCATGCGCAACGCGGCCGCGTCGTGCGGCTGCGCGAACAACTGCAACGTGCATGGCCACAGCCACGCGACGGCCTGGAGCAGCAAGCTGCCGATCGCCGACCTCAAGAGCTTCTGGGGCGCGCTGGGCTGCGCCTGCTGGGCGGTGTGATGGCGATGCGCTGGACCACCTCTTCGGCCGTGCGCTGGATCGCCTTGCTGCTGCTGTGCGCGGCCTACCTGCAGGGCGGGCTCAACAAGGCGATGGACTTCGACGCGGCGATCGCCGAGATGAACCACTTCGGCCTGTCGCCGGCCGGCCCGCTGGCCGCGGCGGTGATCGTGCTCGAGCTCGGCGCCGCGGCGCTGATCCTCGCGGGCTTCTGGCGCTGGCTCGGCGCGCTCGCGCTGGCGGGCTTCACGCTGATGGCGACCTTCGTCGCGCTGCGCTTCTGGGAGATGCCGCTGGGGCACGAGCGCTTCATGGCCGCCAACTCCTTCTTCGAACACCTGGGACTGGTCGGCGGCTTCGTGCTCGTGGCCTGGCTCGACCTCAAGGAACGCCGCGATGACTGAAGCCCTCAAGACCGCCAAGCCCGGCGCCTTCGCCCCGCTGCGCCAGCCGGTGTTCGCGGTGCTGTGGGCCGCCACGGTGCTCGGCAACATCGGCAGCTTCATGCGCGACGTGGCGAGCTCGTGGCTGGTGACCGACCTGTCGGCCAGCCCGACCGCGGTGGCGCTGATCCAGACCGCGGCCACCTTGCCGGTGTTCCTGCTGGCGATCCCGGCCGGCGTGCTGTCGGACATCCTCGACCGGCGCCGCTTCCTGATCTTCGTGCAGCTGGTGCTGGCGGCGGTCAGCGGCACGCTGCTGGTGCTCTCGCACACCGGCGCGCTCACGGTCGAGTACCTGATCGCGCTGACCTTCGTGGGCGGCATCGGCGCGGCGCTGATGGGGCCGACCTGGCAGTCGATCGTGCCCGAGCTGGTGCCGCGTTCGGACCTCAAGGGCGCGGTGGCGCTGAGCTCGCTGGGCATCAACATCGCGCGCTCGATCGGCCCGGCCGCGGGCGGGCTGATCCTCGCGAGCTTCGGCGCGGCCGTGACCTACGGCGTGGACGTGCTGAGCTACGTGTTCGTGATCGCGGCGCTCTTGTGGTGGAAGCGGCCGGCGGCCGTCGACAGCGGGCTGTCGGAGAACTTCCTCGGTGCCTTCCGCGCCGGCCTGCGCTACACGCGCTCCAGCAAGGAGCTGCACGTGGTGCTGCTGCGCGCGGCGGTGTTCTTCCTGTTCGCGAGCTCGGTGTGGGCGTTGCTGCCGCTGGTGGCGCGCCAGATGCTCGGCGGCAGCGCCGGCTTCTACGGCGTGCTGCTGGGCGCGGTGGGCGCGGGCGCCATCGGCGGCGCGCTGCTGATGCCGCGGATGCGCGAGCGGCTCGATGCCGACGGCATGCTGCTGCTGGCCTCGGTGCTGACGGCGGCGGTGATGGGCGCGCTGGTGCTGGCGCCGCCCCAGTGGCTGGCCGTGGCGCTGCTGCTGGTGCTGGGCCTGGGCTGGATCGTGGCGCTGACCACGCTCAACAGCGTGGCGCAGTCGATCCTGCCGAACTGGGTGCGCGGACGCGGCCTGGCGGTCTACCTCACGGTGTTCAACGGCGCGATGGCCGCGGGCAGCCTGGGCTGGGGCCTGGTGGCGCAGCAGATCGGCGTGCCGTTCACGCTGGTGGCGGGCGCCGTGGGGCTGGTGGTGGCGGGGTTGATCTTCCACCGCGTGAAGCTGCCCGCGGGCGAAGCCGACCTGCAGGCCTCGAACCACTGGCCCGAGCCGCTGGTGGCCGAGCCCGTGGCGCACGACCGCGGGCCCGTGATGATCCAGGTCGAGTACCGCATCCGCAAGGACGACCGGCCCGCCTTCATGGCCGCGATGAAGCGCCTGTCGCTCGAACGCCGCCGCGACGGCGCCTATGCCTGGGGCCTGCACGAGCACACGGCCGACCCGGAACGGATCATGGAATGGTTCCTCGTCGAGTCGTGGGCCGAGCACCTGCGCCAGCACCACCGCGTGTCGCAGGCCGATGCGGACCTGCAGGGCGAGGCGCTGCGCTTCCATGCGGGGCCGGGCAAGCCGGAGGTGCATCACTTCCTGTCGCTCTGAGCCTTTCTCCCGCCGACCTCCCGTTTCTTTCAACCACTCACCAAGGAAAAACCATGACCACACTGACCCTTCGCGACGGCACCGAGCTCTATTACAAGGACTGGGGCAGCGGCCAGCCGATCCTGTTCAGCCACGGCTGGCCCCTGAGCGCCGACATGTGGGACAGCCAGATGCAGTTCTTCGCCGAACGCGGCTACCGCGCCATCGCCTTCGACCGCCGCGGCTTCGGCCGCTCGAGCCAGCCCTGGACCGGCTTCGACTACGACACCTTCGCCGACGACATCGCCGAGCTGATCGAGAAGCTCGACCTGAAGAACGTGGTGCTCGCGGGCTTTTCGATGGGCGGCGGCGACGTCACGCGCTACATCGCGCGCCACGGCTCGGCGCGGGTGGCGAAGCTGGCGCTGATCAGCGCGGTCACGCCGCTGTTCATGAAGACGGCCGACCACCCGGTGGGTCCCGAGAAGTCGCTGTTCGACGGCATCCGCGCCGGCCTCGCGGCCGACCGGGCGCAGTTCCTCGACGACTTCAGCACCATCTTCTACGGCACCAACCGGCCGGGCGCGGCGGTGTCGCAGGGCGTGTTCAAGCAGACGCTGCAGATCGCGCTGCAGGCCTCGCTGAAGGCGACGATCGACTGCGTGACCGCGTTCTCCGAGACCGACTTCCGCCCCGACATGGCGAAGATCGACGTGCCCACGCTGGTGATCCACGGCGACGACGACCAGGTCGTGCCCTTCGAGGCCACGGGCAAGCTGGCGCACGAGCTGATCGCGGGCAGCCGGCTCGAGGTGTACGCGGGCGCGCCGCATGCGACCTGCACCACGCACCGCGACCGCGTGAACGCGGACCTGCTGGGCTTCGTGCAGGGCTGAGCGGGGGGCGGCCGGGCGCGGCGGCGGCGCCCGGCCGTTTTTTCCTTTGGGCCCGCTGGCGCCAGGGCCGGTGCCGCTGGCGATAATCCGTCGATGCGAATCCGCTTTACCAAGATGCAGGGAGCCGGCAACGATTTCGTCGTGCTCGACGAAACCCGCGGCACGCTGGGCCTCACCCCCGCGCAGTACCGCTTCCTGGCCGACCGCCATTTCGGCGTCGGCGCCGACCAGATCCTCACGGTGCGGCCCGCGCGCGCCGCGGGCACCGACTTCCAGTACGTGATCCACAACGCCGACGGCGGCGAGGTCGAGCAGTGCGGCAACGGCGCGCGCTGCTTCATGCGCTTCGTGCGCGAGCATGGCCTGACCGACAAGAACACAGTGCGCGTCGAAACCCTGGCCGGCGTGATCGAGCCGCGCATGGGCGACGACGGCCGCGTGACGGTCGACATGGGGGCGCCGATCTTCGAACCCGAGCGCGTGCCCTTCGACACCGCCGGGCTCGATCCGCAGCCCGAGGGCGGCTGGCACACCTGGCACCTGGCGCTGGGCACGCAGGCCGAGAGCGCTATCGTTTCGGTAGCGGTGCTGTCGATGGGCAACCCGCACGCGGTGCAGCTCGTCGACGACGTCGAGACCGCGCCCGTGGCCGAGCAGGGGCCGCAGATCGAACACCATCCGCGCTTTCCGCAGCGCGTGAACGCCGGTTTCATGCAGGTCGTGAGCCGCACGCAGGTGAAGCTGCGCGTGTTCGAGCGCGGCGCGGGCGAAACCCTGGCCTGCGGCACCGGCGCCTGCGCGGCGGTGGTGGCGGGCATCCGGCTCGGGCTGCTGGACCGCCGGGTCGACGTGCAGACGCACGGCGGCATTCTCACCATCGAATGGCAGGGCGAGGGCCGGCCGGTGCTGATGACGGGCCCGGCCACCACGGTGTTCGAGGGCGACATCGAGGTGCCGGACCTGCCATGACCTCCTTCACGAACAACCAAGACGCGAACGCCATGAACCCGATCACCGAAGACGACATCGCGAACTACCTGGCGAACACGCCCGACTTCTTCGAGCGCCATGCCCAGCTGCTGGCGCAGGTGCAGCTCACCAGCCCGCACGGCAACCGCGCCGTGAGCCTGCAGGAGCGCCAGGCCGAGATGCTGCGCGAGAAGATCAAGGCGCTCGAGCACCGCGTGATGGACATGGTGCGCCACGGCACCGAGAACGTGGTGATCGCCGACCGGCTGCAGCGCTGGACCGCGGGCCTCCTGACCACGCGCGACCCGCGCAGCCTGCCCTACCGCATCGCGGTCGACCTGCAGTCGCTGTTCCTGGTGCCGCAGACGGCCATCAAGGTCTGGGACTGCGGCACCGAATACCTCAACGAAGCCTATGCGCAGTGGGTCAGCGACGACGTGAAGGCGCTCGCGACCTCGCTGACCGCGCCGTACTGCGGCCTGAACGCGGGCTTCGAGGCGGCCAACTGGCTGCCCGAGCCGAATGCCGCGGCCTCGATCTCGCTGATTCCGCTGCGCGCCGAGCCCAATGCCCCGGCCTTCGGCCTGCTGGTGCTGGCCTCGCCCGACGCGCAGCGCTTCAACGCCGAGATGGGCACCGACTTCCTCGAGCGCATCGCCGAACTGGCCTCGGGCGCGCTGTCGCGGCTGCGGCCTTGATCCGTTCCGTCGCGGCGCTGGGGCGCCTGTGGCGCCGGGTGCCGCGCGTGCTGCGGGTCGCGGCCTGGACGGTGTTCGGCGTCGGCGTGGTGGTCTATGCGGCCGCCTGGACCGTGGTGTGGCAGGGCGCGCGCGAGGCGCTCGCCAACCCGCCGCAGCGCGCGGCCGACGCCGCGCTGGTGCTCGGCAACCGCGCCTACCTGCGCGGCAAGCCCAATCCCTGCCTGACCGGGCGCGTCGACGAGGGCGTGGCGCTGGCGCGCGCCGGGCTGGCGCGCGAGCTGCTGTTCTCGGGCGGCGTCGACAGCGAGGACGGCCGCATCGAGGCCGAGGTGATGGAGCATCATGCGCGCGCCGTGGGCCATACCGGGCCGATGCGGCAGGAGCGGGTGTCGAGCTCGACGCGGCTGAACCTCGCGCTCTCGGCGCCGATGCTGCAGGCGGCCGGCGTGCGCAGCGTGATCGTGGTGTCGGAGCCCTACCACCTGTGGCGCGTGAAGCGGCTGGCGCGCAACAGCGGCTTCGACCGCGCCTTCGACGTGCAGTACGCGGCCGCGCCCTCGAGCTGCTGGCGACGCTGGGGCATGGTCTTCAAGGGCGCATTGCGCGAGCCGCTCGCGGTCGTGAACAATGCCGCGCATGGCTACCTCTTCTAGCGCGGCCGGGGCCGAGGCCCCGCCCGCCGACTCGGGCTGGATCGAGAAATACCTGGAGTACGTGCGCGTGGAGCGCCGGCTGTCGGCGCGCACGCTCGAGCTCTACAGCTACCACCTGAAGGAACTGGCGGCGAACGCGGCCGAGGCAAAGCTGCCGCTGGATCGCGTGCAGACCGCGCACGTGCGCCGCTGGATGGCGCAGCTGCATGGCTCGGGCCGCGAGCCGCGCGGCATCGCGCTGGTGCTGTCGTGCTGGCGCAGCTTCTACCGCTGGCTCGGGCACGAGAAGCTGATCGGCTTCAATCCGGTGCAGGACGTGCACGCGCCCAAGGCCGACCGTCCGCTGCCCAAGGCGCTGGGCGTGGACGACGCGGTGCGGCTGGCCGAGCTGCACGACACCGAGGCCGATCCCTGGACCGAGACCCGCGACCGCGCGATCGTCGAGGTGCTCTACGGCTGCGGCCTGCGCGTGAGCGAGCTCACGGGGCTCGACGCGCGCGCGAGCCAGACCGCGCGCGGCTGGATCGACATGGACGCCCACGAGGCCAGCGTGCTCGGCAAGGGCAGCAAGCGCCGCATGGTGCCGGTGGGCTCGAAGGCCATCGAGGCCCTGGCGGCCTGGCTCGCGGTGCGCGGCGACTGCGCGGCGCTCACGGCCGCCACCCTGCGCGAGCCGGCCGAGGCGGCGGCGCTCTTCATCAGCGCCAAGGGCGTGCGCATGTCGTCGCAGGCGGTGTGGAAGCTGTTGCGCGGGCGCAGCCTCAAGGCCGGCCTCGCGACGCCGGTGCATCCGCACATGCTGCGCCATTCCTTCGCGAGCCACGTGCTGCAGTCGAGCAGCGACCTGCGCGCGGTGCAGGACTTGCTGGGGCACGCGAACATCGCGACCACGCAGGTCTACACGCGGCTCGATTTCCAGCACCTGGCGCGCGCCTACGATGCGGCGCATCCGCGCGCGCGGGCCCGCGACGACGATGGCGGCAGTGGCAGCAGCCGTGGCGCCAGGAAAACCCCCGACAAGAAAACATGAAAACCCTCCGACTCAAGCCCGGCAAGGAGCGCTCGCTGCAGCGCCGCCATCCCTGGGTGTTCGAATCCGCCATCGCGCGCGGCGGCGCCGATGCCGGCGAGACCGTGCGCATCGAATCGCACGACGGTGCCTTCCTCGCCTGGGCGGCCTTCAGCCCCGATTCCAAGATCCGCGCGCGTGCCTGGAGCTTCGTCGAGACGCAGCGCATCGACGCGGCCTTTCTCGCGTCGGTGGTGGCGCGCGCGGTCGCGGCGCGCGGCCTGTTCGATTTGCAGAGCGACGGCGTGCGGCTGGTGCATGGCGAGGCCGACGGCCTGCCGGGCCTGATCGTGGACCGCTACGGCGACACGCTGGTGGCGCAGTTCCTGTCGGCCGGCGTGGAGCGCTGGAAAGCCGTGCTGGCCGATGCGCTGCTGAAGGCGACCGGCCTGTCGAAGCTCTACGAGCGCTCGGACGCCAGCGGGCGCGAGCGCGAGGGGCTCAAGCCCGTGACGGGCTGGCTGCGCGGACAGGACGAGGCGACCGAGATCGTGATCCGCGAGCACGACTGGAAGCTGTCGCTCGACATCGCCACCGGCCACAAGACCGGCTTCTACCTCGACCAGCGCGACAGCCGCCGGCGCTTTGCCGAGATGGCGCGGCACCGGCGCTTCCGGCGCGTGCTCAACTGCTTCTGCTACACGGGCGGCTTCACGGTGGCGGCGCTCGCGGGCCTGAAGGCGGCGGACGCGGTGAAGGGCGCCTCGCTGGTGTCGGTCGATTCCTCGCTGCCGGCGCTCGAGCGCGCGCGCGGCCACCTGGCGCTCAACGGCTTCGACGCGGCGGCCGACGGCTTCGAGGCCGAGTTCCTCGACGCCAACGTCAACACCGTGCTGCGCGAGTTCCTCGACCAGGGGCGCAGCTTCGACGCCATCGTGCTCGATCCGCCGAAGTTCGCGCCCACGGTGGCGCATGCCGAGCGCGCCGCGCGCGCCTACAAGGACATCAACCGGCTCGCGCTCAAGCTGCTCGAGCCGGGCGGGGTGCTCCTGACCTTCTCGTGCTCGGGCGGCGTGGGCGCCGACCTGTTCCACAAGATCGTGGCCTCGGCCGGGCTCGATGCCGGCGTGGACGGCTACATCGCCGAGCGCCTGGGCGCGGCGCCCGACCATCCGATGACCATCGAATTCCCCGAGGGCGAGTACCTCAAGGGGCTGGCGGTGGTACGAAAACCCGCTTGACCGTGCCGACCGAAGGGGGCTTGGCCCCCGCGGCAACGCAACTCAGTGGCACTGGCTACACTGCCCGCCAGTTTCCCGCTTTCCGATCCATTCCATCCGTTTTCCGCTTCCGGAGCACCCCATGGCCCTGATTCCCGCCACCATCCTCACCGGCTTCCTCGGCTCGGGCAAGACGACCTTGCTCAAGCGCATCCTGACCGAGGCCCACGGCCAGAAGATCGCGGTCATCGAGAACGAGTTCGGCGAGGAGAACATCGACAGCGACATCCTCGTGACCGAATCGAAGGAGCAGATCGTGCAGATGAGCAACGGCTGCGTCTGCTGCACCATCCGCGAAGACCTGCGCGAGGCGCTGCAGCTGCTGGCCGCCAAGAAGCGCCAGGGCCTGCTGGAGTTCGACCGCGTGGTGATCGAGACCACGGGCCTGGCCGATCCCGGCCCGGTGGCGCAGACCTTCTTCATGGACGACGAGATCGCCGAGAGCTACCTGCTCGACTCGATCCTGACGCTGGTCGACGCCAAGCACGCGCCGCAGCAGCTCAACGACCGCCAGGAGGCGCGCCGCCAGGTGGGCTTCGCCGACCAGATCTTCATCAGCAAGAGCGAGCTGGTGTCGGCCGAGGAGACCGAGGCGCTGATCCATCGCCTCAAGCACATGAACCCGCGCGCGCCGCAGCAGAAGGCGCATTTCGGCGACGTGCCGCTCAAGGACATCTTCGACCTGCGCGGCTTCAACCTGAACGCCAAGCTCGACATCGACCCCGACTTCCTGAAGGAAGACGACCACGACCATCACGACCATGACCACGCGCATGGCGAGCATTGCGACCATCCCTCGCACAAGCACGAGGGCCACGGCCACCATCACCACACGGACGACGACGTCAAGAGCTTCGTCTACAAGGCCGACCGCGCCTTCGACCCGGCCAAGCTGGAAGACTTCCTGGGCGCGATCGTCAACATCTACGGCCCGCGCATGCTGCGCTACAAGGGCGTGCTCAACATGAAGGGCACCGAGCGCAAGGTGATCTTCCAGGGCGTGCACCAGCTGATGGGCAGCGACCTCGGTCCCGAATGGGGCAAGGACGAGCAGCGCGAGAGCCGCATGGTGTTCATCGGCATTGAGCTGCCGCGCGAGATTCTCGAGCAGGGGCTCGAGCAGTGCCTGGTGTGAGCTGAGGCTTCCCGATGAAGAAAAGGCGCCGGCCGCGAGGCCCGGCGCCTTTTTACTTGGCGGGCAGCTCGACGGGCTTGCCGATCAGCTTGAGCTGGCCGTCGCTGAATTCGACCTGGCTGGTCACGTCGTCGCCCGCGCGCTTGAGGTAGCCCTGCTGCTCGAACTGTTCGATCATCAGCGCGACCATTTCGGGGGACGCGGCCTGGTCGCCGCTCGCGGTCCCGGCGATCTTCTCGATCCATTTCACCGGCAGCCGCGCGTCGGCCTTGAGCACGCCGCGCTTGAGCATCAGCGCGCTACCGGGCAGCTGCAGGTCCTCCTCGGTCACGCCGGCCATGGCGGCCGAATAGCTGAACTCGGCGTGCTGGCCATCGATCTCGAGCCGCAGCCGGTCGAGGCCGATCTCGGGACCGTGGCTGGCCATGGTCTTGAGGTCGGGCGCGACCCGGTCGAGCAGCGCACGCAGCGCGGCCTGCGAGGCCTTGCCGCCGCGGATGCAGCCGTTGGCGGCGGCCGAGCGGGTCCAGATCTCGGCCAGCTTGCGGTAGGCGCCGACGTCGATGCGGCGCATGCTGCTGACCATCTCGAAGTCGTCGATGCGCGTCGCGCCGACCGAGCCCGTGCCCTTGAAGGTGGCGGTGCCGGCGTAGAGGCCGTTCTCGATGGTGGCGTCGCTGGCGGCGTCGAGGCCCTGCAGCACGATGGCGGGGAAGGGCCTGGCGGGGGCGGCGTCGGGATCGGCCTTCCTGCCGGTCGCCGTGAATTCCAGCGCCTCGAGCCGGCCCGTGCTCTTGCCGGTGGCCAGCATCCAGCCGTGACGGATGTCGAGGTCGGCCCGGGCGCCGAGCTTGCCCATCTTGAGGTTGACGCCGTTGCGCAGGTCCGCGGCCTCGAAGCCGGGCAGGGCGAGTTCGTAGTGCGCCTCGGTGCGCGCGCCGTCGACCCGTACGCGCAGTTGCGCGCCCTGCCAGGAGACGCGGGTCCTGTCCTCGTCGACGAACTGGCCGGGCGCGAGCGCGATCTCGCTGGCGTAGCCGCCGTCGAAGCCGACCCGGGTGTGGGCGCTGAACGGCCGGGCGTCGCCGAACACCTTCCTGGCCTCGGCCTGGCCCTTGATGTCGAGCCGCAGTTCGCTGTCGATGGTGGCCGCGGCCAGGCTGCCGCCGGCCAGCGGGCCGTGGCGGATGGTGTCGCGAAAGCTCAGGCGCAGCGGCTTGGCCGGGGCTGGCGCGGCGTCCTCGCCGTCGTCGTCTTCCGAGGCTTCGGGCCGCGCGGCATCGGCCGGGCAGCCCAGTTCCAGCGTCACGGTGCTGACCGCGCCGAGGAAACCGCGCTCGTAGCCGCGCTCGACCACGCGCACCAGCGCGGTCTGCTCCGGCAGCTCCGCGAAGGCGTTGTCATAGACGGATTTCACCTTGTTGCCGGCCCACCAGGTGCTGCCGGCATAGGCCAGCGCGATCGCGGCGGCCAGGACTCCCAGGACGGTCTTCTTGCTCAAGTTCGGCTTTCTTGTAGGGGTATCCGGGGCCATGAGGCCCCTGGCGCCGGCCCTCCGCCGGCGCGGCGCGATGCTACCGGAGCGCCGTGGGGGTCAAACGCATCGCCCGCGCATTCGAGTTCTCTATACAATCGCGCGCCTGTTGAAAACGCCAGGTCCCCCCGCAAGGGGGCGGCAGGGGTCGACGACAGGAGGGCGCCGCATGTTTGCGGCGGGCTTTCGGGGGTATAACCCCGGGGTTCGCCGACCGGCGGATGCCCTCGACAACGTGGAGCCCGCGCGGCCGACCAGGTCCGCAGTGGCTCCCATGGGAGGAGACACCAGTGAAAGCGCGTTCCAGTTCGTCCAAGGAGCCAGTCACCGTGAAGAAGCCCGCCGCCAAGGCCACGCCAGCATCCAGGACCGACGCCACCAAGGCGACGGCCGCGAAGCCGGCTGTACCGGCGGCCAAGAAAGCATCTTCCGCGACGGCGACCGTGGCGAAGAAGGAAGGCGCCGCAGCGAAGAGCGTCAAGACAGAGAAGACCGCAACGCCCACGGCCAAGGCCGCGAGCGCAACGGCGAAGAAAGCAGTTCATCCCGCCACCAAGCCTGCCAGCGAGCCGGCGGCAAGCGTCCCGGCCAAGAGCGCGAGCAAGACAGCCAAAGCGGGTCCATCGTCCACCAAACCCGTCGGCCCGCGTGCCGTTTCACCTGTTCCCTCGATCCCCATGAAAAAAACGGCTGCCGCCTCTTCCCCCGCCCCGGCGACACCTTCGACCCCCGAGCCCGAAGTCGCCACGGCAACGGCCGCGCCCGCTCCCGCCCGCGGCGGCCGGGTGTCCCGCCTGTCGCAACTGACGGTGCCCTCGATGCCGCAATCGGTGGCATCGACCGCCGCCAAGTCCAGCTTTATCCAGACCGCCTCGCAGGCGCTGGTGCCGCCTCCCCCCGTGAATGTGAAGAAAGATCCGAAGTTGGCCAACAACTGGAAGACCAAGTCCGTCGAAGAACTCAGCGATGCCGAAGTCATCGCGATGCCCGATTCCGAGTACATGAACGAAAAGCAGATGGCGTTCTTCCGCCTGAAGCTCGTCGAACTCAAGCGCGGCATTCTCGAGAATGCCGGCGAAACCACCGAGCACCTGCGTGAAGACACGGTGGTCGTGCCCGATCCGGCCGACCGCGCCACCATCGAGGAAGAGCATGCCCTCGAACTGCGCACCCGCGACCGCGAACGCAAGCTGCTGAAGAAGATCGAGCAGTCGATCCAGCGCATCGACGCCGGCGACTACGGCTACTGCGACGAAACCGGCGAGCCGATCGGCGTCGGCCGCCTGCTGGCCCGCCCGACCGCCACGCTGTCGCTCGAAGCGCAGCAGCGCCGCGAGCTCAAGCAGAAGATGTTCGGGGACTGAGCGCCGGTTCTCCGGCCCGGCCCCGACCGTCGTCCATCGCCCGCGAATGCCAAAGGAAGAAACGGGCCGCCTGCTCTCCAAGGTGGCGAAGTTCGTCCGCAATCCGCTCAAGGATTGGTCGGAGCTGGACAACCCCCCCTCGAATTCGAACGCCTCCGACTCCTCGCTGCCCGACCCGGCCTACAGCCGGGAAATGCTCAAGGAGATGATCGAGCGGCGCCAGCGCAACGATTTCGTGCGCCGGCGCGAGTTCGACATGCTGCGCAAGCTGCGCCAGCGCGAGGCCGCCGCCCACGCCTTCGACGCGACGGTCACGCCGTCGTCGTTCAACATCAACAGCACCTCGGAGAAATCCGAGGGCCGCGCGCTCACGCTCAAGAAGATCGACGAGATCGAGGAGCAGATGTCGCAGCAGTGGTGGAAGGGGCGCGGGCCGAACGGCGAGACGCTGGTCAAGTCGCCGCCCGACGCGGGCGCCGAGACGCTGGCGCCGGCGGACACCGACGCGCTGCTCGAGCCGCCCTCCCGGCCGGTGCCCGCACCGGTGGCGCCCGCGGCCGTGGCCACGGCCTCGCCGAGCGGCAGCCACATGGCGAGCCGGCTCGCGCAGGACGGCGCGCTCGAGGAGGCGGTGATCCGCTTCGCGCACGGCGATGACGTCGGTGCCGAGGCGATCCTGCTGCAGGCGCTGGCCTCCGAGGGCGCAAGCGGCACCGACGAGACCCATGCCGCGACGGTCGAGCGCGACGACGCCCGCTGGCGCGCGCTGTTCGACCTCTACCGCGCCACCGGCGACGCCGCCAAGTTCGCGGCCGCGCGCATGCGCTATGCCCAGCGCATGCGGCGCATGGGCCCCGACTGGGTGGCGCTCGACGAACTGGCGCGCAGCGTGAAGGCGGTGGCGGCCAGCGAGGAGGGCGACAGCGCTCCCGCCGAAGGCGCCGCCGACTGGGCCGCGCCGGCGAAGCTGGGGCGCGATGGCCTGGTGGCGCTCACGCGGGCGCTGTCGCAGGCCGGCTCGGTCTGGACGCTCGACTGGCGCGCGCTGGGCGCGATCGGCTCCGATGCCGCGGCGCCGCTGCGCGTGCTGTTCGCGCACTGGGCCGATTCGCCGGTCAAGCTGCGCTTCATCGGCGCGGCGCAGTTGCTGGCGGTGCTGGCCGAGTCCGCGCCCAACAACGAGCGCGGCATCGACGACGTCTGGTGGCAGCTGCACATGGCCGCGCTGCGCCTGATGCACCTGCCCGACGACTTCGAGCTGGTGGCGCTCAACTACTGCATCACCTACGAGGTGTCGCCGCCGTCCTGGCAGGACCCGCGCGGTGAATACAGCGCCGTGGCCGCGCCGGTGTCCACGCCGTCGCGCATGGGCTCGGTCTGGTCGCTGCTGTCGGTGGGCGGCGAGTCCGAGAGCTTCCCCTCGGCCGGCAGCGGCTTCGCCGCGCTCGCGGGCGACCTGCGCGGCGAGGCGCCCTCGAACCTGCAGCGGCTCGACGCCGACCTGCGCGGGGGCACCGCGCCGGTGATCTCCTGCGCCGCGCTGCTGCGCATGGACCTGGCCGCGGCCGGCGCGCTGCTGGGCTGGGTGCGCGAGCGCGACGCCAAGGGCGAGCGGGTGCAGTTCGTCGACGCGCACCGGCTGATCGCGACCCTGTTCGGCCTGGTGGGCATCGCCGACCACGCGACGGTCGCGGTGCGCAAGAACTAGGCTTCCAAGCCGTCCTGCGCGGACTTGCATTGCCCCGTCCAGGCCCCAGATGGCTGCGATGGAACAATTTCACGGCACCACCATCGTGAGCGTGCGCCGCAAGACCCCCCAGGGCGACCAGGTCGCCATCGGCGGGGACGGGCAGGTCACACTCGGAAACATCGTCATCAAGGGCACGGCGCGCAAGGTGCGGCGGCTCTATCACGGCAAGGTGCTGGCCGGCTTCGCCGGCGCCACGGCCGACGCCTTCACCCTGTTCGAGCGCTTCGAGGCCAAGCTCGAGAAGCACCAGGGCCACCTGTCGCGTGCCGCGGTCGAACTGACCAAGGACTGGCGCACCGACCGCGTGCTGCGCCGCCTCGAGGCCATGCTGGCGGTGGCCGATGCCACCACCTCGCTGATCATCACCGGCAACGGCGACGTGCTG
Source organism: Variovorax sp. FG153 (assembly GCF_057809595.1). Lineage (NCBI taxonomy): Bacteria > Pseudomonadati > Pseudomonadota > Betaproteobacteria > Burkholderiales > Comamonadaceae > Variovorax > Variovorax sp. FG153. The sequence continues at coordinate 213,528 of NZ_JBMDKG010000003.1, forward strand.
GAGCCCGAGAACGGCGTCATCGCCATCGGTTCGGGCGGTGCCTACGCGCAGTCGGCGGCCAAGGCGCTGCTCGACAACACCGAGCTCACGGCCGAGCAGATCGTGAAGAAATCGCTGGAGATAGCGGGCGAACTCTGCATTTACACGAACATGAACCACACCGTCGAGACGCTCTGAGGCCCGCCACCATGTCCATGACCCCCCAGGAAATCGTCTCCGAGCTCGACAACCACATCGTCGGCCAGCCGCAGGCCAAGCGCGCCGTGGCCATCGCCCTGCGCAACCGCTGGCGCCGCCAGCAGGTCGACGACAAGCTGCGCGCCGAGATCACGCCCAAGAACATCCTCATGATCGGCCCCACGGGCGTGGGCAAGACCGAGATCGCGCGCCGCCTCGCGCGGCTGGCCGATGCGCCCTTCATCAAGGTCGAGGCCACCAAGTTCACCGAGGTGGGCTACGTCGGCAAGGACGTCGACTCGATCATCCGCGACCTGGCCGAGATCGCCGTCAAGCAGACCCGCGAGACCGAGAGCGCCAAGGTGCGCGCGCGCGCCGAGGACGCGGCCGAGGAGCGCATCCTCGACGTGCTGCTGCCGCCCGCGCGGCTGGCCGACGGTACCGCGCCCGACAGCGGCAACGCCACGCGCCAGGCCTTCCGCAAGAAGCTGCGCGAGCACCAGCTCGACGACAAGGAGATCGAGATCGACCTGGTCGAGACGCGCGCGCCGCTCGAGATCATGGGCCCCGCCGGCATGGAGGAGATGGCCGAGCAGCTCAAGGGCATGTTCGGCCAGATGGGCCAGGGCAAGCGCAAGACGCGCAAGCTCAAGATCGCCGAGGCGATGCGCTTCCTGATCGACGAGGAGGCGGCCAAGCTGGTGAACGAGGACGAGATCCGCACCCAGGCGATCGCCAACGCCGAGCAGAACGGCATCGTGTTCATCGACGAGATCGACAAGGTCGCCACGCGCAGCGAGGCGCAGGGTACCGACGTCTCGCGCCAGGGCGTGCAGCGCGACCTGCTGCCGCTGGTCGAGGGCACGGCCGTGAGCACCAAGTACGGCGTGGTGCGCACCGACCACATGCTGTTCATCGCGAGCGGCGCCTTCCACCTGAGCAAGCCCAGCGATCTGATTCCCGAGCTGCAGGGGCGCTTCCCGATCCGCGTCGAGCTGCAGTCGCTCTCGGTGGCGGACTTCGAGAGCATCCTCACGCAGACCCGCGCCTCGCTCGTGAAGCAGTACCAGGCGCTGCTGGCCACCGAGGGCGTCACGCTCGACTTCACGCCCGAGGGCGTGACCCGTCTCGCGAGCATCGCCTTCGAGGTCAACGAGCGCACCGAGAACATCGGCGCGCGCCGCCTGTCGACGGTGATGGAGCGTCTTCTCGATGAAGTAAGCTTCGACGCGGCCCGTCTCGAGGGCCAGACGATCCGCATCGATGCCGCCTACGTGGACCAGCGCCTGGCGGCACTAAGTCACGACGAAGACCTGTCGCGCTTCATCCTCTGAAGTCGCCGCCCTTGCCCCTGTTACAGGGGTAATGCTTCACGCATCACATTCACTGCGTGAGCTAAGTCCTTCTTCCTCAACGAAATTCGCCGATTCCAGAATCTTGGAATCGGCGCTAAGTCGTTGATTCCATTACAAAAAATACCCCGCACGCCTGGTTGCGCCGGAAGTGTTTCCTGCTACAGTGCAAAAAAGTGCAGTTAAGTGGGAAAAAGTGCGAGTAGTGTGCCCTTCGGGCGCTGCGGCCTTCCCACCACAGGGGTTTCTCGGTCGTGTTTCAAGGCGCGTCATCGCTCAGTCTGGATGCCAAGGGGCGGCTTTCGGTGCCGACCCGGCATCGCGACGTCCTGAGCGCCACGGCGGGCGGCCAGCTCACGATCACCAAGCACCCCCATGGCTGCCTGATGGTGTTCCCGCGCCCGGAATGGGAGAAGTTCCGCGAGCGGATCGCCGCGCTGCCGATGTCGGCGCAGTGGTGGAAGCGGGTGTTCCTCGGCAACGCGATGGACGTCGAGATGGACGGCACCGGCCGCATCCTCGTGTCGCCCGAACTGCGTGCGGCCACGGGCATCACGCGCGACACCCTGCTGCTGGGCATGGGCAACCATTTCGAACTCTGGGACAAGGCCACCTACGAGGCCAAGGAGGCCGAGGCCACCCAGGGCGAAATGCCGGATGTGTTTCAGGACTTCGCGTTCTGAGGGGCATCGTGAATACCGCATGGACCCACACGACCGTTCTTCTGGACGAAGCGGTCGAAGCCCTTCTCGCAGGCCAGACGGCCGCGCCCGGCACCTTCGTGGACGCGACCTTCGGCCGGGGCGGGCATTCGCGCGCGATCCTCGCGCGGCTGGCGCCGGAAGGCAGGTTGATTGCCTTCGACAAGGATGCGGAAGCGGTGACCGAAGCAGCGCGCATCTCGGATGCGCGTTTTTCCATCCGGCACCAGGGATTCCGTTCGCTGGGCGAGCTGCCCGGCGCGAGCGTGGCGGGTGTGCTGCTGGACCTGGGCGTGAGCTCGCCGCAGATCGACAACCCGGCGCGCGGTTTCAGTTTTCGTTTCGACGGCCCGCTCGACATGCGCATGGACACCACGCGCGGCGAGAGCGTGGCCGAGTGGCTGGCAACGGCAGAACTCCAACAAATTGCAGAGGTGATCCGTGACTATGGCGAAGAACGGTTTGCTGTTCAGATTGCAAAGGCGATTGTTGCTCGCAGACAAGAACGGGGCGCAATTTCAACCACCACCGAACTGGCCGAGCTCGTGGCTGGCACGGTCAAAACCCGCGAGCCGGGCCAGAACCCTGCAACGCGCACATTTCAGGCTCTTCGGATTTTCATCAACGCCGAGCTTGAAGAGCTGCAACAGGCGCTAGAGGCGAGCCTGTCGGTGCTGCAACCCGGCGGCCGGCTCGCGGTGATCAGTTTCCATTCGCTCGAAGACCGGATCGTGAAGCAGTTCATCGCGAAGCACTCGAAGGAGGTCTACGACCGCCGCGCGCCGTTCGCGGCGCCGAAGGCGATGCGGCTGCGCGCGCTCGAGCGCATCAAGCCCTCCGAGGCCGAGGTCGACGGCAATCCGCGCTCGCGCAGCGCGATCCTGCGCGTGGCCGAACGAACGGAGACGCCATGACACGGCCCCGCGTCCACGGCCTCGGCCGCCCGATTTCCAGCCGCCGCATCCCGGGCGGCTTCGTGCCTTCTGCGCCCGCCACGCGCGGCGAACGGGGAGGCCGCTGAGATGGCACGCCTGAACCTGCTGCTGCTGCTGTCCGTGATCGCCACGGCGCTCTACCTCGTGCACACGCAATACCTCTCGCGCCAGCTCTACACCGAGCTCGATCGCACGATGCAGGAGACGCGCCGGCTCGAGCTCGACCACGACCGGCTGCAGGTCGAGAAGCGCGCGCAGGCCACGCCGCTGCGCGTGGAGAAGCTCGCGAAGGAACAGCTGCAGATGCGCACCACCTCGCCGGCCATCACGCAGTACGTGCGTCCCGACGGCAGCGTGATCCCGGCCGTGGTCGCACCGCCGCCCGCACCACCCGTCAACAAGCCAGCCGCCAACAAGCCGGCCGCCGCCGCAGCCGCAAGGGGGCAGCGATGAGCCGCCGCAGCGTGCGCTACACCACCAGCCCCCTGCTGGCGAGCAAGACGCCGGTGTGGCGCAGCAAGTTCATCGTCGGCGGCATCGCGCTGGGCTTCGTCGTGCTCGCGGGCCGCGCGGCCTACGTGCAGGTGTTCGGCAACAGCTTCTTCCAGCGCCAGGGCGAGGTGCGCTTCGCGCGCACGCTCGAGCTGCCGGCCAACCGCGGCCGCATCCTCGACCGCAACGGCCTGATCCTCGCGTCGAGCGTGGTGGCGCCCAGCATCTGGGCCATTCCCGAGGACGTGGAGCGCGACGATCCCGAGGTGCGCGCCAAGCTCAAGCAGGTGGCCAAGCTGCTCGAGATGTCGCAGAAGGACTTCGACAAGAAGCTCGAGGACGAGGACAAGACCTTCGTCTGGATCAAGCGCCAGGTCGACGAGCCGATCGCCAAGCAGATCGCCGCGATGAACCTCAAGGGCATCTACCAGCGCAAGGAGTACAAGCGCCAGTACCCCGAGGGCGAGGCCGCCGCGCACGTGGTGGGCTTCACCAACGTCGAGGACAGCGGCCAGGAAGGCATCGAGCTCGCGTTCGACAAGGACCTGGCCGGCAAGGCCGGCTCGCGCCGCGTCATCAAGGACCGCCTGGGTCGCGTGGTCGAGGGCGTGGGCGAGCAGGTGCCGCCGCTCGACGGCAAGGACATCCAGCTCAGCGTCGACAGCAAGGTGCAGTTCTTCGCCTACCAGAAGCTGCGCGACGCCGTGACCGCGCGTAAGGCCAAGGCCGGCAGCGTGGTGGTGCTCGACGCCGTCACCGGCGAGGTGCTGGCGCTGGCCAACTACCCGAGCTACGTGCCCGACAAGCGCCAGAACCTCACGGGCGAGCAGCTGCGCAACCGCGCGATGACCGACACCTTCGAGCCCGGCTCGACCATGAAGCCGATCACCGTGGCGATGGCGCTGGAGGCCGGCCGGGTCAAGCCCACGACGCCGATCGAGACCGCGCCGGGGCGCTACCAGCTCGGCGGCTTCACCATCAGCGATACCCACAACTACGGCACGCTGACGGTCGAGGGCGTGATCCAGAAGTCGAGCAACGTCGGCGCGCTCAAGATCGCGCAGAAGATGACCCCGCACGAGATGTGGGACACCTACACCGCGCTCGGCTACGGCCAGAAGCCGCAGATCCAGTTCCCCGGCGCGGTCACCGGCCGGCTGCGGCCCTGGAAGACCTGGAAGCCGGTCGAGCAGGCCACCATGGCCTACGGCTACGGCTTGTCGGCCTCGCTGTTTCAAATGGCACATTCGTACACCGCGTTCGCGCACGATGGCGCGATCATTCCGGCGACGATCCTCAAGAACACCGAGCCGCCGGCCGGCGTGCGCGTCTTCTCGCCGTCGAATGCGCTCGCGGTGCGCAAGATGCTGCAGATGGCCGCGGGCCCGGGCGGCACCGGCACGCGCGCGCAGACGGTCGGCTACTCGGTCGGCGGCAAGTCGGGCACGGCCCACAAGCAGGTCGGCAAGGGCTACGCGAGCAACAAGTACCGCGCCTGGTTCACCGGCATGGCGCCGATCGAGAAGCCGCGCATCATCGTCGCGGTGATGATCGACGAGCCGACCGACGGCCAGTACTTCGGCGGCCTGGCCGCGGCGCCCGTGTTCAGCGAGGTCGTGCAGCAGACGCTGCGCATGATGAACGTGCCGCCCGACCTGGCGGTCAAGCCCCTGGTGATGACCCAGGGCGTGGACGAGAGCTTCTGAGCATGCTGACCTTCACCTCCCCCCCACTGGCCGCGGCCTGGCTCAAGGAGCGGGTGCCGCAGGGCGCGCTGCATGCCGACAGCCGCTCGGTCGGCGCGGGCGACGTGTTCGTCGCCTGGCCCGGCGCCGCGACCGACGGCCGCAAGCACGTGGCGGCGGCGCTGGCGCGGGGCGCGGCGGCCTGCCTGGTCGAGCACGAGGGCGTCGAGGCCTTCGGCTTCGACGGCGACGAGCGCATCGTCAGCTATCCCGGCCTCAAGGCCGCCACCGGCCCGATCGCCGCGGCCTTCTACGACCATCCCTCGGCCCGGCTCGACCTGCTGGCCGTGACCGGCACCAACGGCAAGACCTCCACTGCCTGGTGGCTGGCCGAATCGCTGTCGACCCTGCGGCCGGCCGGCGGCGTGCGCCCGATGCGGCCCGACGGCACCGTGCAGCGCGATGCGCCCTCGCCGTGCGCCGTGATGGGCACGCTGGGCATCGGCGTGCCGCCCGAGCTGACCTACACCGGCCTCACCACGCCCGACCCCGTGATGATGCAGCGCGAGCTGCGCGCGCTGGTCGAGCGCGGCTTCGGCGCCTGCGCCATCGAGGCCTCGTCGATCGGCATCGCCGAGCGCCGGCTCGACGGCGCCCGGATCGCGGTGGCCGTGTTCACCAATTTCACGCAGGACCACCTCGACTACCACGGCAGCATGGATGCCTACTGGCAGGCCAAGGCCGAGCTGTTCCGCTGGCCCGGCCTGCGCGCCGCGGTGATCAACATCGACGACACCCATGGCGCCAGCCTGTGCGCGAACCTGATCGATGCCGGCGTCGGCGCGCTCGACGTCTGGACCGTGTCGGCCGACGGCAACCCGGCGCGCCTGATGGCGCGCGACATCGGCTACGACGCCCAGGGCCTGCAGTTCTCGGTCGCCGAGCACGGCACCGCGGCCGTCGAGCGCGTGACCACCGGCCTGATCGGCCAGTACAACGTGGCCAATCTGCTCGGCGTGCTCGGCACGCTGCGCGCGCTGGGCCTGACGCTCGCGCAGGCCGTGGCGGCGTGCGCGAACCTGAGCAGCGTGCCGGGCCGCATGGAGCGCGTGGGCACCGGGGCCGGCGTGCCGCTCGCGGTGGTCGACTACGCCCACACGCCCGACGCCATCGACAAGGCGCTGGCCGGCCTGCGCCCGCTCGCGCAGCAGCGCGGCGGCAAGCTGTGGTGCGTGTTCGGCTGCGGCGGCGACCGCGATCCGATCAAGCGCCCGATGATGGCCGCCGTGGCCGAGCGCCAGGCCGACCACGTCGTGGTGACCAGCGACAACCCGCGCGGCGAGAAGCCCGACGCGATCGTCGCGCAGGTGCTGCGCGGCCTCTCGCGCCCCGACGCCGCCCAGGTGCAGGTCGACCGCGCCCTGGCCATCGCCGACGCCATCGCGCAGGCCGCGCCCGAGGACGTGGTGCTGATCGCGGGCAAGGGCCACGAGGCCTGGCAGGAGATCGCGGGCCAGCGCCTGCCCTTCTCCGATCGCAGCCATGCGCGCGACGCGCTCGAGAAGCGGAGGGGCGCATGAGCGACACCACCTCCCTCGCGCTGACGCTGGCGCAACTGCAGCAGTGGATTCCGGGCGCGCGCCTCGTCGGCGATCCCGCGACCGTGATCGCGCGCGTGCACACCGACACCCGAACCCTGGCCGCGGGCGACCTGTTCGTCGCGCTCAAGGGCGAGCGCTTCGATGCCAACGACTTCCTGCCGCAGGCGCGTGCCAGCGGCGCAATGGCCGCGGTCGCGCACGGCGGCCTCGAGGCCGCGGGCCTGGCCGGCCTCGAGGTGCCCGACACCCTGGTGGCGCTCGGCGCCATCGGCGCGCACTGGCGCGCGCAGTTCTCGCTGCCGCTGATCGCCGTGACGGGCAGCAACGGCAAGACCACCGTCACCCAGATGATCGCGGCCATCCTGATGGCCTCGAAGCCCGAGCGCGCGCTCGCGACCGCCGGCAACTTCAACAACGAGATCGGCGTGCCGCTGACCCTGCTGCGCCTGCGCGCGCAGCACCAGCGCGCGGTGGTCGAGCTCGGCATGAACCACCCGGGCGAGATCGCGCGGCTGGCCGCCATCTCGCGCCCGACCATCGCGCTGGTGAACAACGCCCAGCGCGAGCACCAGGAGTTCATGGTCAGCGTGGAGGCCGTGGCGGTCGAGAACGCCGCCGTGTTCGCGGCGCTGCCCGACGACGGCACGGCCGTGTTCCCGCACGGCGACGAGTTCACCACGCTGTGGAGCGACATGGCGCGCGACGGCGCCGCGCGCCGCTGCCTGACCTTCGGCGAGCACGACGATGCCGACATCGGCCTCGAGCATGCCGAATGGACGCAGGGCGCCTGGCAGGTGCGCGTGCGCACGCCGCTCGGCGGCTTCGCCACGCGGCTGCGCATCGCGGGCCGCCACAACGTGATCAATGCGCTCGCGGCCACCGCCTGCGCGCTGGCCGCGGGCGTGTCGCTCGACACCATCGCCGCCGGCCTCGATGCCTTCGAGCCGGTCAAGGGCCGTTCCAAGGCCAGCGCGTTCGCGCTGGCCGGCGGCCGCGCCATCACGCTGGTCGACGACAGCTACAACGCCAACCCCGACTCGGTGCGCGCCGCGATCGACGTGCTCGCCGCGCTGCCGGGCCCGCGCCTGCTGGTGCTGGGCGACATGGCCGAGGTCGGCGAGCGTTCGGACGAATTCCATGCCGAGGTCGGCGACTGGGCGCGCCAGCGCGGCATCGAGACCGTCTACACGCTCGGCAGCGCCTCCGAGCACAGCATCGCCGCCTTCCAGCGCGGCGATGCGGCCACGGTGGGCGGCGGACGCCATTTCGAGGACATCGACACCCTGAACGCCGCGGTGCTCGCGCGGCTGCCGCTGGTCGGCAGCGTGCTGGTCAAGGGCTCGCGCTCCATGAAGATGGAACGCGTGGTCCAGGCCATCGCGGCGCAGGGTGCGACCCCGCAGACACAACCACAACAAGAAGGAGGCCGTCCCTGATGCGGGGGCGGTGCGCAATTTCATGTTCATGAGCCTGGCCCAATGGCTGCAGACCCTCTCGCCGGAACTCGGGTTCCTGCGGGTGTTCCAGTACCTGACCTTCCGCGCGCTGATGGCGGCGCTGACCGCGCTTGTGGTCGGCCTCGTGGCCGGTCCGTACGTGATCCGGCGCCTGACCGCGCTGAAGATCGGCCAGCCGGTGCGCGGCTACGCGATGGAGACCCACCTGAGCAAGAGCGGCACGCCCACCATGGGCGGCGTGCTGGTGCTGTTCGCGATCGCCTTCGCCACCATCCTGTGGTTCGACCTCTCGAACCGCTTCGTCTGGATCGTGCTGTGGGTCACGCTGGGCTTCGGCGCGATCGGCTGGGTCGACGACTGGCGCAAGGTGGTGCACAAGGACCCCGAGGGCATGCGCTCGCGCGAGAAGTACTTCTGGCAATCGGTGGTGGGGCTGCTCGCGGCCTTCTACCTGCTGTTCAGCATCTCGGAGAGCTCGAACTGGCGCGTGCTGCAGCTGTTCTTCGCCTGGGTGCAGTCGGGCTTCGACCTCGACTTCCCGCCCAAGATCAACCTGCTGGTGCCCTTCTTCAAGGAAGTCAGCTATCCGCTGGGCGGCATCGGCTTCGTGATCCTGACCTACCTGGTGATCGTGGGCGCGAGCAACGCGGTGAACCTCACCGACGGCCTCGACGGCCTGGCGATCATGCCGGTGGTGATGGTGGGCTCGGCGCTGGGCGTGTTCGCCTACGTGACCGGCAGCGCGGTCTACTCGAAGTACCTGCTGTTCCCGAACATCCCGGGTTCGGGCGAGCTGCTGGTGTTCTGCTCGGCGATGGCCGGCGCGGGCCTGGCCTTCCTCTGGTTCAACACCCATCCGGCGCAGGTCTTCATGGGCGACGTGGGCGCGCTCGCGCTCGGCGGCGCGCTGGGCACCATCGCGGTCATCGTGCGCCAGGAGATCGTGTTCTTCATCATGGGCGGCATCTTCGTGGTCGAGGCGATCTCGGTGATGGCCCAGGTCACCTACTTCAAGTACACGAAGAAGCGCTTCGGCGAGGGCCGCCGCGTGCTCAAGATGGCGCCGCTGCACCACCACTTCGAGAAGAGCGGCTGGCGCGAGACGCAGGTCGTGGTGCGCTTCTGGATCATCACGATGCTGCTGTGCCTCGTGGGCCTGTCGACGCTGAAGCTGCGCTGAGAGACAACGCATGCGGCACCTGAAAGACCTCCCCGTCCTCATCCTCGGCCTCGGCGCGTCCGGGCTGGCGATGGCGCGCTGGTGCGCGCGCCACGGCGCGCAGGTGACGGTGGCCGACACGCGCGAGGCGCCGGCCCTGCTCGACACGCTGCGCGCCGAGTGGCCCGAGGCGGTGTTCGTTGGCGGCCCGTTCACGGCCGCGCTGATCGAGGGCACGCCCATCCGCGCCGTCTACCGCTCGCCGGGCCTGAGCCCCGAGGCCATCGCGCCGGTGGCCGATGCGGCGCGCGCGGTCGGACTGCCGGTCGGCGGCGAGCTCGACCTGTTCGCGCGCGCGCTGGCGGATCTCGCGATCGTCGAGACACCTGCGGTGGTCGAGGTTGAAGAAGAAAGCGCGGCGCAAGGCGAGCTGGCGCTGGAGGCGGCGGTGCCGGCCGAGAGCGAGCCGGTGCCAGAGGCGCAGGCGCCTGCCGTGCTGCCCGAAGTCCAGGCGCCGGCGGCGGAAGAAGCTCCCGCAGCGGCAGAAGAGGCCGTGGTCGAGACGCCGGCAATGGCCGAAGCCGTCGAAGCCGTGGCGCCCGCGATCGAGGCGCAGCCCGCCGAACCCGAAGCCCTCGAACAGACCTCCGAAGCACCGCGCGCTCCTGCCGCCTTGCCCGAATCGATGCCGCGCGATCCCTCGCTGAGCGTCCCCGTGCTGCAACCGCCGGAACCCGAGGCGCCGGTCGCCGATGCGCCCGTGGTTCAGGAAGGCGTCGAGGCAGGCGCCGAGCCCGTCGCGGCCGATACGCCGGATGCCGCCGAAGGCACCCAACCCGAGCCCGCCGAGCCCGCGCCCGTCGCCGCACCGGCCCCCAAGCCCGCGTCGAACCTGCCGGCCTTCACCGTCGGCAAGCCCTACGTCCCCACGGCCGCGAAGGAGGCGGCCGACTTCGTCGCGAAGATCGCCGAGTTCGCCGCCACCAATCCCGCCTCGGCCGTGGCCGAGGAGGAGCCCGCGCCGCAGGCCGAGGCCCAGCCCGAGCCGGAACCCGCGCCCGAGCCCGCCAAGGGCTACACGCCGGTGGTGCTCGCGATCACCGGCACCAACGGCAAGACCACGGTCACGGCGCTGACCGGCCAGCTCATCGAGCGTGGCGGCAAGAGCGTGGCGGTGGCCGGCAACATCGGCCCGACGCTGCTCGACACGCTGAGCGCGCATCTCGACGCCGGCACGCTGCCCGAGGCCTGGGTGATCGAGCTCTCGAGCTTCCAGCTCGACGGCGTGCAGGGCTTCGAGCCCGCGGCCGCGACGGTGCTCAACCTCACGCAGGACCACCTCGACTGGCACGGCGACATGCCGGCCTATGCGCAGGCCAAGTCGCGCATCTTCGGCAAGACCGCGCTGATGGTGCTCAACCGCGACGACCCGGCCGTGATGGCGATGCTCGCCACCGCGGGCCAGGAACCGGTCAAGCCCGTCGAGGAGGTGGTGAACGCCCGCGGCGCGCGCCGCGCGCCGGCCAAGCCCAAGGCGCAGCGCGTGCAGGTGCGCCCGCACGTCACCTTCGGCGCGAGCATGCCGCAGCGCCCCGGCGATTACGGCATCGAGCGCGTCAACGGCATGAGCTGGCTGGTGCGCGCGCACGAGGCCGACGAGACGCAGAAGCGCAAGCGCGGCCAGGTGGTCGAGGAAGAGATCTTCGTGCAGCGCCTGATGCCGGCCGACGCCCTGCGCATCCGCGGCCGCCACAACGCGATGAACGCGCTCGCCGCGCTGGCGCTCGCGAACGCGGCCGACTGCCCGCTCGGCCCGATGCTCTACGGCCTGCGCGAGTACCGCGGCGAGCCGCACCGCGTCGAGCCGGTGGCGCTGATCGACGACGTCGAGTACTTCGACGACAGCAAGGGCACCAACGTGGGCGCCACCGTGGCGGCGCTCGGCGGCCTCGGCGAGGACCGCCGCGTGGTCGTGATCCTCGGCGGCGAGGGCAAGGGCCAGGACTTCGAGCCGCTCGCGCTGCCGGTGCGCCAGTACGCGCGCGCCGTGGTGCTGATCGGCCGCGACGCGCCGCTGATCGAGGCCGCGCTGGCTGCCACCGGCGTCACGCTGATGCATGCGGGCTCGATGCACGAGGCCGTGCAGCTGGCCGCGCGCCGCGCCCATCCGGGCGATGCCGTGCTGCTGTCACCGGCCTGTGCGAGCTTCGACATGTTCAAGAACTACCCGCACCGCGCGGCGGTGTTCCGCGAGGCCGTGCAGGCGCTCGAGGACGAGCCGCGCGACTTCGGGGAACCCGATTCGACGGAAGGACCGGCATCGTGAACTCCGCCGCCGCGGGCGCCACGCCCAACACCCGGCCCGGCCGCTTCAGCGGCTGGTTCCGGCGCGCGCGCAGCGGCATCGATGCGCTGCCGGTGCACCTGCCGGTGCGCCTCGGCGGCGCCGGCTTCACCCAGACCAAGGCCGCGCCGATCCGCGTGCTGGGCTTCGACCAGGCGCTGGTGTGGGTCACGGTCGCGCTGCTGACCTGGGGCCTGATCATGGTCTATTCGGCCTCGATCGCGCTGCCCGACAACCCGCGCTTCGCGCGCGCCGGCTACAGCGCTTCGTACTTCCTCACGCGCCATGCGGCCTCGGTGGTGTTCGCCTTCATCGCCGCGCTGCTGGCCTTCCAGATCCCGATGAAGACCTGGGAGCGCGCCGCGCCCTGGCTGTTCGTGGCCTCGCTGCTGCTGCTGGTGGCGGTGCTGATCCCGCACATCGGCATCAGCGTGAACGGCGCGCGGCGCTGGCTGCCGATGGGCTTCATGCGCTTCCAGCCCTCCGAGCTCGCGAAGGTCGCGATGGTGCTCTATGCGGCCAGCTACATGGTGCGCAAGATGGAGATCAAGGAGCGCTTCTTCCGCGCCGTGCTGCCGATGGGCATCGCGGTGGTGGTGGTCGGCATGCTGGTGATGGCCGAGCCCGACATGGGCGCCTTCATGGTGATCGCGGTGATCGCGATGGGCATCCTGTTCCTGGGCGGCGTGAACGCGCGCATGTTCTTCGTGATCGCCGCGCTGGTGGTGGTGGCCTTCGGCACCATCGTCGCCACCAGCCCGTGGCGGCGCGAGCGGATCTTCGCCTACCTCGATCCGTGGAGCGAGGAGCACGCGCTCGGCAAGGGCTACCAGCTGTCGCACTCGCTGATCGCCATCGGCCGCGGCGAGATCTTCGGCGTCGGCCTCGGCGGCAGCGTCGAGAAGCTGCACTGGCTGCCCGAGGCCCACACCGACTTCCTGCTGGCCGTGATCGGCGAGGAGTTCGGCCTGGTCGGCGTGCTGCTGATCATCGGCCTGTTCCTCTGGCTCACGCGCCGCGTGATGCACATCGGCCGCCAGGCCATCGCGCTCGACCGCGTGTTCTCGGGCCTCGTGGCCCAGGGCGTGGGCGTGTGGATCGGCTTCCAGGCCTTCATCAACATGGGCGTGAACCTCGGCGCGCTGCCGACCAAGGGCCTCACGCTGCCGCTGATGAGCTTCGGCGGCTCGGCGATCCTGATGAACATGGTGGCGCTGGCGATCGTGCTGCGTATCGACTATGAGAACCGTGTCCTCATGAGAGGGGGCCGCGTATGACGGGTCGTACCGCACTCGTGATGGCCGGCGGCACCGGCGGCCACATCTTCCCGGGCCTCGCCGTGGCCGAGGCACTGCGCGAGCGCGGCTGGCGCGTGCACTGGCTGGGCGCGCCCGGCGGCATGGAAGAGAAGCTGGTGCCGCCGCGCGGCTTCGCCTTCGAGCCGGTGCAGTTCGGCGGCGTGCGCGGCAAGGGTCCGCTCACGCTGTTCCTGCTGCCGCTGCGCCTGCTGCGCGCCTTCTGGCAGAGCCTGCGCGTGGTGCGCCGCGTGAAGCCCGACGTGCTCGTGGGCCTGGGCGGCTACATCACCTTTCCGGGCGGGATGATGGGCGTGCTGCTCAACAAGCCGCTGGTGCTGCACGAGCAGAACTCGGTCGCGGGCCTCGCCAACAAGGTGCTGGCGGGCGTGGCCGACCGCGTCTTCACGGCCTTCCCCGACGTGCTCAAGAAGGCGCAGTGGGTCGGCAACCCGCTGCGCGCGGCCTTCACCTCGCAGCCTGCACCGGCCGAGCGCTTCGCGGGCCGCAGCGGTCCGCTCAAGCTGCTGGTGGTCGGCGGCAGCCTCGGCGCCAAGGCGCTCAACGCAGTGGTGCCGCAGGCGCTCGCGCGCATCGAGCCGGGCACGCGCCCGCAGGTGCTGCACCAGAGCGGCGCCAAGCAGATCGACGAGCTGCGCGCCAACTACGCGGCCGCCGGCGTCGAGGGCGAGCTCACGCCCTTCATCGAGGACACGGCCCTGGCCTATGCCGAGGCCGACCTCATCGTCGCGCGCGCCGGTGCCAGCACCGTGACCGAGATCGCGGCCGTCGGCGCCGCGGCGCTGTTCGTGCCTTTTCCTTCCGCGGTCGACGACCACCAGACCACCAACGCGCGCTTCCTCGTCGATGCCGGTGGCGGCTGGCTGGTGCAACAGACCGATCTCACCCCTGAATTGCTGGCCGATTTGCTACAGAAGACACAACGAACCGAACTGATCGAACGCGCCGAACGCGCCAGGACGATGCAGAAAACCGAGGCCGTCGAAGCGATGGTGCGCGCTTGCGAGGAGCTGGCACGATGAAACACGCGATTCGCCACATCCACTTCGTCGGCATCGGCGGCTCCGGCATGAGCGGCATCGCCGAGGTGCTGCTGAACCTCGGCTACCGCATCACCGGCTCCGACCTGTCCGACAGCGCCACGCTGCGCCGGCTCGCGGGCCTGGGCATCGGCACCTTCGTGGGCCATGCGGCCGCGAACGTGGAGGGCGCCGACGCGGTCGTGACCTCGACCGCGGTGCAGGCCGACAACCCCGAGGTGCTGACCGCGCGCGAGAAGCGCATCCCGGTCGTGCCGCGCGCCGTCATGCTGGCCGAGCTGATGCGCCTGAAGCAGGGCATCGCCATCGCCGGCACGCACGGCAAGACCACCACCACCAGCCTGGTGGCGAGCGTGCTCGCGGCCGCGGGGCTCGATCCCACCTTCGTGATCGGCGGCCGGCTCAACAGCGCGGGCGCCAATGCGCAGCTCGGCAGCGGCGACTACATCGTGGTCGAGGCCGACGAATCCGACGCCTCGTTCCTGAACCTGCTGCCCGTGATGGCGGTGGTCACGAACATCGACGCCGACCACATGGAGACCTACGGGCACGACTTCGGCAAGCTGAAGAAGGCCTTCGTCGACTTCCTGCACCGCATGCCCTTCTACGGCACGGCGATCCTGTGCACCGACGATCCGGCGGTGCGCGAGATCGTGGCCGACGTGACCTGCCCGGTCACCAGCTACGGTTTCGGCGAGGACGCCCAGGTGCGCGCGGTCGACGTGCGCGCCGTCGGCGGCCAGATGCACTTCACCGCGCAGCGCCGCAACGGCGTGACCCTGCCCGACCTGCCGGTGGTGCTGAACCTGCCGGGCGAGCACAACGTGCGCAACGCGCTGTCGGTGATCGCGGTGGCGGTCGAGCTCGGCATCGCCGACGAGGCGGTGCAGCGCGGGCTGGCCGGCTTCAAGGGCGTGGGCCGGCGCTTCCAGAGCTATGGCGAGGTCGCGGCCAAGGCCGGCGACGGCAGCTTTACCGTGATCGACGACTACGGCCACCACCCGGTGGAAATGGCCGCCACGCTCGCGGCCGCGCGCGGCGCCTTCCCGGGCCGGCGCCTGGTGCTTGCCTTCCAGCCGCACCGCTACACCCGCACGCGCGACTGCTTCGAGGACTTCGTCAAGGTCATCGGCACCGCCGACGCGGTGCTGCTCGGCGAGGTCTACGCGGCCGGCGAGCAGCCCATCGTGGCGGCCGATGGCCGCACGCTGGCGCGCGCGCTGCGCGTGGCCGGCAAGGTCGAGCCGGTGTTCGTCGACGACATCGCCGCGATGCCGCGGGCCATCCTCGACAACGCGCGTGCCGGCGACGTGGTGCTGTGCATGGGCGCGGGCTCCATCGGCGCGGTGCCGGGCAAGGTGGTCGAGCTCGGCGCGGTGCCGGCGGTGGCCGCTTCTTCTTCATCCACGACATCGCAGCACGCTGCGCACAAGGGGGAGGCGTCGTGAGCCTTCAGGATCCCACACTCTTCGGCAAGGTCGCCGTGCTGTTCGGCGGCAGCTCGGCCGAGCGCGAGGTCTCGCTGATGTCGGGCACCGGCGTGCTCGAGGCGCTGCGTTCGCGCGGCGTCGACGCCCATGCCTTCGACCCGTCGCAGCGCGACCTGTCCGAGCTCCGGCGCGAAGGCTTCGCGCGCTGCTTCGTGGCGCTGCATGGCCGCCACGGCGAGGACGGCACGGTGCAGGGCGCGCTCGAGATGCTCGGCATTCCCTACACCGGCTCGGGCGTGATGGCCTCGAGCGTGGCGATGGACAAGGTCATGACCAAGCGCATCTGGCAGGCCGACGGCCTGCCCACGCCCAAGTACGTGCGCCTGGCCTTCGACCAGCAGAGCCGCGAACAGGTGATGGCCGTGCCCGACGTGCTGGGCCTGCCGCTGATCGTGAAGCCGCCGCGCGAGGGGTCCTCGATCGGCGTGACCAAGGTCGAGGGCTACTCGCAGATGCAGGACGCGGTGACGCTGTCGGTCAAGTACGACGCCGACGTGCTCTGCGAGGAGTTCATCGAGGGCGAGGAAGTCACCTGCGCCGTGCTCGGCAGCGGCCTCGACGCGCATGCGCTGCCGGTGGTGCGCATCGCCGCGCCCGAGGGCGCCTACGATTACCAGAACAAGTACTTCACCGACGACGTGAAATACCACTGCCCGAGCGGCCTGCCCGAGGCGGAGGAGCGCGAGATCCAGCGCATCGCGCTGGCGGCCTATCGCACGCTCGGCTGTCGCGGCTGGGGCCGCGCCGACGTGATGATCCGCGCCAGCGACCGCAAGCCCTTCCTGCTCGAGATGAACACCTCGCCGGGCATGACCAGCCATTCGCTGGTGCCGATGTCGGCACGCGCGGCGGGCATCGCCTACGAGGAACTCTGCCTGCGCGTGCTGGCCACGGCCACGCTCGACGCCACGGGAGGCGCGCACTGAAGATGGCCGACAGCATCCCCACGCCCTTCGACGTCAAGCTCATGAACATCGTCGCGAACCTCGCATTCGTGGCGGTGGGCCTGATGCTGCTCGCCGCGGGCGCCTGGTGGGTGCTGCGCCAGCCCTTCTTCCCGATCGCGGGCATCAAGGTCGACGGCGAGGTGACGCACAACAACGCCGTCACCCTGCGCGCCAACGTGGCGCCGCAGCTCAAGGGCAACTTCTTCACCGTCGACCTCGCGCGCGCGCGCACCGCCTTCGAGTCGGTGCCGTGGGTGCGCAGCGCGGTGGTGCGGCGCGAGTTCCCGAACAAGCTGCGCGTGACGCTGACCGAGCAGGTGCCGGTGGCCAACTGGGGCGACGAGTCGAGCTCGAAGCTGATCAACGGCTTCGGCGACGTGTTCGAGGCCAACGTGGCGGAGGTCGACGACAAGCTGCCGCGGCTCGATGGACCGATCGAGCAGGCCGGGCAGGTGCTGGGCATGTACCGCGTGCTGCAGCCGATGTTCGAGCCCTACGACCTCGGCCTCGACGCGCTCACGCTGTCGAGCCGGGGCAGCTGGCGAGCGCAGCTCGACAGCGGCGCGACGATCGAACTGGGCCGGGGCCAGAGCGAGGAGGTGGCGGCGCGGCTGCAGCGCTTCCTGAAGACCGTGACGCAGGTCGCGGGGCAGTACCGCCGCACCATGGACGACGTCGAGGGCGCCGATCTGCGCCACAACGACGCCTATGCGTTGCGCTTGCGCGGCGTCACCACCGTGGTGGCCGACCCCAAGACGCCCAAGAAGAAATAGACGAATACCGAGGACATATCGATGCCCAAAGAATACAAGGACCTGGTTGTCGGCCTCGACATCGGCACCGCGAAGGTGATGGTGGTCGTGGCCGAGGTGCTGCAAGGCGGCGAGCTCAAGCTCGCGGGCCTGGGCATCGCGCCCAGCAACGGCCTCAAGCGCGGCGTGGTGGTGAACATCGACGCCACCGTGCAGAGCATCCAGCAGGCGCTCAAGGAAGCGGAGCTCATGGCCGACTGCAAGATCGGCCGCGTCTACACCGGCATCACCGGCAGCCACATCCGCGGCATCAACTCCAGCGGCATGGTGGCGGTGAAGGACAAGGAAGTGACGCCGGCCGACGTGGCGCGCGTGGTCGAGACCGCGCGTGCCATCAACATCTCGAGCGACCAGCGCCTGCTGCTGGTGGAGCCGCAGGAGTTCGTGATCGACGGCCAGGACGTGAAGGAGCCGATCGGCATGAGCGGCATGCGTCTCGAGGCCAAGGTGCACATCGTGACCGGCGCGCAGAGCGCGGCCGAGAACATCATCAAGTGCGTGCGCCGCTGCGGCCTCGAGGTCGACCAGCTGATGCTGAACCCGCTGGCCTCGAGCCAGGCGGTGCTGACCGAGGACGAGCGCGAGCTCGGCGTGGTGCTGGTGGACATCGGCGCGGGCACCACCGACGTCGCGATCTTCACCAACGGCGCGATCCGCCACACGGCGGTGATCCCGATCGCGGGCGACCTGATCACCAGCGACATCGCGATGGCGCTGCGCACGCCGACCAAGGACGCGGAAGACATCAAGGTCGAGAACGGCTTCGCCAAGCAGCTGCTGGCCGATCCCGACACGCAGGTCGAGGTGCCCGGCCTCGGCGACCGCGGTCCGCGCATGCTGAGCAAGCAGGCGCTGGCCGGCGTGATCGAGCCGCGCATCGAGGAGATCTTCTCGCTGGTGCAGCAGGTGGTGCGCGAGTCGGGCTACGAGGAGGTGCTCTCCTCGGGCGTGGTGCTCACCGGCGGCAGCGCGGTGATGCCCGGCATGGTCGAGCTCGGCGAGGACATCTTCCTCAAGCCCGTGCGCCGCGGCATCCCGAAGTATTCGAGCGCGCTCTCGGACATGGTCGCGCAGCCGCGCGCGGCCACCGTGATGGGCCTGCTCGAGGAGGCCCGCTTCGCGCGCATGCGCGGCTTCAAGGTGGCGCAGAAGAACGGGTCGGTAAAAACCGCGTTCGGACGTTTCAAGGACTTCATCGTGGGGAACTTCTGACCATGAACCATTCCCCACTCTGGCTCGCGCGCGGCAGCCCTCCCTTGCATTTCAACGAGCGATGGCGACGAACAGGTCCACCATCGCGACGATGAATTCGTTCTCGTCGGGTACCCCCAAAAAGATTCATTCATAGACAACGGCAACTGCAAGATTCAAGGAGTAGAAGATGACCATCGAAATGATCGAAGTCGAAGAGTTCAACCAGGGCACGCAGATCAAGGTGATCGGTGTCGGCGGTGGCGGCGGCAACGCGGTCGCGCACATGATGGAACGCGGCGTGCAGGGCGTGCAGTTCGTCTGCGCGAACACCGACGCGCAGGCCCTGCAGCGCAGCAGCGCGCAGCGCAACATCCAGCTCGGCCTGAGCGGCCTGGGTGCCGGCAGCAAGCCCGAGAAGGGCCGTGAAGCGGCCGAGGCCGCCGTGGACGAGATCCGCGCGGCCATCGACGGCGCCCACATGCTGTTCATCACCGCCGGCATGGGCGGCGGCACCGGCACCGGCGCCGCGCCGGTGATCGCGCGCGTGGCGAAGGAGATGGGCATCCTCACCGTGGGCGTGGTGACCAAGCCCTTCGACTGGGAAGGCGGCCGCCGCATGACCAACGCCGAAGCCGGCCTGGCCGAGCTCGAGGCCAACGTCGACTCGCTGATCGTGGTGCTCAACGAGAAGCTGCTCGACGTGCTGGGCGAGGACATCACCCAGGAAGAAGCCTTCGCGCAGGCCAACGACGTGCTGAAGAACGCCGTGGGCGGGATCTCGGAAATCATCAACGAGTACGGCGGCGTGAACGTCGACTTCGAGGACGTGCGCACCGTGATGGGCGAGCCGGGCAAGGCGATGATGGGCACGGCCGTGTCCTCGGGTCCCGACCGCGCGCGCATCGCGGCCGAGCAGGCCGTGGCCTGCCCGCTGCTCGAAGGCATCGACCTCTCGGGCGCCAAGGGCGTGCTGGTGCTGGTGACCGCATCGAAGAATTCGCTGAAGCTCAACGAGTCGAAGCTCGCGATGAACACCATCCGCGCCTACGCCTCGCCCGATGCGCACGTGATCTATGGCGCGGCCTACGACGACGCCCTCGGCGACGAGATGCGCGTGACCGTGGTCGCCACCGGCCTGTCGCGCGCCGACGCGCGCCGCCAGGCGCCGACGCTCGAGGTGATCCGCACCGGCACCGACAACATCCCGTTCAACGTGCCCTCGATGGGCACCGGCCACGGCGGTGGCGGCAACCAGCCCAACTACGAAGGCATGGCCGTGCCCAGCGTGTGGCGCACCAACCGCACGATGGCCGCGGCCAAGGTCGATGCGCTGTCCTCGGGCGGCATGGACGACTTCGAGATCCCGGCCTTCCTGCGCCGCCAGGCCGACTGAGAACCGGACCAGGGCCCGTCGCGGGCATCTCGAAAGAGATGCCGCGCGGCGGCCCGACCGGACGCAGAGGGTTTGAAGAACTCGCAAGAGGCGCAGGAGGAGGCCCAGATAAAGCCTTCCCGCCTGTATCAGGCGCGTTTTCTTCATCCCTTTGCGTCCATTTCGGGGCTATGCCATACGAACGATGCCTATGGGTGTAATAGCCAGGGGATTGGCGCGCCACGCACGCCGCGCGCCTAAAATCGCAGGCGTGCTGCAACAACGAACCCTCAAGTCGATCAGCCGCGCCGTGGGCGTGGGGCTCCACAGCGGGCAGCGCGTGGAGCTCACGCTGCGTCCCGCCCCGGCCGACACGGGCATCGTGTTCCGCCGCGTCGACCTGCCCGAGCCCGCCGAGATCCGCATGACCGCCGAGGCGGTCACCGACACCCGGCTGGCCTCGACCGTCTCCACCGGCGGCGCCAAGGTCCAGACCGTCGAGCACCTGATGTCGGCCTGCGCCGGCCTGGGCATCGACAACCTCTACATCGACATCACGGCCGACGAGGTACCGATCCTCGACGGCTCGGCCTCGTCCTTCGTGTTCCTGCTGCAAAGCGCGGGCATCGAGTTCCAGAAGGCACCGCGGCGCTTCATCCGCGTGCTGCGCAAGGTCGAAGTGCGCGAGGGCGACGGCGCCAACGAGAAGTGGGCGGCGCTCGAGCCGTACCACGGCTACAAGCTCAGCTTCGAGATCGACTTCGATCACCGCGTCGTCAACTCCACGGGCCAGCGCGTCGAGTTCGATCTCGGCAGCGGCTCGTACAGCCGCGACATCGCGCGCGCGCGCACCTTCGGCTTCACGAAGGAAGTCGAGTACATGCGCAGCAAGGGCCTCGCGCTCGGCGGCGGACTCGACAACGCCATCGTGATGGACGACACCAAGGTGCTCAATGCCGGCGGCCTGCGCTACGACGACGAGTTCGTGAAGCACAAGATCCTCGATGCGATGGGCGACCTCTACATCATCGGCAAGCCGCTGCTCGCGGCCTACACCGCCTTCCGCTCGGGCCATGCGCTCAACAACAAGCTGCTGCGCGAACTGCTTTCGCACAGCGACGCCTACGAGATCGTGACCTTCGCCGACGAGAAGCGCGCGCCGCGCGGCTTCAACGAAGTCGCTCGCGCCTGGTAGGCGAGCCGCGGCCGATCCACCACGCATGCTCCTCTTTCGCTGGGCCCTGCTGTTCCTCCTGCTGATGGCGGGCGTCTCGTTCGCGTTCTATGCCGGCACTGGCCAGCCCAAGTACCGGCGCTTCGGCTGGATCGTGCTCAAGTGGACCCTGCTCGCGGCCTGCGGCTTCTTCGCGGTGCTGATCGCCGAACGCGTGGCCTGATCCGGACCGGCACCGCCGGTCTCCCGTCGCCGGGTGAGTGGCGATCCGCACTCCTCCGTCCGGAGGAGATTTCATTAAGAATTCCTTTTGTAATATCCGCCCCGAAAATTTGATCGGGGGGGACGGATGACTCCATCGCAACAGGGTGGCGTTGGCGGCGTGGCCGGGACGGAGGCAGAAAAACGGGGCGGGGAACGGGTCTTCGGGCTGGATCTGCTGCGGGCGCTGGCCATCGGCGGCGTGCTCGTCAGCCATCTGCAACTGGTGTTCTGGGGCGGCGGCTCGGCACTGGCCGGCATCTCGGGCAGCCTGGGCGTGGAGCTCTTCTTCGTGCTCAGCGGCTTCCTCATCGGCGGCCTGCTGCTCGACATCCTCGAGCAGGGCGCCGGCCCGCGGGCCCTGTGGACCTTCCTGGTGCGGCGCTGGATGCGCACGATTCCGTTGTACTACCTGTGGCTCGGCGTGCTGCTGCTGTGCGGGACCTGGGCCGGTGCCACGCGATGGCCCTGGTTCTTCCTGAGCTTCACGCAGAACCTGGCCTGGCCCATGACCAGCGCCTGGTTCGACGTCTCGTGGTCGCTGATGGTCGAGGAGTGGTTCTACCTGCTGTTCGCCACCCTGCTGATCGCCCTGGCCGGCGTCATGCGCGCCCCGCGGGCCCTGGCGATCTGCTGCGGGCTCTTCATCGTGCTGCCCTTGCTGGCGCGCTGGATCGCCGACGACGCGGTCGCCGCCGACTGGGACGCACGGATTCGCAAGGTCGTGCTGCTGCGCCTCGACGCGATCGCCTATGGCGTGGCCATGGCCTGGCTGATGCGCAGCCGGCGCCGGGCCTGCGATGCGCTCGCGCAGCCGATGCTGGCGCTGGGCCTCGCGCTGGTCGGGGCCTCGGTGCTGAGCAGCCTGGAGCCGGCCTCCTACCAGAGCGCGTCGTGGCGCGCGGGCTTCTTCAGCCTGACCTCGACGGGCTTCGCGCTGTGCTTCCCGGCCGTCGCGCGGATGCGGCAACCGGGCCGGGGCACGGAGGCGCTGGTGCGCTGGGCCAGCCAGCGTTCGTACGGCATGTACGTCGTCCACCTGTCGGTGATGGAGTTCGCGCGCCGGCTCATGCTCGACGGCGTGCTGCAGCCGCGCGAGGGCGTGCTGCTGGCCGGCCTGGCGACCGCCGTGCTGGCCGAATTGTCGTATCGCCTGGTGGAGGTGCCGCTGCTGGTCCGGCGTCCGCCGCAACATGCGCGCGCCGATCGCGGCCATCGAAACCGCCGCGGCATGCGGGTCATCGCTTTCTGAGCGTGCCGGCGGTTCAGCGCGAGCGGCCCTGCCGGTAGCGCCCGGTCGTCGAGTGCGACAGCGTGGCGGCTTCCGCCAGCCGCTCCAGCGTGCGCCCGACCTGCGCATGCGTGATCGCGATGCCCAGCGCGTCGGCCGCGTCGCTGCCGGGCAGGCCCGGCAGGTCGAGCAGGCGCTTCACCATCTCCTGGATTTGCGCCTTGGCCGCCTGGCCGTGGCCCGCCACCGCTTTCTTCATCTGCAGCGCGGTGTACTCGGCCACCGGCAGGTCGTTGCTGACCAGCGCGGTCACGCAGGCACCGCGCGCCTGGCCCAGCAGCAAGGTGGACTGCGGATTGACGTTGACGAACACGATCTCGACCGCCGAGGCATCGGGCCGGTAGCGCTCGGTGATCTCGGCGATGCCGTCGAACAGCACCTTGAGCCGCTGCGGCAGGCTGCCGCTGGTGACGCTGCGCGTGCTGATGGTGCCGCTGGCCACGTAGCGCAGCGCGTGGCCATCGACGTCGACGATGCCGAAGCCGGTGGTGTTGAGGCCGGGGTCGATGCCCAGGATGCGCATGTGTTCCCTAAGCCCCGAAATACCAGCGCACGGAATGGAAGAAGATCGGCGCCGCGAAGCACAGCGCATCGACGCGGTCGAGCAGGCCGTTGGCACCCGTGACGCCCACGCCCTTCTGGCCCCAGTTGGGAATACCGCGGTCGCGCTTGAGCGCCTTCATCACGAGGTGGCCCATGGAGCCCGCGATGCAGGCGATGACCGAGACCGCGAGCGCCTGGCCGAACTTGAAGGGCGTGATGAAGGAGAACAGCGCGCCCACCAGGCTGGCCACCGCGATGCCGATGCCCCAGCTGGTCCAGTTGAAGCTGCGGCTCACGTTGGGCGCGAAGGGCGTGCGCTGGCTGCGGCGCGAGATCAGGTGCTGCACCAGCACCGAGGTCTGGACCACGAAGACCAGGAAGAACACCAGGAAGGCGCTCTTGCCCTCGTAGCCCGGAAAGCTCAGCAGCAGCAGCGCCGGCACGTGGCTCATGCCGTAGACGCAGACCATGATGCCCCACTGCAGCTTGGCGTTGCGCTCGAGGAAGTGGCTCGGGTCATCGGCCAGCGCGCTGGCCACCGGGATCGCGAGGAACACGTAGACCGGGATGAACACGGTGAACAAGTCGAAGCGCGCGGTGGCCACGAGCCAGAACTGCACCGGCAGCACCACGAAGAAGGCGAGGATCAGGCTGCGGTGGTCGCCGCGCCGCGTGGGAGAGAGGGTGATGAACTCGCGCAGCGCGAAGAAGGCGATCAGCGCGAACAGCACCGTGGCCACGGTCTCGCCGAGCGCCCAGCCGATCCAGAAGATCACGGCCATGAACCAGGTGGTGCCCAGCAGCTTGCGGAAGTGCGCGAGCTCGGCCTGCCAGGCGGCGTCGTGCACCGGGTTGCGCCGCTCCCTGAAGCTCAGGAAGAAGGCGGCGGTGCTCACGACCACGAGCACGCCGAAGACGATCAGGAACAGCGCCGCGACCTGCTGCGTGGGGCTGAGGCTGCGGAGAAATTGATTCATTCAGACGTCGCGCAAGGCGATCACTGCGGCACGCGCGCGGTCGAGGAAGGGGCGCCGCTCCTCGCCGGCCTCGACGCGGATCGGCGCGCCGAAGGTGACGGAGCAGAGGATCGGCACCGGCACGATCTCGCCCTTGGGCATCACGCGCTGCACGTTGTCGATCCAGGCCGGCACCAGCACCACCTCGGGGAACTGGGTGGCGAGCGCATAGAGGCCCGACTTGAATTTCTGCGGCTCGCCGGTATGGCCGCGCGTGCCCTCGGGGAAGATGATGATCGAGTCGCCGCTGCGCAGCGCCTCGACCAGCGGGGCGAGCGGGTCGACGGCACGGGCTTCCTCGGGCGCCGCGGCGGAGGGCTCGGGCGCGGCCGCCTGCCGTTCGACGTACACCGCGTTGAACACCTCGGTCGTGATCCAGCGCTTGACCGGCGTGTTGGCCCAGTAGTCGCGCGCCGCGATCGGGCGCGTGATGCTGCGCAGCTCCTCGGGCAGCGCGGCCCAGATCATCACCAGGTCGGCATGGCTCTGGTGGTTGGCGAAATAGATGCGCTGCTCGGCCTTCGGCGGGCAGCCGTACCAGCGCGCCTGGGCACCGGTGAGCAATCGCACCACGCCCAACAGCAACCATCCCACGAGCTTCGCCAACATGGAGGCGATGATACGGGCCATGCGATGGCGTCTTGCTCCTCTTCCCCTGGCCGGGGCACTGGCCCTGTTCGTGCTGCTGGCACTGCTCGCGACCGTGGGCGCGCGCTGGGGCTGGGTGCGCAGCTTCCTCGGCGACGTGCTGGCCGTGGTCTGGGTCTACCTGGTGTTCAAGGCCTTCATCGAGGCGCGCGTGCTGCCGCTGGCGCTCGCGGCCTTCGGCGTGGGGCTGCTGGTGGAGCTGGGCCAGTACCTGGCGGCCAGCTGGCAGCTGCATATTCCCAACCGCGCGCTGCGCATCGTGCTCGGCAGCACGGCCGACTGGTGGGACGTGCTGGCCTATGCGATCGGCTTCGCGGCGGTGCTGGCGGGCGAGGCCCTGTTCAGGGCAGGTCGGCCGAAGGCATCCGCGCCACGATCGTCGACGCCCGCCCGTTGAGGTAGGGCGAGTTGGGCCGGCGCTCGTAGAACTTCGGGCTCGGCAGCATCACCGCGAGGCGCGCGGCCTCGTACGAGCTCAGGCGCGCGGCCGGCTTCCTGAAGTAGTACTGCGCGGCCGCCTCGGCACCGAACACGCCTTCGCCCCATTCGACGCTGTTGAGGTAGATCTCGAGGATGCGCCGCTTGTCGAGCAGCGTCTCGAGCAGCACGGCGAGCACCAGTTCCTGGCCCTTGCGCAGCATGGTGCGCTCGCCCGACAGCAGCAGGTTTTTCGCGAGCTGCTGCGTGATGGTGGAGCCGCCGCGCAATGGTGCCGCCTGCGCCGTCTTGCCGCGCGCCGCGGCGCGTGCCATGCGCTTGGCGGCCAGTTCCTCGGCGCGCGCATTGCGCTGGCGCGCGCGCTCGATGGCTTCCCATTCCACGCCGTCATGGTCGATGAAGCTGGCATCCTCGCTCGCGATCACCGCGCGCTTGAGGCTGTCGTTGATCTGCGCATAGGGCACCCACTCCTGGCGCCAGGCACCCTCGCTGCCCTTGTGGGTGGCGATCTGCCAGGCCTCGGAGCGCTGGAAGGCGGTGCTCTGCGGGTCGATCGCCGCCATGGCCGCGATGCGCACGACGAAGAACAGCTCGAGCGCGAGGCCGGCCAGCAGCAGGCAGGCGATCCAGCGCAGCGCGGCCTTCATGAGGTGCTTCAGGCGGCGGCGAGCCGCGCGCGCAGCTCGTCGAGCACCTGGGCCGAAGGCGGTCGCACGCCGCGCCAGATCTCGAAGGATTCGGCCGCCTGCTCGACCAGCATGCCGAGGCCGTCGCGCGCCACGGCGCCGTGGGCCTGCGCCCATTGCAGGAAGCCCGCGGCCGCGGGGCCGTACATCATGTCGACCGCCAGCGCGCCCGCGCGCAGCACCTGCGCGCCGACCGGCACCGCGTCGCCCGCGAGGCTGGAGGCGGTCGCATTGATCACGACATCGAAGTCGCCCGGCACCGCATCGAGCGCCCAGGCCTCGAGCGAGGCGCCGTGGGCCAGCGCGAGCGCCGCATGCCGGCGCACCAGCGCCACCGCCTTGTCGACCGTGCGATTGGCCACCACCACGCGCGCCGCGCCCGCGTCGAGCAGCGGCCCGAGCACGCCGGCCGCGGCGCCGCCGGCACCGATCAGCAGCAGCGACCTGCCAGCCAGCGGCACGCGCGCATTGCGCTCGATGTCGTTGACCAGGCCGATGCCGTCGGTGTTGTCGGCATGGATGTCGCCATCGGCCGCGAAGCGCAAGGTGTTGACCGCGCCCGCGAGCATGGCGCGCTCGCTGGTGTGCTGTGCGATGGCGGCGGCGTCGAACTTGAAGGGCACGGTGACGTTGCAGCCGCCCGCGTGGTCGCCGCGTTCGGCGGCCTCGCGCCGGAAGGCGGCGATGCCCTCGGCGAAGGCGCCGAGCGCGACCAGCCGGCGCTCGTAGGCGATCGGCTGGTTGCAGAGCTCGGCGAAGCGGGCATGGATCCACGGCGAGCGGCTGTGCTCGACCGGGTTGCCCATCACGCAGTACAGGTCCATGGCGCGGGTCTCCTGGCTTCTTCTTCTCTTCGGGCCGTCGCCGCTACTGCGACGACAGCTCGATGGTCTCGTCGCGCGTGAAGCGGAAGCGCGACTGGATCACGATCTGGTCGGTCTGGCGGCGCATCGCGTCGGTGAACTTGCCGAAGCTGCCGATGCTGCGCACGATGGCCTGGGCACGGCGGTCGAGCGTGGTGTTGCCCGAGCTCTCGTCGATCACGGTGTCGAGCAGGCTGCCGTCGTGGTTGATGGTGATCGTCATCTTGAGTTCGCCGTAGAGCTTCTTGCCGGCCGCGGTCGGGAAATTCTCGGTGCCGCGCACCTCGATGCGCCGGCGCAGCGAATCGACGTACAGCGCATAGGCGGCCTCGCGCGTCGACGGGCTCAGGTAGCGCTTCTTGGGGCGCGCGTTCTCCTCGTTCACGCGGCGCTCGATCTCGGCCAGCAGCTCGACCATCTGGCGGCGCTTCTCCTCGCGCGCGGTGGCTTCCCTGGGGTCGCCGCTCACTCGCGGATCGGGCGGCGGCATGGCCGCGAGGTCGCGCTTGAGCTGGGTCAGCAGCTGCATCTGCTGCTGCTGCATCAGGTCGACCTGGCGCTGCGCCTCCTCGGCGGAATCGCCGACCGCGCTGAAGGAGGAGGGCGGCAGCGGACTGGTGGCGCGGCCGCGCTCGAGGTCGCCACCGCCGGCGAGCGAGGTCTGGGCCATCACACGGGTCTTGGGATCCGGCGCTTCGTGGGTCTTCGAGTTGACGAGGATCACTTCGAGCGGCGTTTCGGTGAACGCGCGGTTGAAGGCCTCGGGGTCGACGAAACGCACCGCCAGCAGCGCGGCATGCGCGATGACGGACACACCCAGCGCAATCTGCAGGGTGCTCAGATCCTTGAGGTTCATGCGGGCGCGTTCTCCGCGGCCGCTCCCGCGTCGGGGGCGGCGTCGCCATCGGCCAGGTCGACCGCGATCGCGATCGGGCCGGCGACCACCTCTTCCTCGTCCTCGGCGTCGTCCACCGCGCCGGCCGCGGGCGCATCGAGGCGCTCGAGCACGGTGCCGCTGACGTCGAGCGCGATCTCGTCGATTTCGCCGAGCTTCACGCGCAGGCGCGCGCCGCGTTCCTGCTGGCCGGCCACCGGGAACACCAGCGGCAGCGCGTCGGCGCGCACCAGCGCGCCGTTGGGCAGGTCCTTGATGACGGTGGCCTCGAGCTCGGTGATGCCCTGCTGCTCGAGGTACTTCAGCGTCCAGAAGCGTTCCATGCCGCCCTGGTAGCCGTTGTAGGCCGCGTAGGCCGCGTCGAAGCCCGAGAGGATCGAGAACAGGTCGGCGTCCTTGGGCTTGAACGGCGCGGCCAGCGCGGCGGTCTTGCCGTGGCGCGCGGCCGCGATGATCTGCCACTGGTTCACCAGGTCGGTGTAGCGGCGCAGCGGCGAGGTGCTCCAGGCATAGCTCTTCACGCCCAGGCCCGCGTGCGGCAGCGCGCGCGTGCCCATGCGCACCTTGATGCCGGGCGCCAGGCTGGCCTGGCTGCGGTAGAGCCCGGGCACGCCGAGTTCGCCGAGCCAGCCGCCCCAGCTGCTGTTGGCCAGGATCATGGCCTCGGACACGATCAGGTCGAGCGGCGCGCCGCGCTGGCGCGTCGTGATCTGCACCTGCTCGGCACCCGTGGGTTCGGCGCCGTCGTTGCCGACCAGGCGGAAGTTGTAGTCGGGCCGGTTGAAGTTCTCGGGCTTGCCGCGCACGACCTCGCGCTGGGCCTTCAGCTGGCGCGCGAGGCGGTGCAGGAACGAGAGCTGGGGACGGAAGCGCGCGGCGGCGGCCGGCGTGTCCTCGTGCGTGATCGAGCCGTCCTCGAGCCAGGGCTGCGTCACCACGCTATCGAGCTGGTCATGCCGCAGGTTGGCGGCGATCGGCACGCGCTCGAGCTTCGTCTCGGTCGACTGCAGTTCGAGCGTGGCTTCGTCGAAGCGCGCATAGAGCGACACGGCCGGGCGGTCGGCGCCCTCGAGCAGCGTGTAGGTGTCGACCACCTCGTCGGGCAGCATCGTGATCTTGTAGCCCGGCATGTAGACGGTGGACATGCGCGCGCGCGCCACCTGGTCGATGGCGCCGCCGGGCGCGAGCGCGAGGCCCGGCGCGGCGATGTGGATGCCGACCGTGACCGTGCCGCTGCCCAGGCCCTGCACCGAGAGCGCGTCGTCGATCTCGGTGGTCTGCGAGTCGTCGATCGAGAAGGCCTCGACGCCCTCGGCCAGCGGCAGTTCGTCGGCGATGGCGGGCGCCACGAGCGCGGGGAAGCCCGTGCCCTTGGGGAAGTTCTCGAACAGGAAGCGGCGCCAGTGGAACTGGTAGGGCGAGTCGATCGCGCCCGCGCGCTCGAGCAGTTCGAGCGGCGCGCGCTGCGAGGCGCGCGAGGCTTCCACCACCGCCTTGTATTCGGGCGCGTTCTTGTCGGGCTTGAACAGGATGCGGTAGAGCTGCTCGCGCACCGGCGCGGGGCACACGCCCTCAGCGAGCTGGCCGGCCCATTCCACGATCTGCGCCTGGATCGCCTTCTTCTTCTCGATCGCGGCCAGCGCCTGCTGCACGATCTCGGCCGGCGCCTTCTTGAAGCGCCCCTTGCCCGCGCGGCGGAAGTAGTGCGGCGCCTCGAACAGCGCGAACAGCGCCGCGGCCTGCTGCGCCAGCGAGGGCTTGTCGCTGAAATAGTCGGCCGCCAGGTCGGCGAAGCCGAACTCGCCCTCGGCCGCGAATTCCCAGGCCAGGTCGAGGTCCATGGAGGCCGCGAGCGCGCGTCCCTCGGCGATCAATTCGGCGGGCGAGGGCTTCTCGAACCGCAGCACGATGTTGGCGCCCTTGACCTTGACGCGCTTGCCGGTCTCGAGCTCGACCTGCGCCGAGGCTTCCGCCTCCGACAGCACGCGCCCGCCGAGGTATTTGCCGGCTTCTTCAAACAATACAAACATGGGCCGGATTCTCCCATGCAGGCGGGGCGGGCCTGTGGCGCGGGAGCCGCAGGCCGCCGGTTGGCGCGTTATGGAACTGGGTTGATGAAGGCCATCACGTCGTCCAGATGGCTCTTCTTGAAGTCCGAAAGGGCGTGATCGCCGCCCTCTATCAACTTGACGCGGCTGTCGGCGTAGCGCGCCGACATCTCGTGCCAGTCGAGCACCTCGTCGCCCTTGGCGATGACCGCGAACACACGCTCGGGGCGGGTCAGCGAGCCGACCTCCATGGCGCGCAGCTCGTGGATGTACTCGGGGCGGAAATAGAAATGCTCGGCCGGATCGTGCCAGGCGCTCTGGTCGCCGATGTAGAGCGTGAGGTCGCGCGCGGGATGGACGGCCGGGTTCAGCAGCACGGCGCGGCAGCGCGTCATGCCCGCGACGTAGGTGGCGTAGAAGCCGCCGAGCGAGGAGCCCACCACCGCCATCGACTTGCGCGGCCAGTCGGCGATGCCCTTCATCACCATGTCGATCGCATCCTTGGGCGAGGGCGGCAATTGCGGGCACCACCAGTGCAGGTTCGGATGCCGCTGGGCCACCCGATCCGCCACCGCGCGCGCCTTGGTGGAGCGGGGCGAGGAACGAAAGCCGTGCAGGTACAGCAGATGGGTGGTTTGTGGTTCCATGCGGGGGGGCGACGGAAAGCGCGTCGATGGCGCGCTGCTTGCGAAGTCCAGGTAATTTTGCATGAGGTCCGTGCCCATCAGATGGCGTCGAGGCGACAAAAACCCCGCGGTGCGGGCTTCCCGGAACGGGAGAGGGTCCTCGATGTCAGCGTGGCGCGGCAGGGGCACAACGCGAAAGTATTCATCGCGTGTTCCTCCCATCGTGCAAAGTTCGAAGACGATTCGAGTGTGTGTGCAAGCCTCCCGATGCACATCCCATGAAAGGGTGAGGATTCGCGGACCTGCGAAAGCGTGCGCCGGCTTATGCTTCGGCCCCATGACTACCGAGGACCCCCATGACGCTACGCCCCGCCGCTGGGGCGTGCTCGTGGTCGAGGACGACAGCCGCGCCCGTGCCTTCTTCGAGACCAGCGTGCAGCGCAGCCCGCAGCTGTTCTGGCTCGGCAGCGCCGGCACGGTGAGCGAGGCGCTGGGCTGGCTCGCGCGCACCGCCACCATTCCCGACGTGCTGCTGGTCGACCTCGGCATGCCCGACGGCACCGGCCTGGACGTGATCCGCGATGCCGTCGCGCGTTTCCCGGGCTGCGAGCCGCTGGTGGTGTCGGTGTTCGGCGACGAGGAGAACGTGCTCGCGAGCATCGAGGCCGGCGCCGTCGGCTACATCCACAAGGACGCGGCGCCCGAGGACATCGCCCAGACCATCGTCGAGATGAAGGCCGGCGCCTCGCCGATCTCGCCCATGATCGCGCGCCGCGTGCTGGCCAAGTACCGCAGCCTGCAGTCGGCCAGCGTGCCGGGCACGGCCGAACCCGAAGCCGCGCCCGACGCGGGCGAGCGCGCGCTGCTGTCGGCGCGCGAGCACGAGGTGCTGACGCTGATCGCGCGCGGCTTCTCGTACGCCGAGATCGCGCGCCTCAAGGGCCTGAGCGTGCACACGGTGCAAACCCACATCAAGAACCTCTACGGCAAGCTCGCGGTGCATTCCAAGAGCGAAGCCGTGTTCGAAGCCACGCGACTGGGGCTGCTGTCGCGTTCCGGCTGAGACGGGACATCCGTGCTCCGGACCCTGCGCGGGCGGCTGCCCGCGATGCCGATCGCGCCGTGGCTGCTGCTGCTCGTGCTGGCCCTGTGGGCCGGGTGGGCCATGGGGGCCGGCGCCGCCGACCGTCCGCTCGAACTGCGCCGCGGCACGGTCACCGCCGAGGTCGACGGCGCGGTGCGCAGCGAGCCGGTCGAGCTGTCCTACCACTGGGACCGGCTGCACCGCGGCCGGCCCGGGCTCGCGAGCTTCGACCTGCCCTTCGTGCTGCCCACCGCGCCCGACAGCCCCTGGGGCATCTTCATTCCGCGCACCGGCAACGTGTTCGAGGTGCAGCTCAACGGCGCGCTGCTGCAGGTCTACGGCGACCTCTCGCGGGGCAACGGCGCCGATTACGCCAAGGCGCCGATCTACGTGCCGGTGCCCGGCGAGCTGCTGCGGGCCGGCGAGAACCACCTGCAGATCCGCATCCGCGCCGACAGCGCGCGCCGCGCCGGGCTGTCGCGCGTGTTCATCGGCCCGGCCGACGCGGTGCGCAACGGGCTGTTCGAGCCGGCCTATGCCTGGCGCTTCACCGCCTCGGTGCTGCTGACCGCCTTCAGCCTGATCGTCGGCGCCATCGCGCTGGCGCTGTGGCTCACGCAGGTCGATGCGACCGCGACCGGGCAGCCGCGCCGCGACGGCATCTACCTGTGGGCGGCGCTGGCCGAGTTCTGCTGGGCGATCCGGGTGGCCGACGGCGTGATCGCCGAACCGCCGCTGCCGTGGGTACCCTGGGGCGTGCTGATGGCGACCTGCTATGCCGGCTGGGCCGCCTCGGCCATGATGTTCTGCTACCACCTGGCCGACTGGGGCCGCACGGCCCACACGCGCTGGCTGCGCTGGCCGCTGCTGGCCGTGGTGCTGGGCACCGTGGTCTCGACCGCGCTCGCGCTGCAGCGCGAGCAGCCGATCTGGCTCACCGGCTGGCTCGCGATCGAGATCGTGGTGATCGCGGTCTTCGTCGGTGCCTTCGTCGGTTCCACCGCGCGGCGTCCCAGCGCCGAGCGGTTGCTGGTGGCCGCCGCGGCCCTGCTCACGCTGGCCTTCGGCGTGCGCGACTGGCTGGTGATCCGCCTGAGTGACGCCTACGGCGAGACCACCTGGGTGCGCTACTCGTCGGTGTTCTTCGGCATCGCGCTGCTCCTGATCGTGCTGCGGCGTTTCCGCGCGGCCAGCGTCGCGGCGCGCGGCGCGGTCCGCACCCTGGCCGAGCGGGTGGCGCAGCGCGAGCGCGAGCTGGCTTCGACCTATGCCGAGCTCGAGCGGGCGGCGCGCGACCAGGCGCGCACCCACGAGCGCGAGCGCATCCTGCGCGACATGCACGACGGCGTGGGCTCGCACATCAGCTCGGCGATCCGCCAGCTGCAGTCGGGCCAGACCAGCTCCGAGGAGCTGCTGCGCACGTTGCGCGACTCGATGGACCAGCTCAAGCTGTCGATCGACTCGATCCACCTGCCGCCGGGCGACGTCGGCGCGCTGCTGGCGGCGTTCCGCTACCGGCTCGAGCCGCGCCTGGCCACGGCCGAGGTCGCGCTCGACTGGGCCGTGGACGAGGTCGCGCCGGTGGCGCACCTCGACGCGCACGGCATGCGGCAGCTGCAGTTCCTGTTGTTCGAGGCGATCTCGAACGTGCTGCAGCACGCGCAGGCGCGGGTGCTGCGGCTGGAGGCGCGCATGGAAGGCACGGCGCTGGCGCTGCGCGTGATCGACGACGGGCGCGGCTTCGACGCCACCCGGGCGCCGCGCTCGCTGGCCGAGCGGGCGGGCGCCATCGGCGCGCGGCTGGCGCTCGAAAGCCGACCGGGCCGCACGGTCGTTCAGCTGGTTTTCGACTGAGCGGGCCCGGCGGGCGCGGATAATCCGCGCCCATGTCCGCCGTGTTCAATCAGCCCTCCCTGGCGCGCCGGGTCGCGCCCATCTTCCAGGGCTTCGACGGCTTTCTGGCCTTCGCCGTGCTGCTGCTGGCCTTCGCGGGCCTGCTGACGATGTATTCCTCGGGCTACGACCACGGCACCCGTTTCGTCGACCATGGCCGCAACATGCTGCTGGCCGGCTTCATCATGTTCGTGGTGGCGCAGGTGCCGCCGCAGAAGCTCATGCTCGCCGCCGTGCCGCTCTATGCGGCGGGGGTGGCGCTGCTGGTGGCGGTGGCGCTGTTCGGCATCACCAAGAAGGGCGCCACGCGCTGGATCAACGTGGGCATGGTGATCCAGCCCAGCGAGATCCTGAAGATCGCCATGCCGCTGATGCTGGCCTGGTGGTTCCAGCGCCGCGAGGGGCAGCTGCGGCCGCTCGACTTCGTGGTGGCGACCGTCCTGCTGGCGGTGCCGGTCGGCCTGATCATGAAGCAGCCCGACCTCGGTACCTCGCTGCTGGTGCTGGCGGCCGGCCTGGCGGTGATCTTCTTCGCGGGGCTGCCCTGGAAGCTGATCGTGCCGCCGGTGCTGCTGGGCGCCGTGGCGATCACGCTGATCGTGAGCTTCGAATCGCAGCTGTGCACCGACGGCGTCGACTGGCGCGTGCTGCACGACTACCAGAAGCAGCGCGTGTGCACGCTGCTCGACCCGAGCAAGGACCCGCTGGGCAAGGGCTTCCACATCATCCAGGGGATGATCGCCATCGGCTCGGGCGGCGTCGGAGGCAAGGGCTTCATGCAGGGCACCCAGACGCACCTGGAGTTCATTCCCGAGCGCACCACCGACTTCATCTTCGCCGCCTATTCCGAGGAATTCGGCCTGGTGGGCAACCTGGCGCTGATCTCGGCCTTCATCCTGCTGATCTTCCGCGGGCTGGCGATCGCGCTCAACGCCACCACGCTGTTCTCGCGCCTGCTGGCGGGCGCGGTGACCATGATCTTCTTCACCTACGCCTTCGTGAACATGGGCATGGTCAGCGGCATCCTGCCGGTGGTGGGGGTGCCGCTGCCCTTCATCAGCTATGGCGGCACGGCCATGGTCACGCTGGGGCTGGGGCTGGGGATCCTGATGTCGATCGCGCGCGCCCGGAAGCTGGCGCAGAACTGAGCGCGGCCCGAGCATCCCGCCGTCCCCGCGGAATGGGGCGGCTGCCTAGAATGGCTCTTATGATCTCCCGCGAACCCACCATCGAGCGCCTCGCCACGGCGCAACAACTGCTGCTCACGCCCTTCGGCCTCGACGAATCGCACCTGAGCAAGGCCCTGGCCGAGATCACCGCGCACCGCGTGGACGACGCCGACCTGTACTTCCAGTACACCCGCAGCGAGGGCTGGAGCCTCGAGGAAGGCATCGTCAAGACCGGCAGCTTCAGCATCGACCAGGGCGTCGGCGTGCGCGCGGTCAGCGGCGAGAAGACGGCCTTCGCCTATTCCGACGACATCTCCGAGGCCTCGCTGCTCGACGCGGCGCGCACCGTGCGCTCGATCTCCGCCGCGGGCCGCACCGGCCGCGTGAAGACCGTGCCGCGCAAGATCGCCTCGAGCCGCTCGCTCTACGCCGGCCTCGATCCGATCGCCACGCTCGACAGCACCGCCAAGGTGAAGCTGCTCGAGAAGGTCGAGCAACTGGCCCGTTCGCGCGATCCGCGCGTGTCGCAGGTCATGGCCGGCCTCGCGAGCGAGTACGACGTGGTGCTGGTGGCGCGCGCCGACGGCACGCTGGCGGCCGACGTGCGGCCGCTGGTGCGGCTGTCGGTCACCGTCATCGCCGAGCAGAACGGCCGCCGCGAGGTGGGCTCGGGCGGCGGCGGTGGACGCTTCGGCCTGGCCTACTTCGACGACGAGCAGATCGCCGAGTACGTCGACCATGCCGTCAAGTCGGCGCTGACCAACCTCGAGTCGCGCCCCGCGCCCGCGGGCGAGATGACCGTGGTGCTCGGCCCGGGCTGGCCCGGCATCCTGCTGCACGAGGCCATCGGCCACGGCCTCGAGGGCGATTTCAACCGCAAGGGCTCGAGCGCCTTCTCGGGCCGCATCGGCCAGCGCGTGGCCGCCAAGGGCGTGACCGTGCTCGACGACGGCACCATCGCCGATCGCCGCGGCTCGCTCAACGTCGACGACGAGGGCAATGCCAGCCAGCGCAACGTGCTGATCGAGGACGGCATCCTCAAGGGCTACATCCAGGACGCGCTCAACGCCCGCCTGATGAAGGTCAAGCCCACCGGCAACGGCCGCCGCGAGAGCTACGCCCACGTGCCGATGCCGCGCATGACCAACACCTACATGCTCGGCGGCGACAAGGCGCCCGAGGAGATCGTGGCGAGCATCAAGAAGGGCCTGTACGCCGTCAACTTCGGTGGCGGCCAGGTCGACATCACGAGCGGCAAGTTCGTGTTCTCGGCCAGCGAGGCCTACTGGGTCGAGAACGGCAAGATCCAGTACCCGGTCAAGGGCGCGACCATCGTGGGCAACGGCCCCGACGCGCTGACCCGCGTGAAGATGATCGGCGACGACATGGCGCTCGATTCGGGCGTGGGCACCTGCGGCAAGGAGGGCCAGAGCGTGCCGGTGGGCGTCGGCCAGCCCACCTTGCGCATCGACGGGCTCACTGTAGGCGGAACGGCTTAAGACTTTCGTCACTTGCGGAGCGTTTCCTCCCGTTGCTAAGCTGCGCCCTTTTGCGACGACGCATTCAAGGAGCATTTCAATGGGGAACAGGATCCACTCGCCCGCCGCCCTCTGGGCCATGACCGCCCTGGTCGCGCTGGCCAGCGCCGGCTGCGCATCGCGCGGCGGCTCGGGCAGCCAGAGCGAGGCCGCGCCCGCGGCGGCCGCGGCCCCGGCCGCCCCCGCGCGCAGCGGTTCCAAGGCCGGCATGGACGCCCAGGGCAATGTCGTCGATTCGTCCAAGGTCGAGGCCGGCAGCGGCCGCACCGTCAAGGGCCTCAACGGCTACGAAGGCGAGATCACCGGCAACCCGGCGCGCAACAGCAAGTTCGCCCGGCTGCAGATCGGCATGAGCGCGCGGCAGGTCACCGACCTCGCGGGGCAGCCCACCGACCAGGGCGCCTACGTGACCGGCAAGGCCTTCATCCCGTTCTATTTCGGCAGCGACCGCCATCGCTTCGAGATGACCTACAAGGGCCAGGGCCGCCTGATCTTCGCGGGTGGCGGCATGGGCGACTACTCGAGCGGCAACCTGATCTGGATCATCCACAACGCCAACGAGTCGGGCTACCGCTGAGCCCGTGTCCAGGCGCCGGCTCCGTCGGCGCCAAAACAACGAACGCCCGGCCTCGAAGCCGGGTTTTGTTTTTCCGTGCTACATTCGCGCCCATGTCCGCCGCTCTCCGCGCCTATTTCTTTGCCTACTTTTGGTTCCCGGTTTCCGGCGGACGAGAGGCGAGCGCGTAAAGCAGACAGGCACCCCTCCCAAAACCGCCGGCGCAAGCAGCCCCGGCGGTTTTTTTATGCCCTGACGATATTCAATCCAACAAGGAACCTTCATGAGCACGAACACTGCCCCGGCCAGCGAGAGCTGGTATGCGAGCGTCGAAAAAACCAGCAAGACCGACGACGAACGCATCAAGGACATCAACGTGCTCCCCCCTCCCGAACATCTGATCCGCTTCTTCCCGATTCGCGGCACGCCGGTCGAAACGCTGATCACGGGCACGCGCCGCAGCATCCACAACATCATGGGCGGCAAGGACGACCGGCTGCTGGTGGTGATGGGTCCCTGCTCGATCCACGATCCGGCCGCCGCGCTCGACTACGCGCGCCGCCTCAAGGTCGAGCGCGAGAAGTACGCCGACACGCTGGAGATCGTGATGCGCGTGTACTTCGAGAAGCCGCGCACCACGGTCGGCTGGAAGGGCCTGATCAACGACCCCTACCTCGACGAGAGCTACCGCATCGACGAAGGCCTGCGCATCGCGCGCCAGCTGCTGATCGACATCAACCGCCTGGGCCTGCCGGCGGGCAGCGAGTTCCTCGACGTGATCTCGCCGCAGTACATCGGCGACCTGATCGCCTGGGGCGCGATCGGCGCGCGCACCACCGAGAGCCAGGTGCACCGCGAACTGGCCTCGGGGCTGTCGGCGCCGATCGGCTTCAAGAACGGCACCGACGGCAACATCCGCATCGCCACCGACGCCATCCAGGCCGCGGCGCGCGGCCACCATTTCCTCTCGGTGCACAAGAACGGCCAGGTCGCGATCGTGCAGACCAACGGCAACCGCGACTGCCACGTGATCCTGCGCGGCGGCAAGGCGCCCAACTACGACGCAGCCAGCGTCGAGGCGGCCTGCAAGGACCTCGAGGCGGCCAAGCTGCCGCCCACGCTGATGGTCGACTGCAGCCATGCCAACAGCTCGAAGCAGCACCAGAAGCAGATCGACGTCGCGAAGGACATCGCCGGCCAGATCGCCGGCGGTTCGCGCCGCGTGTTCGGCGTGATGGTCGAGAGCCACCTGCAGGCCGGCGCCCAGAAGTTCACGCCCGGCAAGGACAAGATCGCGGGCCTCGAGTACGGCAAGAGCATCACCGACGCCTGCCTGGGCTGGGACGATTCGACCCAGGTGCTCGAGACGCTGTCGCAGGCGGTCAAGCAGCGCCGCGGCTGATCGCTCAGATCAGCGCGGCGAGCGCGGGCCAGTGATGGCGCACCGCGGCGGCCTCGTCGCCGTCGGGCGCCATCAGCGAGAAGTCGGCGAAGTCGAAGCCCGGCCCGACCATGCAGGCGACCAGCGTGAAGTCGCCCGCCGAATGGCTTTCGATCGGCCGCGCGGCCTGCCACTGGCCCGCGGGCACCACGTGCTGGGGCCGCGTGCCGTGCACGTCGACCGGCCCGAGCCGCACATGGGCCGGCGCGGTGCGCAGCGCGGCATCGCATGTCCACAGCGCCAGCGGCACGCCTTCGAGATGCACCCAGACCTCGTCGGACAGCACCCGGTGCCAGCGCGAATGCTGGCCGGCTTCGAGCAGGAAGTAGATGCTGGTGAGGGCGCTGCGGGCCGCGCGCTCGTCGGCGGGATGCACCTGCACGGCGGAGCGGAACACCTCGCGGTACCAGCCGCCCTCGGGATGCGGCTGCAGCCCCAGCGTGTCGATGAGTTGGGTGGCGCGCTGGGTCATGGGCGGATCCTCGTTCAGGGTGTGGCCGGAAAGTGCCAGCCGGCCAGGTGCTTCAGGTCGCTGGCCTGGCCGCCGGGAATGCGCTCCGGCAGGGGCTGGGCATGCGATGGCGCCGGCACGCCGACCGCGATCCGCGTCACGCCGGTGGTCTTGCCGAGTCCGGCGACCCAGCTCTGCCAGCGCTCGCCGTTGCGGCGGTCGCGAAAGCCGATGCCGGCGATCTGCCCGGCGGTGGGCGGCGTGGGCGAGAGCAGGTCCAGGTATTCCACGCGGCCGCGCACGATGCCGCGATGGTCGGCCTTCACTTCGTGGCAGTAGGCGGCGGTCCACAGGTCCTCGCGCAGCCGCACGGCATGCACGTCGCCCGCTGCCGGTGGCCCGGGGATCGACTTGGCGCGCGCGCCGGCGGCGGGTTTGCGCCGAATGGGCTCGGCGGCCTCGGCGGGCGGTTCCTGCCCGGGAGGCTTCAGATGGCCGAACAGCCGCGCCACCAGTTGCTCGTCGAGGCCATCGGCCGCGCGCCACCAGCCCAGCGGGGCCGGTGCCTCGACCTTGGTGGAAGGGCGCTGGTCGCGCTCGACCGCGCTGGTCCAGCGCGTGAAGAGGCCCGGATGCTCGGGCGTCTGCATGACGCCGAGCGTGGCCAGTGCCTCGAGCACCGTCTCGCAGCGGTAGGGATTGTTCACGCGCAGCAGCTTCGCGTCCTTGAGCGCGGTGCGCGCCTTGCCGTAGCGCGTGTCGGCCGGCAGGGCGCGCAGCAGGTCGAGCAGGCGATGGAAGACCCAGATGTCGCGCGGCGTCGGTTGCGGCCAGCCTTCGGCCGGGCCCGCGGCTTCCAGCGCGAGCAGGCCTTCGACCGGTCCGCCGGTGCCCCAGCCCGCGCCCTGCAGATGGCGGAAGTAGGCGCGCAGCGTCGGATCGGCGCGCTCCTCGCGGTGGAAGCAGACACGGCAGCTGCCGCCGCCCATGGCGCCCATCGGATGCGCCGGCATCGCGAGGCCGAGGGCGGTGGCGGGCAGCACCGTGAGCCACGCCAGGTCGCTCGAGGTCATCGAGGCGACGAAGGCATCGGCCGCGCGGCGCAGGTCCACGCCGGCCGCGGCCTGCCGCAGGCGGCTCACCGCCTCGTCGTGCGGGATCGCGACGAAGCGGTTGGGCTCGAGGCCCGCGTCGACCAGCACCTGCCGCTCGGCCGCGCCGAAGGTGTCGGGAATGCGGTGGCAGTGGTTGCCGTCGGCGTCGAAGTAGCTGTTGCCGCTGTCGTAGACGCGGCGCAGCAGGCCGAGCAGCGTGTCGTCGGGTGCCGCGGCCGCCATGCGCGATCCCGCTCAGGCGATGCCGTCGCGCAGGGCCTGCAGCAGCTTGTCGTGCACGCCGCCGAAGCCGCCGTTGCTCATGCAGACGATGTGGTCGCCGGGCCGCGCCGCGGCGACCAGTTGGCCCACCAGCGTGCCGATGTCGCCAGCCACCCGGGCGCGCTCGCCCATCGGGGCCAGCGCCGCGGCTGCATCCCAGTCGAGCCCGGCCGTGTGGCAGAACGACAGGTCGGCCGACTCGAGGCTCCAGGGCAGTTGCGCCGCCATCACGCCGAGCTTCATCGTGTTGCTGCGCGGCTCGAAGGCCGCGAGGATGCGCTCGCCCTGGCGACCCGCGGCGTCGAGCTTCTGGCGCAGGCCGTCGAGCGTGGTGCGGATCGCGGTGGGATGGTGGGCGAAGTCGTCGTAGACCGTGATCGCGCCGCCCGCGCGCTCCACCGTGCCGCGCAGTTCCATGCGCCGGCGCACGTTGCGGAAGCTGCCGAGCGCGCGCGCCGCGTCGGCCGGCGATACGCCCACGTGCTCGGCGGCCGCGATCGCGGCCAGCGCATTCATCTGGTTGTGCAGGCCCGACAGCGCCCATTCGACGCGGCCGACCTGCTCGCCCTCGTGCAGCACGTCGAAGGCGTCGTGCGTGCCGCGCGCCTCCCACTGCGCGCCCGGGCCTTCGCCGCCGAAGCGCGCGAGTTCGCTCCAGCAGCCCTGGGCCAGCACGCGCTCCAGGCTGGGCTCCGTGGCATTCACCACCAGCCGGCCGGTGGACGGCACGGTGCGTACCAGGTGATGGAACTGCCGCTCGATGGCCGCGAGGTCGTCGAAGATGTCGGCGTGGTCGAACTCGAGGTTGTTGAGGATCGCCGTGCGCGGGCGGTAGTGCACGAACTTGCTGCGCTTGTCGAAGAAGGCGGTGTCGTACTCGTCGGCCTCGATCACGAAGGCCGGTCCGTCGCCGAGCCGGGCCGAGACGCCGAAATCGAGCGGCACCCCGCCGACCAGGAAGCCCGGCGCCTTGCCCGCGCGCTCGAGCACCCAGGCCAGCATCGAAGTGGTGGTGGTCTTGCCGTGCGTGCCGGCCACCGCCATCACGTGGCGGCCCAGCAGCACGTGCTCGGCCAGCCACTGCGGGCCGCTGGTGTAGGGCTTGCCGGCGTCGAGGATGGCTTCCATCAGCGGAAACTTCGGCGTGCCGTCGGCCAGCCGGGCGCGCGACACCACGTTGCCGACCACGAACACGTCGGGGGCCAGCGCGAGCTGGTCGGCGCCGAATCCCTCGATCAGGTCGATGCCGAGTGCGCGCAACTGGTCGCTCATCGGCGGGTACACGCCGGCGTCGCAGCCCGTGACCCGGTGGCCTGCCTCGCGCGCCAGGGCGGCCAGACCGCCCATGAACGTGCCGCAGATGCCCAGAACATGAATATGCATGGGAGGCGATTCTAGGGAGGCCGATCGTCCGGGCCCGAGGCCACGGCCTTGGCCGCGGTACTGATGTTCATCGTACGGACCATGCTCTGCGGGCAAAATGCCTCGATGGACACGTCCAAGCGCGAAATTGCTGCCTCCGCCGCCCGTCTCGTGGTCGAGGAGGGGCTCGAATACGGCCCGGCCAAGCGCCGGGCGCTGCGCGACCTGGGGCTCTCGGCGCGCACCGCGCTGCCGAACAACGACGAGGTCGAGGCCGAGGTGCGCGACTACATCGCCCTGTTCTGCGCCGACACCCAGCCCAAGGAACTCCATGCGCTGCGGATGCTGGCCCTCGAATGGATGGAGCGCATGGCGGCGTTCCGGCCCCATGTCGGCGGTGCCGTCTGGCACGGCACGGCCACCCGGCTGTCAGACATTTATATTCAATTGTTCTGCGATGATTCGAAGTCGGCCGAGATCGCGCTGATCGACCATCACGTGGACTACGAGCCGCGCATGGTGACCGGCTTCCATGGCGAGCAGGTCGAGGCCTTGAGCGTGCATGCGCCGAGCCGGGCCCTCGGCGAGGAAATCGGCGTGCACCTGCTGGTCTACGACCTCGACGACCTGCGCGGCGCGCTCAAGCCCGACGCCCAGGGCCGTTCGCCGCGTGGTGACTTGGCGGCGCTGCGGCGGCTGATCGAAAGAGAAAAGGACAACGGATGACTTCTTCGGCCACACGACGCGGCCTGTTGTATGGCGGCGTGGCGGTGGCGGCTGCCGCGGCCGGCCTGGGCGGTGCCTGGTGGCGCCATCGTGGCAGCGGCACGGCCGGCGAAATGCTCGGGGCCGATTTCTGGGCCCAGCGTTTCGAGCGGCCCGAAGGCGGCGAACTCGCCATGACCAGCTTGCGCGGCAAGCCGCTGCTGCTCAAC
Organism: Variovorax sp. FG153; assembly: GCF_057809595.1. NCBI lineage: Bacteria > Pseudomonadati > Pseudomonadota > Betaproteobacteria > Burkholderiales > Comamonadaceae > Variovorax > Variovorax sp. FG153. The sequence continues at coordinate 255,896 of NZ_JBMDKG010000003.1, forward strand.
TTCTGGGCCACCTGGTGCCCGCCTTGCGTGGAAGAAATGCCGATGATCGATCGCTTCTTCCGCGATCATGGTGCCAATGGCTGGCAAGTCGTGGGCTTGGCGATCGATCAGCCGAGCTCCGTGCGCAAGTTCCTGCAGCGCACGCCGGTCACCTATCCGACCGGATTGGCTGGTTTGCAGGGCACCGAACTGGTCAAGAATCTCGGCAATACCGGCGGCGGCCTGCCGTTCACGCTGGTGCTGGACGCCGATGGGTCGGTGGCGGCCCGTAAAATGGGCAAGCTCGAAGATGCCGACCTGGAGGGTTGGCGACGTGAACTCGTTCACAGTTAGAATTAGATACACAGGTCGGCGTTAACCGCCGAAAGCCGACAATCAACGATGTTCGGCCTAGTTGTATCCTAATAACCGGAAAACCCGGCACTGGAGTCCCATGGATCTGCGCAAACTCAAGACACTGATCGATCTGGTGTCCGAATCGAATATTTCCGAGCTGGAAATCACTGAAACCGAGGGCAAGGTCCGCATCGTCAAGGGTGGCGGTGCCGCTCCCGTCCAGTACGTGCAGACCCTGGCGGCGGCGCCCGCCGCGGCACCGGTCGCAGCGCCCGCCGGCGCGGCAGCGCCTGCCGCCGCCCCGGTGGCCGAAGCCGCTCCGGCCGGCCATGCCGTGAAGTCGCCGATGGTAGGTACCTTCTACCGCGCCGCGAGCCCGGGCGCTCCGTCCTTCGTCGAGGTCGGCAGCAAGGTCAACGAGGGCGACACGCTCTGCATCATCGAGGCGATGAAGATCCTCAACGAAATCGAGGCCGACAAGGCCGGCACGGTCACCCAGATCCTCGGAGAAAACGGTCAGGCGGTCGAATACGGCCAGCCGCTGTTCATCATCGAGTGACCATGTTCAAGAAGATCCTGGTCGCCAACCGCGGCGAGATCGCGCTGCGCATCCAGCGCGCGTGCAGCGAACTCGGCATCAAGGCCGTGATGGTCTATTCCGAGGCCGACCGCGACGCCAAGTACGTCAAGCTGGCCGAGGAGGCCGTCTGCATCGGCCCCGCGCCCTCGGCGCAGAGCTACCTCAACATGCCGGCCATCATCTCGGCGGCCGAAGTGACCGATGCCGAGGCGATCCATCCCGGCTACGGCTTCCTGAGCGAGAACGCCAACTTCGCCGAGCGCGTCGAGCAGAGCGGCTTCCAGTTCATCGGGCCGACGCCCGAGAACATCCGCACCATGGGCGACAAGGTCTCGGCCAAGCAGGCCATGATCAAGGCCGGCGTGCCCTGCGTGCCCGGTTCCGACGGCGAGCTCTCCGACGACGCCACGGCCAACAAGCGCATCGCGCGCGCCATCGGCTACCCGGTGATCATCAAGGCCGCGGGCGGCGGCGGTGGCCGCGGCATGCGCGTGGTCCATACCGAGGCCGCGCTGATCAACGCGATCCAGATGACCAAGGCGGAGGCCGCGGCGGCCTTCAACAATCCCTCGGTCTACATGGAGAAGTTCCTCCAGAACCCGCGCCACGTCGAGATCCAGGTGCTGGCCGACAAGCACCGCAACGCGGTCTACCTCGGCGAGCGCGACTGCTCGATGCAGCGCCGTCACCAGAAGGTGATCGAGGAATCGCCCGCGCCGGGCATTCCGCGCAAGCTGATCGAGAAGATCGGCGAACGCTGCGCGGCCGCCTGCAAGAAGATCGGCTACCGCGGCGCCGGCACCTTCGAGTTCCTCTACGAGAACGGCGAGTTCTACTTCATCGAGATGAACACCCGCGTGCAGGTGGAGCATCCGGTGACCGAGCTCACGACCGGCATCGACATCGTCAAGACGCAGATCATGGTCGCGGCCGGCGAGAAGCTGCCGTTCACGCAGCGCCAGATCCAGATGCACGGCCACGCGATCGAGTGCCGCATCAACGCCGAGGACGCCTGGAAGTTCACGCCGTCGCCGGGCCGCATCACGATGTGGCACCCGCCGGGTGGCCCGGGCGTGCGCGTGGATTCGCATGCGTACACCAACTACTTCGTGCCGCCCAACTACGACTCGATGATCGGCAAGATCATCGTCTTCGGCGACACCCGCGAGCAGGCCATGGCGCGCATGCGCACCGCGCTCAACGAGACCGTGATCGAAGGCATCCAGACCAACATCCCGCTGCACCGCGAGCTGATGGTCGACGCCAAGTTCATGGCCGGCGGCACCAACATCCACTACCTCGAAGAGTGGCTGGCCGCGCACAAGCGCTGAGCCGTCCCTGCCCGCCATGTTCGAACTCCGCCTGCTGGCCCCCGAGGAACGCATCGAGACCCTCGGCGACGCGCTCGATGCGCTCGACGCACTGAGCATCTCGGTCGAGGATGCCGACGCGCAGACCGACGCCGAGCAGGCGCTGTTCGGCGAACCCGGCATGCCGCCGCCCAAGGAGGGCTGGCAGCGCTCGCGCGTGATCGCGCTGTTCGCCACCGAGGAACTCGCGCGCGACGCGGGCTCGGTGCTCGCGCTGCAGGACTTCTTCGAAGGCTGCACGCTGCTGGGCATCGCCGAGCTGCAGGACCAGGACTGGGTGCGGCTCACGCAGTCGCAGTTCGCGCCGGTCGAGATCACGCCCGAGTTCTGGATCGTGCCGAGCTGGCACGAGGCGCCCGCGCAGGCGACGCAGGTGATCCGGCTCGATCCGGGCCTGGCCTTCGGCACCGGCACCCATCCCACCACGCGCATGTGCCTGCGCTGGATCGCGACCCGCGGTGCGCTCGCGGGTCAGCGCGTGCTCGACTACGGTTGCGGCTCCGGCATCCTGGCCATCGGTGCCGCGAAGTACGGTGCGAGCGAGATCGACGCGGTCGACATCGACGAGGCCGCCGTGAGTTCGACGCGCCTCAACGCCGAGGCCAACGGCGTGACGCTCGACGCGGGCCTGCCCGAAGCGGCGCAGGGTCAGTACGGCACGGTGCTCGCGAACATCCTCGCGACCCCGCTCAAGGTGCTCGCGCCGCTGCTGTGCGAGCGCGTGGCGCCCGGTGGCTCGCTGGTGCTCGCCGGCATCCTCGAGCGCCAGGCCGACGAGCTGAAGGAAGCCTACGCGCCCTATGTGGCGCTCGAAGTCAGCGACAGCGAGGACGGCTGGATCCTCATGACGGCACGCCGCTGAACGCGCTCGCGCCGGGGGCTTTCTCCGGCGCAAACGGCGCCGCCGGCATCGCGTCGCGCCGAGGGCCCAACCCTACAATCGCCCCCTCATGAGCCTCGTCACGCGTTGCCCCGCCTGCGCCACCACCTTCAAGGTGGTGCGCGACCAGCTCCGGATCTCGGACGGGTGGGTGCGTTGCGGTCGCTGCAGCCACGTGTTCGATGCGACGCTCGACCTGCAGGAGACGCCGGATGCGGTCGGCGTCGCGCCGCCGCCGATGCAGCAGATGCCGCCGGCGCCGGCTCCGATGCCGGCTGGTACGCCGGATACTCGGCCCGATGAATCGGGTGTCGCGGACGATGCGAATTCGCCCGTCCCGCCCCGCGTCGAGGAGGCCGACTTCCTCGATGACGAGGTCGGCGAGGAAGCGCCGCCGCCGCCAGGCGCCGAGCCGATGCCGCCCGTTGCGCCCGCGCCGCCGCCGGCCATGGACACGCGCGAAAGCGCGGACTTCGCGCCGCCCGCGCACGGCATCGTCGCCGACGAGCCCTGGTCCGACCTCGAGGTGCGCGAGCCGCAATGGCGGCCGCCGCCGAGCTCGCTGCCGCCGTTTCCCGACATCGATCTCAATCTCGCCGCACCGCCATCGCCGCCGCCCTCGCCGGTACCGCCACTGCCCGCGGTGTGGACGCGCCGTTCCAACGCGCCCGCGATTCCGTCGAATGAAAAGCCCGCGGGCTTCGCGACGCTGCGCCGTTCCGGGTCCGACGAGGACACCGAGCTCGAGCGCGACGACGCCGATGCGCCCGAGGAAGGCGACGACAAGGACCGGCTGCAGATGCAGAAGGCGCTGCGCCGGGCGCGCGCCAAGTCGGCCAAGATCGCCGCCAGCGCCAAGGCGCGCGACGAACGCGGCGAACCGGAGGAGCGCGCGAAGAGCGATGACCCCGCGCTGCTGCCTTTCGCCTCCGTGCTCGACGCGGCGGACGAGACCGAGGAACGCGCGGCGCACCGTTTCGCCGACGAGATCGACGACGACGAAAGAGACGATCGACCGAAGTCCTTCTGGCAGCGCATCGGCAAGCGGCGCGGGCTGATCGCGCTCGCGGCGATCGCGGGCCTGCTGCTGGTCGTGCAGGTCCTGCGGCACGAGCGCGACGGCATCGTCGCGCGCCAGCCCTCGCTGCGTCCCGCGCTGGCCGCGCTGTGCCAGGCGATGGGCTGCGAGCTCGCGCCGCTGCGCCGCATCGGAGACATCGTCATCGAGGGCGCCGCCTTCGCGCGCGAGAAGAGCGGCGGCAACGACTACCGCTTCAGCTTCAACCTGCGCAGCAATGCCGCGGTGCCGCTCGCGATGCCGTCGATCGAACTGGTGCTGCTCGATACGCAGGAGCGAGCCGTCGTGCGGCGCGTGCTCTCGCCGGCGGACTACGGCGCGCCTGCGGTGCTCGCGGCACGCGGCGAACGCGCGGCCTCGCTGCCGATGACGCTGACGGGGACCGAGGCGGCGGCCCTGCCGCCGATCGCAGGCTATCGTGTCGAGGCCTTCTATCCCTAGGCGCCTGGCGAGCCGCCGGTTGCGCGCCCGCGCCTTCTTTTCTTTTCTCTCACCTCAACGGATCAGCCCATGGCAGCAGTGATTTGCGGTTCCCTCGCCTTCGACACCATCATGACCTTCGAGGGCCGGTTCGCCGACCAGATCCTCCCGGACCAGTTGCACATCCTCAACGTGTCCTTCCTGGTGCCGGGCCTGCGCCGTGACTTCGGTGGCTGCGCCGGCAACATCGCTTACAGCCTCAACGCGCTCGGCGGCACGGCGCTGCCGATGGCCACGCTGGGCAGCGACGGCGCCGACTACATCGAGCGCATGCGTTCGCTGGGCATCAGCACGGAGTTCGTGCGCCAGCTCGACGACACCTTCACCGCGCAGGCGATGATCATGAACGACGCCGACAACAACCAGATCACGGCCTTCCATCCGGGCGCGATGCAGCAGGCCCACGTCACGAAGGTCGCGGCGCGCGAGGACATCCGGCTCGGCATCGTCGCGCCCGATGGGCGCGAGGCGATGCTGCAGCACGCCGAGCAGTTCGCGGCCGCCGGCATTCCCTTCGTGTTCGATCCGGGCCAGGGCCTGCCGATGTTCGACGGCGAGGCGCTCAAGCATTTCGTCGAGCTCGCGAGCTGGGTGGTAGTCAACGACTACGAGGGCAAGATGCTCTCGCAGCGCACGGGCTGGAGCCTGGCGGAGATCTCGCAGCGCGTGCAGGGCCTCGTGGTCACGCTCGCGGCCGAGGGCTGCGAGGTGTGGACGAACGGCGAGCGCGAGCACGTGCCGGGCGTGGTGCCGACCGCGGTGGTCGAGCCCACGGGCTGCGGCGATGCATGGCGCGGCGCGCTGTTGTTCGGTCTGGAAAAGGGCTGGCCGCTCGCGCAGTGCGCGGCGCTTGGCAACCAGGTCGGCGCGCTCAAGATCGCGCAACGCGGCCCACAGAACTACCAGGTCGATCGCCAGGCACTCGGCCTGGCCTGACGAGCGACGGCGCGGCGGCGGATGCCACCGCCGCGTCGCCTCGCGATCTGTCTTGCCCAATGAAAAAGCCCGACACCTTGCGGTGCCGGGCTTGATGCCTTTTCAGGGCTGCCGAGAAAACTCAGGGCTTGCTGGCCGTGGGGAACGGCCAGGCTGCCTGGGGATTCAGCGTCGTCTGCGCAGCGGGGGCGGGCGCAGCGGCAGCCTTGGCGGGCGCCTTGGCAGCCTTCTTCGCAGCAGGCTTCTTGGCAGCAGCGGCAGGCTTGGCAGCAGGCTTCTTCGCGGCTTTCTTGGCCGCAGCCTTCTTGGCAGGGGCCTTCTTGGCGGCAGCCTTCTTCGCAGGCGCCTTCTTGGCAGCGGCCTTCTTCGCCGGTGCCTTCTTCGCCGCGGCCTTCTTGGCCGGAGCTGCCTTCTTCGCCGGCGCCTTCTTCGCGACGACCTTCTTCGCGGCTACCTTCTTGGCAGCGACCTTCTTGGCCGGAGCCTTCTTGGCAGCGACCTTCTTGGCCGGAGCCTTCTTGGCGGCGACCTTCTTGGCCGGGGCCTTCTTCGCTACGACCTTCTTGGCCGGAGCCTTCTTCGCTGCGGCTTTCTTAGCCGGTGCTTTCTTTGCAGTTGCCATTTCTGTTTTCTCCTTGATCAAGTTGAAAAAATCAACCTATTGAAGCACTCCGCGCATGTTGGTAGCGCTGGAGCGATTCATGGCGTTGGATTCCGTGCTCCAGCACCATGAACACCTGAGCCCTCGTCCATGCCGCGCTCTTCGGCGCGGTCGGTGGCAAGAGCAATTCTTGAATTCATTTATTGTTATCGAAATATTCAATCCCAGGAGAGCGCACCACCCGATTGGTATTCGATCACGCGGGTCTCGAAGAAATTGCGCTCTTTCTTCAGGTCAATCATCTCGCTCATCCACGGGAACGGATTTTCCTCGTTCGGGAAGAGCGTTTCGAGGCCGATCTGCTGCGCGCGCCGGTTGGCGATGTAGCGCAGATAGCCCTTGAACATGGAGGCGTTCATGCCGAGCACGCCACGGGGCATGGTGTCTTCGGCGTACTTGTATTCGAGCTCGACGGCGCGCATGAACAGCGCCTTGATCTCGGCCTTGAACTCTGCCGTCCAGAGGCCGGGGTTCTCGAGCTTGAGCTGGTTGATCAGGTCGATGCCGAAGTTGCAGTGCATCGACTCGTCGCGCAGGATGTACTGGTACTGCTCGGCGGCGCCGGTCATCTTGTTCTGGCGGCCTAGCGCGAGGATCTGCGTAAAGCCGACGTAGAAGAAGAGGCCTTCCATCAAGCAGGCGAACACGATCAGCGACTTGAGCAGCGTCTGGTCGGTCTCGTGCGTGCCGGTCTTGAAGTTCGGGTCGCTGATCGCGTCGATGAACGGAATCAGGAACTGGTCCTTCTCGCGGATCGACGGCACCTCGTTGTAGGCGTTGAAGATCTCGCTCTCGTCCAGGCCCAGCGACTCGACGATGTACTGGTAGGCGTGCGTGTGGATCGCTTCCTCGAAGGCCTGGCGCAGCAGGAACTGGCGGCATTCGGGGGCCGTGATGTGGCGGTAGGTGCCCAGCACGATGTTGTTGGCGGCCAGCGAGTCGGCGGTGACGAAGAAGCCGAGGTTGCGCTTGACGATGCGGCGCTCGTCTTCGGTCAGGCCGTTCGGGTCTTTCCACAGCGCGATGTCGCGCGTCATGTTCACTTCCTGCGGCATCCAGTGGTTGGCGCAGGTGGCGAGGTACTTTTCCCACGCCCACTTGTACTTGAACGGGACCAGCTGGTTGACGTCGGTCTCGCCGTTGATGATGCGCTTGTCGGCGGCCCTGACGCGGCGCGTTTCAGCCGGAGCGCTGACGCCGGCGGATGCGGGCGCGGCCTGGCGGGCAGGCTGCTGCACGGGTTGCAGCGAAGGTTGTGCCATCGATGAAGCCGACACATCCGCACGGCCGGCGGCGACGCCGGTCGATGCGTGATGCTGCAAACCTTGTTGCATGTCCTTTGGCAAGGAGGGCTTGACTTCTTCGTCCCAGGTCAACATAGAAAAATCCAATGCTCAAATTATCCGAGCAACGATGTGAGTTGCAAAGTGCTCGTTCACATCGCACTCCATTTATGTGGTTGTTATGTTGCTCGCATGCATCGCGCGATGTCGGTCAATGCCTTCAACCGGCCTCCGTCATCGCACGACATCGCATGCGCCTCACGCTTCGTCGCGCAGCGCACCGCGCTGTGTTCGCGGTGCGCTGCGTGCATCACTGGCAGGCTTCGCAGGTCGGATCGTCGACGCCGCAGAAGGCGATGTCGGTCGCGGGGATCGCGCTCATCTGTGCCTTCGCCGCTGCGGCCGCGGCCTCGAGTGCGCTCATGCCCGACGGTGCGTCGCTGCCCGAGGACACCGCGTTGAGGCGGCCCGACTGCACCGTCGACTTCTCGGCGTGCGTCGCGCTCTGCGTGCGCAGGTAGTAGGTGGTCTTCAGGCCGCGCAGCCATGCGAGCTTGTAGGTGTCGTCGAGCTTCTTGCCCGAGGCGCCGGCCATGTAGATGTTCAGCGACTGCGCCTGGTCGATCCACTTCTGGCGGCGCGCGGCGGCTTCCACCAGCCACGTCGTCTCGACTTCGAACGCGGTGGCGTAGAGCGCCTTCACGTCCTGCGGCACGCGGTCGATGGGACGCAGCGAGCCGTCGAAGTGCTTCAGGTCCATCACCATCACGTCGTCCCACAGGCCCAGGCGCTTGAGGTCGCGCACCAGGTAGTGGTTGATCACGGTGAATTCGCCCGACAGGTTCGACTTGACCGAGAGGTTGCCGAAGCACGGTTCGATCGAGGCGTCCACGCCGATGATGTTCGAGATGGTCGCGGTCGGGGCGATGGCCACGCAGTTCGAATTGCGCATGCCGTCGGCCTTGATCTTGGCGCGCAGCGCGTCCCAGTCGAGCGTGGCCGAGCGGTCGACCTCGACGTAGCCGCCGCGTGCCTTCTCGAGCAGGTCGAGCGAGTCGATCGGCAGGATGCCCTTGTCCCACAGCGAGCCCTTGTAGCTCGAGTACTTGCCGCGTTCGCGCGCCAGCTCGGTCGAGGCCCAGTAGGCGTGGTAGCAGATCGCTTCCATCGATTCGTCGGCGAATTGCACGGCTTCCTGCGAGGCGTAAGGAATACGCAGGTCGTACAGCGCGTCCTGGAAGCCCATCAGGCCCAGGCCGACCGGACGGTGGCGCAGGTTCGAGTCGCGTGCCTTCTTCACGGCGTAGTAGTTGATGTCGATCACGTTGTCGAGCATGCGCATCGCGGTCGAGATCGTCTTCTTGAGCTTCTCCTGGTCGACCTTGCCGTCCTTCAGATGCTGCAGCAGGTTGACCGAGCCGAGGTTGCAGACCGCGGTTTCGGTGTCGCTGGTGTTCAGCGTGATCTCGGTGCAGAGGTTCGACGAGTGCACCACGCCGGCGTGCTGCTGCGGCGAGCGCACGTTGCAGGCGTCCTTGAACGTGATCCAGGGATGGCCGGTCTCGAACAGCATCGTGAGCATCTTGCGCCACAGGTCGGTGGCCTGCACGGTGCGGCTGGGCTTGATCTCGCCGCGCGCGGCCTTCTCTTCGTAGGCGACGTAGGCCTTCTCGAAGTCGGCGCCGAACAGGTCGTGCAGGTCGGGCACGTTCGAGGGCGAGAACAGCGTCCACGAACCCTTTTCCATCACGCGGCGCATGAACAGGTCGGGGATCCAGTTGGCGGTGTTCATGTCGTGCGTGCGGCGGCGGTCGTCGCCGGTGTTCTTGCGCAGCTCCAGGAACTCCTCGATGTCGAGGTGCCAGGTCTCGAGGTACGTGCAGACGGCGCCCTTGCGCTTGCCGCCCTGGTTCACGGCCACGGCGGTGTCGTTCACCACCTTGAGGAAGGGCACCACGCCCTGCGATTCGCCGTTCGTGCCCTTGATGTGGCTGCCGAGCGCGCGCACGCGGGTCCAGTCGTTGCCCAGGCCGCCCGCGAACTTCGAGAGCAGCGCGTTTTCCTTGATCGACTCGTAGATGCCGTCGAGGTCGTCGGGCACGGTGGTCAGGTAGCAGCTCGACAGCTGCGAGCGCAGCGTGCCGCTGTTGAACAGCGTCGGCGTGCTCGACATGAAGTCGAAGGACGACAGCACTTCGTAGAACTCGATGGCGCGGGCTTCGCGGTCGATCTCGTTGAGCGCCAGGCCCATCGAGACGCGCATGAAGAAGGCCTGCGGCAGCTCGATGCGGTTCTTGCGCACGTGCAGGAAGTAGCGGTCGTACAGGGTCTGCAGGCCGAGGTAGTCGAACTGGTTGTCGCGCTCGGCCTTCAGCGCCGCGCCCAGGCGGGGCAGGTCGTACTGCAGCAGCTTCTCGTCGAGCAGCTCGTTCTCGACGCCCTTCTTGATGAACGAGGGGAAGTAGTCGGCGTAGGCGGTGGCGCGGTCGGCGGGCATGACTTCGCGGCCGACGATCTCCTTGAAGATCGTGTGCAGCAGCAGGCGTGCGGTGGCGAAGGTGTAGTCGGGATCCTTCTCGATCAGCGTGCGGGCCGCGAGGATCGAGGCCTTGTAGACCTCGTCGAGCGGCACGCCGTCGTACAGGTTGCGCATGGTCTCGGCCACGATCGGCGCGGCCGTGATGCTGTCGCCCAGGCCCTGGCAGGCCGATTCGATCAGGCCCTTGAGTTCGCTGACGTCGAGCGCGACGCGTTCGCCGCGGTCCAGCACGTGCAGCGCGGGGGCCGCGATCTGGGCTTCCTGCTCGCCCTGCTTCGCGCGTTCCTGGGTGCGGCGCTCGCGGTAGAGCACATAGGCGCGTGCCACTTCCTGGTGGCCGCCGCGCATCAGGCCCAGTTCGACCTGGTCCTGCACGTCCTCGATGTGGAAGGTGCCGCCGCCCGGACGCGAGCGCACCAGCGCCTTCACGACGGCCTGGGTCAGCGCGTCGACGGTCTCGCGCACGCTGGCCGAGGCCGCACCCTGGGTGCCGTGCACGGCCAGGAAGGCCTTCATCATCGCGATCGCGATCTTGTTCGGCTCGAACGGGACCACGGCGCCGTTGCGGCGGATGATCTGGTAGTGCGCGAGGTTCTGTCCGGTGGGCGAACCGGCGGTGTCGCGGGGGGACTGGGGCGGCGTGGAGGGGATGGCACGCGCGGCGGTGGGTGTGTTCAGTGCTGTTTGCATTCGCTTCCTCTCGGTTGGCAAAATTCTTGTTGGATGAGCGGCGCTGCTGGGGCCGCTTCGTCGGCGCTGAGGCCGGCCGGGAGACACTATATCTAGGGTGCAGGGGGTGTACAACCCACTAGATGTAGCGTTTTCCTTCAGCCTTCAAGAGGGAGAGGAAAACAGTTTTCGTGATTCGCGGCCATCTTTGCCGCATGAACACTGGCTCATCCTCTCGCAACCCGCGCCCCATGCGGCTTCCGAGCCGATTTGGGCCTGCAAGGCGCATGGTTGCTACGCATCGCGTTTGCGAATGGAGCGATTGCTGCACCGCGATTCCAGCGCATCGCACGGCGCGCATCGATTGAAAAAATTAGCGGTCCACCACCTGCGAGGGAAACATGTGTGGACCCCAGCCGAGGTGATCGCGCAGCCGGTGCCAGTCGAAGCCGGCGCCGGGATCCTGCTTGCGGCCCGGTGCGATGTGCTCGTGGCCCGCGATGTGCGCGATCGGATAGTGCTGCGCGATCGCCGCCGCGAGGCTCGCGAGCGTTTCGTACTGCGCGTCCTCGAACGGCCCGCCCTCGAGGCCCTCGAGCTCGATGCCGATCGAGTCGTCGTTGCAGTTGTCCCGGCCGCGCCACGAGGACACGCCCGCATGCCATGCGCGGTCGTCGCCGCTCACGAACTGCCAGAGCTCGCCGTTGCGGCGCACGTAGAAATGCGAGGACACCTCGAGCCCGCGAATGCTTTCGAAGTAAGGATGCGCGTCCCAGTCGAGCCGGTTGGTGAACAGTTGCTGCACCGCGTCGCCGCCGTACTCGCCGGGCGGCAGGCTGATCGAATGCAGCACCACGAGGTCGATGAGCGCGCGCGCAGCCGCGGGGCGCGGCCCGAAGTTGGGCGAGGGCAGCGCCTTCGCGAAGCGGTACCAGCCGTCGCGCCAGAGCGCATCGTCCGTGGGGCCGCGCGCGCCGTCTTCAGTCGTCGACATGGCTGCTCGCGCCATCGTCGCCGTTGGGCGTGCTGATGCCCAGGCGCGCGATGCGGTAGCGGATCTGGCGCAGGCTCATGCCCAGGCGCGTGGCCGCCGCCGTGCGGTTGAAGCCGCTCTCGTGCAGCGCGCGCACGAGGATCTCGCGCTCCTGCTGGTCGAGGTAGGCCTGCAGGTCGGAGGGCAGCGGCGTGGGCACCACGGGGCGCGGCGCGGGCGGGGGCGCGGCCACGACGGGCTTCGCTTCGAAAGCCTCGGGTGGAGAGGTTGCCGCGGTCGTCGCGGCGTGCGGCGCGGCGGGTCCGGGCGCGGCCGCCATCCAGCCGCCGCTGCCCGCGCCATCCATCAGGTCGAGCTGCAGTTCGTCGCCGTCGTACAGCGCGACCGCGCGGTGCAGCAGGTTCTCGAGCTCGCGTACGTTGCCGTGCAGCGGATGCTGCGCGAGCTGCCGCAGCAGCGCGTCCGACAGGCGCGGCGCGGGCAGCCCGCCGTCCTGCGCGATGCGCGCGAGCAGCGCGACGCACAGCGCGGGCAGGTCCTCGCGGCGCTCGCGCAGCGCGGGCACCGCGATCTCGATCACGTTGAGCCGGTAGAACAGGTCCTGCCGGAAGCGGCCGGCCTGCACCTCGGCGTGCAGATCCTTGTGGGTCGCGCTCACGATGCGCACGTCGACCGCGTCCTCCTGCGTGGAGCCGATCGGCCGCACGCTGCGTTCCTGGATCGCGCGCAGCAGCTTCGACTGCATCGCCAGCGGCAGGTCGCCGATCTCGTCGAGGAACAGCGTGCCGCCGCGCGCGGCCTGGAAGTAGCCGTCGCGGTCCTGCGCCGAGCCGGTGTAGGAGCCCTTGCGCGCGCCGAAGAATTCGGCCTCGAGCAGGTTCTCGGGAATCGCGCCGCAGTTCACCGCGACGAAGGGGCCTTCGCTGCGCTGGCTGCAGGCATGGACCGCGCGCGCCACCAGTTCCTTGCCGGTGCCCGATTCGCCGCGCACCAGCACCGGCGCCATGCCGCGCGCGACCTTGGCGATGCGCGACTTCACGAGCCGCATCGGTTCCGAATCGCCGACCAGCCGTTCGAGCGCGGAAGCGCCCGCGCTGCCCGCTGCCGCCAGTGTCGGAGCGCCGTCACCGGCATCCGCAGCCTTGGCCGAACGTAGGGCGGCCTGAGCGACCGGCTGCTGTTGCTGCGCCTGCACCGCGGAGGCAACGACCGCGCGGAACTGCTTGAGGTCGACCGGCTTGGTGAGGTAGTCGAAGGCGCCGGCCTTCAGCGCCTCGACCGCGTTCTCGGCCGAACCGTAGGCGGTCATCACGACGCAGCGCTCGCTGCGCTGGTTCTTCTGGATGCGCTGGATGATCTCCATGCCCTGGCCGTCGGGCAGCCGCATGTCGGTGATCACGGCGTCGAAGCGCGTGGCCTCGAGGTGCTGCCAGGCTTCGGAGACGCTGCCCGCGGCCTCGACCCGGTAGCCTTCGCGCAGCAGCGTGAGTTCGTAGAGCGTGCGAAGGTCGGGTTCGTCGTCGATGACGAGGATCTGCGCGGGACGCTGGGAGGGCGGATGGGAGCTGCTCACGCCGCTATTGTGTCAGCCGGTTTTCGCTCGCGGCGAAGCCGACGAAGAATTCGTTGCCCTCGGGCGCCTCGCCCGCCAGCGCGCGCCGCTCGTAGCCGATGGTCGCGCCATGGCGCCGGCACAGCTCGCGGCACAGGAACAGTCCGAGTCCGCTCGAGCGGCTTTCCGACGAGAAGAAGGGTTCGAACAGGTGGCGCTGCACCGCGGGCTCGAGCGGTGCGCCGTCGCTCCAGACCTGCAAGGTCGGCCGGCCCGGGCTGCCCGCGCGCTGCAGCGTGGTCACGACCTGGATCGCGCCCTCGCGCAGGCTCGCGTAGCGCGCCGCGTTGTCGAGCAGGTTCACCAGCAGGCGGCGCAGATGCTCGACGTCGAAGCGCACCTCGACGCCCGGCGCGTCGAGCGCGAGGGTCACGCCCTGGCGCCGGGTCTGGCGCATCCACTCCTCGGTCAGTGCCTGCACCGTGGGGTCGAGCACCACCTGCTCGCCGAGCGACAGCACGCGCTGCTGGCGCGCGCGAGAGACGTCGAGCACGTCGTCGACGATGCGCGCGAGGCGCTGCGCGTTGTGCTGCACCATGTGCGTGAGCTGGCGGTGCGCGGGGTCGGTCAGGTCCTCGTTGAGCAGCGCGCTGGCCTGCGTGATGGCCGCCAGCGGGTTGCGGATCTCGTGCGCCACCGCGGCCGACATGCGGCCCATGGCGGCCAGCTTCTCGGTGCGGATGCGGGCCTCGAGCTCGCGCAGGTCCTGCAGGAACATCACGCACAGGCTGCCCATGCGGCGGTCGCTCGAGGGCGTGAGGCGGGTGCGCACGCGCACCTCGCGCGCCGCCCCGCGCGCCTGCGCGACCGGGATCTCCTCGGACTGCGGCTCGCGGCGCGCATAGGTCTGGCGCGCCAGCGCGGCCAGCGCATGCCAGGCCGGCTGGGCATGCAGCGGAAAGGGCAGCCGCAGCTGGCCCAGGCCCTGGCCCAGGATCGCGTCGGCCGCCGGGTTGGCCGCGTGCACCAGGCCCTCGGCATCGATCACCAGCACGCCTTCGCTCAGCGTTTCGATCACCAGGTCGTTGACCTGCGCCTGCATCTGCGCGCTGCTGCGGTTGTGTTGCGACACCGCTTCCTCGCGCGCCAGCCGTCGCGCGAGCTCGTGCGCCAGCAGCGCCACCACGAACAGCCCGGTGCCGGTCAGCGCCGCCTGAACGAAGCGCGCGGGCGAGTCGCCGGGCTGCTGGGCCCAGTGCCAGGCGGCATCGGCCAGCAGCAGCAGCGTGACGCCGGCGGTGGTGCCCATGCTCACCATCACCGTGCCGAGCACCGCGCTCATGAGCACCGGCAGCGCGAACAGCGGCGTGTAGTTGATGTTGCCGCCCTGCGTGACCTGCAGCGCCGCGAAGACCGCGAGGTCGATGCCGGTGCTCAGCATCCAGGTGGCGCCGAAACCGCGCATCGGTGGCTCGAAATGCACGTAGCGCGCGCCCAGCGCGGTCGCCGCGAGGTAGCTCGCCGACAGCGCCACCGCCACCGGCTGCATGGTCTGGCCGAGCGCGAAGCTCACGCCCTGCAGCAGCACCAGCACCAGCGCGACGAAGCAGCGCGCGCCCATGAAGCCGCGCCACAGCCGCAGCAGCGCGGCGCTCTCGCGCGCGCCGGGTTCCAGCACGTCCCAGTCGGTGACCGGTTCGCCGCTGGCCCAGAGGGAGGAGCTGCTGCCCATCGCTGCGACGAAGCCGGCGCGGCGCCGTTCAGGCGCGCTCGGCGAGCTGCCGGTGCGCGGCGCTGCAGAAGGGGGTGCCGTCGGCGCCGCGCACCGCGTCGCTCGCGGGCAGGTGCAGGCCGCAATGCGCGCAGCGCACCATTGCCTGCGGCGCGCCCACCGCGGGCGGCACGGCGGGGCGCGGCGCGCGGGCGGCGCGCTCCTGCATTTCTTCGCGGCGGTTCTTGCGCCAGAGCCAGATCGCGACCCAGACCACCGCGAGGACGAGAAGGTATTTCATCGAATGTTTTCAGACGGGCGGACGCGCCAGCACCACTTCGAGCACGAAGCGCGAGCCCACGTAGGCCAGCAGCAGCAGCGCCGAGCCCGCGTAGAGCACGCGCCGCGCGGTGCGCCCGCGCCAGCCGAAGCGCGCGCGGCCGATCAGCAGCACCGCGAAGCTGATCCAGGCCAGCACCGAGAAGGCCGACTTGTGGTCCCACTTCCAGGCCCGGCCCGCGGCGCCGTAGAGCTGCTCGCTGAACAGCAGTCCGGCCAGCAGCGTGGCCGACAGCAGCACGAAGCCGGCCGTCACGAAGCGGAAGGTCAGGCGCTCGAGCGTCAGCAGCGGCACGCCGCCCTGCGGCTCGGTGGCCAGGCGGATCTGCTTTTCGGCGCGGGTCGTGAGCCAGGCGTGCACCACCGCGGCGGCGAACAGGCCATACGAGGCGATGCCCAGCGCCAGGTGCAGCGGCAGCCAGGGCGAAGCCGACACGTGCAGCGGCGTGCCGGGAAAGAGGATCGCCAGCAGCACCGCCGCCGCGCCGAGCCAGGCCAGCGCGCGGCGCACCCGCAGTTGCGGGTACATGCGGCTTTCGACCGCGTAGACGGTGAGCACCAGCCAGGCCGTGACCGAGAGCGCGGGCGCGAAGCCGAAGCGGGGTTCGTGGCCGACCATGCCGTGGCCGAGCGCCGCGGCATGCAGCAGCCAGGCCAGGCCGAGCGCCCACTGGGTGGCCTGCCGGCTCAGCCGGGCGCCTGCGGCGGCGGCAAAACCGTAGGCGGCCGCGGCGGCGATGCCCAGCGCCACGCCGAGTGGGGAGGGGATCGCTAAAATCATCGATCGGAGTTTAGCCGCTCACCCTTGCATTTCCGGGTGCCGCGCGCCAGCTTCCCTCCTACCCGTCTCCCGCGACTTCTCCCATCCGTCCCGCCGCAGCGGGCAGCAAGCAAGGCATCCCCTCCATGGCCAGCGCTCTCACCGAAAAATTCTCCCGCCTCGTCAAGACGATGAGCGGCCAGGCGCGCATCACCGAAAGCAACGTGCAGGACATGCTGCGCGAAGTGCGCATGGCGTTGCTCGAAGCCGACGTGGCGCTGCCCGTGGTGCGCGACTTCGTCGCCCGCGTGAAGGAAAAGGCGCTCGGCCAGGAAGTGCTGGGCTCGCTCAAGCCGGGCCAGGCGCTGGTCGGCATCGTCAACCGCGAGCTCGCCGCCACCATGGGCGAGGGCGTCTCCGACATCAACCTCGCGGCCCAGCCGCCGGCGGTGATCCTGATGGCCGGCCTGCAGGGCGCCGGCAAGACCACCACCACCGCCAAGCTCGCCAAGCACCTGATCGAGAAGCGCAAGAAGAAGGTGCTCACGGTCTCGGGCGACGTCTACCGGCCCGCCGCCATCGAGCAGCTCAAGACCGTCACCAGGCAGGCCGGCGCCGAATGGTTCCCGAGCACGGCCGACCAGAAGCCGCTGGACATCGCGCGCGCCGCGCTCGACCACGCCAAGCGCCACTTCTTCGACGTGCTGCTGGTCGACACGGCCGGCCGGCTCGCGATCGACGAGGTGCTGATGGCCGAGATCCAGCAGCTGCACGGCGCGCTGAACCCGGTCGAGACCCTGTTCGTGGTCGACGCCATGCAGGGCCAGGACGCGATCAACACGGCGCGTGCCTTCAAGGAGGCGCTGCCGCTCACCGGCATCATCCTGACCAAGACCGACGGCGACTCGCGCGGCGGTGCGGCGCTGTCGGTGCGCCAGGTCACGGGCGTGCCGATCAAGTTCGCGGGCGTGAGCGAGAAGATCGACGGCCTCGAGGTGTTCGACGCCGAGCGCCATGCGGGCCGCATCCTGGGCATGGGCGACATCGTCGCGCTGGTCGAGCAGGTCACGGCCGGCGTCGACGTGGCGGCGGCGCAGAAGCTCGCGGCCAAGGTCAAGAGCGGCGCGGGCTTCGACCTCAACGACTTCCTCGGCCAGTTGCAGCAGATGAAGCAGATGGGCGGCCTCTCGAGCCTGATGGACAAGCTGCCCACGCAGATGGCGGCCAAGGCCAGCGAGGCCGACATGACGCGCGCCGAGCGCGACATCCGCCGCAAGGAAGGGATCATCCAGAGCATGACGCCGCTGGAGCGCCGCAAGCCCGAGCTGCTCAAGGCCACGCGCAAGCGCCGCATCGCGGCCGGCGCGGGCGTGCAGGTTCAGGAAGTGAACCGGCTGCTCAACGAGTTCGAGCAGATGCAGGGGATGATGAAGAAGATGAAGGGCGGCGGCCTCATGAAGATGATGAAGAAGATGGGCGGCATGAAGGGCATGGGCGGGATGGGTGGTCCCGGCGGGCCGAAGCTGCCGTTCTGAGCCGCGTACATATATAGAGAGATGGACGAAGCCCGCCGGGGACGACCCGGCGGGCTTCGTCGTTTTTTCAGGTCTGCACCTCGTAGACCGTCGCATGTGCCTCGATCGGCGTCGGCAGCTCCCAGCGGTGCAGCATGCGCTCGATGCCCGCGTTCGACAGCGTCGTGTCGCGCTCGCGGTTGCGGCGCATCAGTTCGGCATGCGGCACCTCGAGGTACACCAGCTCGATGTGCGCGTGATAGGCCCACAGCAGGTCCAGCGTCTTGGTACGCATCTGCTGGCTCAGGTGGGTGGCGTTCCAGACGAAGTGTTCCTGCCTGCGCAGCAGCGCTTTCGCCTGGTCGACCGCATGGTGCGCGGCGAGCCCGTCGTTTTCGCCGTGCTTCAGGCCCAGTTCGGCGCGCGCATCGTCGAAGGACACGACCGGCCAACCCTTGCGTTGCTGTGCCACCCAGTGGTTCTTGCCGCTCGCGGGCAGGCCGCACATCACCGTCACGCGCGAGCCCGGGTTCTGGAACAGCGGGTAGTCGGGGCTGGTGTCGGTGCCGCGGAAGTAGGCCAGGCGCGTGTGGGCGTCGATCATCCGTCGCGGGCCGTCCCAGCAGCCTTCCTCCTGCGCGAGCTGCTCGAACAGCGCGATGTCGGCCAGGCTGTCGGAGCGCTTCTCGTAATGGCGCCCCAGCATGTCGCAGCGCGCGACGCAGCACAGGTCGGGCAGGCTCAGCTCCCACGACAGCCGATGCACCAGCCGCTCGGGCCGCTCGCCCTTGCGCGAGGCGAAGGCATGGAACGGCAGCTGATGCACCGCGACGATCCGGCACACGGCCTCGCGCAGCGCGAAGGGCACGCGCGCCTTCCACATCAGCACGCGCACATCGACCGCGCCGCGACGCGAATGGCCGGGCTGGCCGATGCGGCCGCTGGCCTCGTCGATCACCGTGGTGTCGGGCTTGGCGATGTCGTGCAGCAGGCAGGCCATGAACAGCACGAAGCGGCCGTCGGCATCGGCGCGCCGGTAGTGCTCGTCCTGCGCCAGTGCATCGAGCACCATGCGCGTGTGGATGCCGACGTTGCCCTCGGCGTGGTAGTACGGATCCTGCGGCGTCTCCTCGAGGCGCAGCAGGCCCGGCAGCAGTTCGCAGCAGCGTGCCCAGTCGGCGCCTGCGCCGGGCGCGGGCACCAGCGTGCGAAGTTCGTCGAAAGTCATCTCGGCCTCCCGGTGGTCGTGAGTTCGGCGGGATCGCGCAGCGTGCGCAGTCCCAGGTCGTGCCAGCCGAGCGGCGGGACCGGCGCATGCAGGTCCGCGCCCGGTGCCAGCCGGTTGGGCAGCAGCGGCCGGCGGCTGTGGTGCGAGCCCGAGTCGAGGATGGTCTGGACGAAGTCCGGGCGCACCCACTTGTAGCGGCCCGTCACCTGGCCGTCCGACTCGGTCTTGAGGTACAGGCCCTCGGCCAGGTCCGACAGGTCGGTCTGCTGCCGCGCCAGCGCGAGCGGCTGGCCCTCGTCGGCCACGGCCTGCTCGAAGGCCGAGCGCCAGTCGGTGCTGCGCGCGAGCGAAGGCCGCACGAGCGAACGCAGGGCCTTCGGCTGGCGCGGCATCGCGCCCTCGTAGAGCACCGGCACCGACAGCACCGGGCCGCCCGCGAGCAGCGCCTGCCGCGCCGGCGTCGAGAGAAAACGCTGCGCCTGGCGGTCGTAGAGATCGAACTCCAGGAAGAAGGCCGGCAGCCGGTCGTACCAGCAGCTGTGCTTGGCGAAGCACCATTCGCCGTACATCACGTAGCGGTCCTCGAGCCGTTCGAGCAGCGCCGCCTCGTGCGTGGCGGCCCAGTGCTTGAACAGGTTGAACTGGCGCTCGCCGGCACCGCCCGCGAGGTAGTGGCCGCGCGACTGCAGCAGCAGTTCGCCGGCCGCCCCGAACGACACGGCGGCGTTCGCGCCATCGAGCTTCTCCTCGATGACCACATGCAGTCCGTGCAGCGCCGCCAACGGCGTCTGGCCGTCGTCGCTGTCGCCGGGCTGCAGCCGCGAGCCTTCGAGGTGCGCGGTCCGCGGGTACTTCAGCAGCGGCAGCGACGAGGCGGAAGAAGAAAGGGGAAACACGTTTGTTCTCCGGATGGAAACCAGGAAGAACCGACAACGTGCGGGAGCGAAGCTGAGAGAGATCGGGAGCGACTTCGACGGCCGCTGTTTCCAGCGAAGGGCCATGTCCGGTCAGCGGATGCGCAGCTTGGCGCCCGACATGACCAGTGAAGTGGTGTTGTCGGCGTCAGAGGGTGGTGACGGCGAATCGGGGCACTTGGCGCTCCAGGGGATCGGGAGGATCCGTGGGTTGAAAAAAAGGAAGGCGCGATTCTAGGCGCGCCATGAAAAAAGCCGGCCCCTCGGGGCCGGCTTCGTGCGAGGCGTGTGGCGTGCGCGCGTCAGGCCGTGGCCAGCGCCGCGGGGCGCGAGAGGCGCAGCGCATGCATCCAGGCGCGGCGCAGCACGGCCGGCGAACGCGATTCCTCGGGAATCAGCAGGAAGCCGCGGTCGCGCAGCGTGGTGCCCAGTGCGATCTGGCTGGTCAGCACGGTCAGCGGGATCGCCAGCAGCAGCGGCAGGCCGACCGGCATGAGCCACATCAGGGCGCTCGGGTCGATCATCGCGACGCCGACGGCCAGCAGTGCGATCACCAGCGTCATGGGGGCCAGCTGCGAGGCGGCGACCTTCCACGGCACGGCGGCGGCTTCGCGCGGGGGCGACTTCCAGTCGAGCTTGATGCCGGTGAGGGCGACCAGCACGAACAGCGAGTGGGCCAGCATGCGCACCGGGGCTTGCACGATCGCGAGACCGCTTTCCATCACCGAGCTCTTGACCAGGCCCCACAGGCCGCCGAACTGGCGCTGCTCGCCGCGCATCAGCACGGCGGCGACGCCGAGCACGCGGGGCAGGAACAGCAGGCACAGGGTCCAGACCCAGAGGCCGGCGAGTTCGGCCGGCAGCACGCTCCAACTCGAGATCAGGCTGGAACCGCTGAGCCACAGCGCGGTGCCCAGCGTCAGGAACGCGAGCCACAGCGGGGCGGAAACATAGGCCATGGTGCCGGTCACGAACATCGCGCGGTGCACCGAGTGGATGCCGGGCTCGGCCATCAGGCGGGCGTTCTGCAGGTTGCCCTGGCACCAACGGCGGTCGCGCTGCAGCTCGGCCAGCAGGTCCGGCGGTTGCTGCTCGTAGCTGCCGACCAGGTCGGACACCAGCCACACGTGGTAGCCGGCACGGCGCATCAGCGCGGCTTCGACGAAGTCGTGCGACATGATGCCGCCCGACATGCCGCCGGTGCCCTTGATCGGGGCCAGCGCGCAGTGCTTCATGAAGGGCTCGACGCGGATGATCGCGTTGTGGCCCCAGTAGTGCGATTCGCCCAGTTGCCAGAACTGCATGCCCAGCGTGAACAGGCGGCCCGTCACGCGGGAGGCGAATTGCTGTGCGCGGGCATGCAGCGTCACGTGGCCGATGGCCTGGGTGGCGGTCTGGATGATGCCGGCGGTGGGATTGGCTTCCATCAGCTTGACCATCGAGGTCAGGCAGTCGCCGCTCATCACGGAGTCGGCGTCGAGCACGACCATGTAGCGGTAGTCCTTGCCCCAGCGGCGGCAGAAGTCGGCCACGTTGCCGGCCTTGCGGTGCGTGCGGCGGGTGCGCAGGCGGTAGTAGACCTCGACCTGCGGCTGGTTCGGGCTGTCGGCCAGCGCGGCGCGCAGGTCTTCCCAGGCGGCGCGCTCGGCGGCGGCGGTCTCGGGGTTGTAGCTGTCGGACAGCACGAACACGTCGAACTGCTTCGCGTGGCCCGTGGCCGCGACCGATTCGCAGGTGGCGCGCAGGCCGGCGAACACGGTGGCCACGTCCTCGTTGCAGATCGGCATGATGATCGCGGTGCGGGCCTCGGGGTTCATCGGGTGGTTGGCCACCTGCTTCGCCGAGAGCGCGTGCTTGTCGCCGCGCACCGAGACGTAGAAGCCCATGAGGGCGGTCACGAAGCCGGTCACGACCCAGCCCGAGAGCAGGCCGTAGAGGCCGATCTGGCCGTATTCGAGCCAGACGTTGTCGTAGTCGGGCTGCACGCCCGCGAACAGCGTGGAAGCGACCACGGTGCTCAGCACGGTCAGCAGCATGAAGGCCAGGCGGCGCTGCGAGGCGGCGCGCTGCCACGGCTGCCTGGCTTCGGCCGGGGCGCTTTCGCGCTTGCCGCCGGCGCCCAGGCGGACCAGCAAGGCGGTGCCGAGGCTGTTCCAGAAACCGCGCCAGGGGCGCGGCGTCATCGAGCCGCGGTTGACCGGGGGCGCGGTGACGGCGTTGGGATGGCGTTCCTCACGCACCGGGCTGCGGTGCGAGAAGTCGGAATCGGCCAGGACATTGAGTTGGGAGAAGTCATTCGGCTTCATGGTGTTTACCAACGTTGCTTGTCGAGGGAGGAGGAGGTGTCGCCGATGGCCGGAAAGCGCTTGAAGACGCAATCGGTCGCGACGCCGCCGGCGCTGGCGAGCGCGGCTGGCGAATGGCCCGCGGCACGGGGCCGCGAGGCGGAAAACTGCTTTTGACGCAGGCCGTCGCGCTGCGGACGCAGTGCGAAAGATGGGCTGTTGAATGCTGTCATGCGACTACAGGGGCAAACCCTGTGCCAGCATGGAAAAGTGCTTTGGAATCAAGCACTTGGGCCGCTCCGACCGGAATTTCCCGGGGCCGGAGGGCCAAAGGGGCCTCAAAACCCCCGTTTTTGTCGCCGAATCCCGACAGGCCTGCCGGCCCGCCGAAAAACACCCATACGAATCAACGACTTAGGGGCGTCGCTCGTCGGCGACACCCTCGCCACCGGCAGCGACAGCGTCGGCCTTGAAGTGGCCCGGAGTGAGCTCATGCTTCTGCAGCAGGCGGTAGAACTCCGTGCGGTTGCGGTCGGCCAGGCGGGCCGCGTCGGCGACGTTGCCGTCCGTCAGTTTCAGCAGACCGACCAGGTATTCGCGCTCGAAGCGCTGCTTGGCCTCGGCATAGGTCTGGACCTCCACGGTCGGCACCCGCAGCGCCCGCTGCACCAGCGCCAGCGGGATCAGCGGCGAGCTCGACAGCGCGCAGACCTGCTCGACCACGTTGTAGAGCTGGCGCACGTTGCCGGGCCAGGCCGCGGTGGTCAGCGCCTTCAGCGCCTCGGGCGCGAAGCCCGACAGCCGCTTGCCGTACTTGGTCGAGAGCTTCTGCAGGAAGTGGTTGGCCAGCAGCGGGATGTCCTCGCGGCGCGCCGACAGCGGCGGCAGCGTCAGCGTCACCACGTTGAGCCGGTAGTAGAGGTCCTCGCGGAACTGGCCGGCTTCCATCGCGGCATCGAGGTCGCGGTGGGTGGCCGAGATGATGCGCACGTCGACCTCGATCGACTGGCTGGCGCCCAGCGGGCGCACCGCGCGCTCCTGCAGCACGCGCAGCAGCTTGACCTGCAGCGCGGGCGGCATGTCGCCGATCTCGTCGAGCAGCAGGGTGCCGCCGTCGGCCTGCTGGAACAGGCCCTTGTGGTTGGCGTGGGCGTCGGTGAAGGCGCCCTTCATGTGGCCGAACAGCTCCGACTCGAGCAGCGCCTCGGGAATGGCGCCGCAGTTGACCGCCACGAAGGGCTTGTCGGCGCGCGCGCTGGCCTTGTGGATGGCGCGCGCCAGCATCTCCTTGCCGGCGCCCGAGTCGCCGCGCAGCAGCACCGAGGCGTCGGACTTGGCGACCATGCGCGCCTCGGCCAGCAGCTCGGCCATGCGGTTGCTGCGGCTCACGATGTCGGCGCGCCAGCTGTCGTCGCCGGCCTTGCTCGGCACCGTGGCCGGCGCGCCCAGCGCGAGCGCCTGGGCGATCTTGTCGAGCAGCTCGCGCCCGTCGTAGGGCTTGGTGAGGTAGGTGAAGACGCCGCGCGCGGTGGCTTCCACCGCGTCGGGGATGGTGCCGTGCGCGGTCAGCAGGATCACCGGCAGCGAGGGATGGCGCTTGCGGATCTCGTCGAACAGCGCCAGGCCGTCGCGCCCGGGCAGGCGCACGTCGCTGAGCACCAGTTGCGGATGCTCGATCTCGAGCTGCGTGAGCGCCGTCTCGGCCGAGGTCACGGCCGTGACCTGGTAGCCCGCCGAACTCAGCCGCATCGACAGCAGCCGCAGCATGTCCGGATCGTCGTCGACGACCAGGAGGCGGGCGCCCGAAGTACTCATGGGGTGGACCTGCTTCCGTTCGGTGCCGAGGCCGGGGCCGCGGGCGTGTTGGGCCGCGCGAAGCTGCGCTCGATGGCGCGCAGGGCTTCGATGCGGTCGTTGAGCTGATCGATGCGGCGTTGGCTGTCGCGCAGCTGCTGCACCTGCTTGTCGCGGTCGTCCTCGACGCGGCGCTGTTCGACGTAGCGCGCGGCCAGCGCGCGCGCCAGCGGCTGCAACTGCTGGGCCTCGGGCGCGGGATTGGCGATCACGCGCTGCAGCAGGCCCAGCGCGCGCGCCAGGTCGGCCGGCACGCGGGTCTGCGAGAGCAGGATCGCGAGCTGCATCTGCGCCGTGGGCGCGTCGCCGGGGTCGCCCAGGCGCTGGATCTCGGCGCTGAGTTCGCCGCCGTTGAGCGGGCGCACCTTGTCGGCGTAGGCCAGCATGGCGGCCACCGGGCCCTGGGTCATCAGCGTGAACAGCGAGGCCGGCTGGGTGGCCGGCGCTTTCGGCTCGGCCTCGACCGGCATCACGCGCGGCAGCACCGGCGGCGGCGGCAGCGCATCGGCCTCCGCGGGCGGCTTGGGCGGCGCGCTGCAGGCGACCAGCAGCAGGAGCCACGGCGCGGCCAGCGCAGCCAGTGCGCGGGTGGCGGTGGAGGGGCGTACGGACGAAAAAGACATGGACGAGGAAGGACGACGCGGGGCGTTGGCGATGGCTACGGGGAGGTGGGGGCGCCGGGAAGCTCAGGCCGTGCGCGGCAGCTCGATGCGGAAACGCGCGCCGGGCCCCTCGGGCAGCAGGGCGATGCGGCCCCCATGGGCTGCAATGTACTCCTGCACGATGGAAAGTCCGATGCCCGTGCCCTTGACCGCGTGTTCCGGTTGGCGTTCGCCGCGGTAGAAGGGCTCGAAGATGCGGTCGCGGTCGCCCTCGGCGATGCCCGGGCCGGCGTCGTTGACGTCGATGCGCACCGCCTCGGGCGTGCCCGAGACCGCGAGCGTGATGGTGCCGCCGCGCGCCGAGAAGCGGATCGCGTTCGACAGCAGGTTGGCGATCGCGGTGCCGAGCTTGGTGCGGTCCACCGTGAGCGCGATGCGCTCGCCCTCGGCGCGCACCGTGAGGCCGTGGGCCTGCCACTGCAGCCGCTGCGACTCGATCTGCTCCTCGATCAGCGGCAGCAGGTCGGTGCGCTCGCGGCGCAGCTCGCGCGCCTCGAAGGCGGCCGCGTTGAAGCGCAGCAGCGCCTCGATCTGGCCCTGCAGCGCCACCGTGTTCTGGTTCAGGATCTGCGCCACCTCGAGCTGCGCCGGGTTCAGCGCGCCGGTCACGCCGTCCTCCAGCAGCGACACGCCCTCGCGCAGCGCCGCCAGCGGCGTCTTCAGTTCGTGCGAGACGTGGCGCAGGAAGCGCGCCTTGTCGGCATCGAGCTCGGTCAGCCGCAGCCGCAGCCATTCGAGCTGCTGCGACACGCGCCGCACGTCGGCCGGCCCGCGGATGTCGATCGGCTCGTCGAGCCGGTTCTGGCCCAGGCCGACGATGGCGTGCTCGAGCCGCTTGAAAGGCCGCGCCAGCCAGATGCCGAAGGCCAGCGCCAGCGACACCGCGAGCACGCTGGCCGCGACCACCTCGCGCATCAGCCGGCGGCGCGCGTTCTCGATGCGCTTGGACAGCGCGTCGTTCTGCATCTCGATCAGGAACTGGGCCTGCTGCGCGATGTTGGTGTTGAGCGCGTCGAGGTCGCGGAACTGCATCGCCATCGTGCTCTCGCGCTGCAGCGCGCTGTCGGCGCTGCCGCTCATCAGGCCCTCGATCACGCCGAGCTGGGTGCGCCAGGCCTCGGTGCTGGCGGGCGCCAGGCCGTTCTTCTCGAGCCGCTCGAGCACGCCATGGGCCTCGCGCGCGGCATCGTCGAAGCGGCGCCGCAGCACCGAATCGTTGAGCACCAGCGACTGGCGCCCGGCACGCTCCATCGCCGCGCTGCGCTCGGCCAGCGACTGCGCCGCGCCCGACAGCCGCAGCGCGCGCGCCGCGGCGTCGCGGCTTTGCGTCATCAATGTGTCGTACTGCAGCACCGAGCGCAGGGCCACGCCCACCAGCAGCGCGGTGATCAGCAGGAAGGCGAACAGCAGGAGCTGCTGGAACGAGCCCCGTATCGATCGCTTCGCCATCAGGCGAGCGCCCCGGCGGCGGACGCGCTCTCGCGCGTGGGCACTTCGCCGCGCAGCGTGTAGGCCAGCGAGCGCGTGATGCGCAGGTCGGTCATTTGGCCCACGAGCCGTGCGTCGCCCTCGAAGTTGACGACCCGGTTGCAGGCCGTGCGGCCCATCAGCTCGCTCGCGTCGCGGCGCGAGGCGCCTTCCACCAGCACGCGCTGGGTGCTGCCCACCAGCGCCTCGCCGAAGCGCTTCACGTTGCCGTCGATCACGGCCTGCAGCTTCTGCAGCCGCGCCAGCTTGACCTCGTGCGGCGTGTCGTCGTGCAGCGCGGCGGCCGGCGTGCCGGGCCGCGGGCTGAAGATGAAGCTGAAGCTGGCGTCGAACTGGCAGTCGTCGATCAGCTTCATCATCTTGTCGAAGTCCGCCTCGGTCTCGCCGGGGAAGCCGACGATGAAGTCGCTCGACAGCGCGAGCTCGGGCCGGATCGCGCGCAGCTTGCGCACCGTGCTCTTGTATTCCATGGCGGTGTAGCCGCGCTTCATCGCCATCAGGATGCGGTCGCTGCCGTGCTGCACCGGCAGGTGCAGGTGGCTCACGAGCTGCGGCACCCTGGCATAGGCTTCGATCAGCCGCGGCGTGAACTCGTTCGGATGGCTGGTGGTGTAGCGGATGCGCTCGATGCCGGGGATCTCGGCCACGTACTCGATCAGCAGCGCGAAGTCGGCGATCTCGGCCGTGTCGCCCATGCGGCCGCGGTAGGCATTGACGTTCTGGCCGAGCAGCGTGACCTCGCGCACGCCCTGGTCGGCCAGGCCGGCGATCTCGACCAGCACGTCGTCGAGCGGCCGGTTGACTTCCTCGCCGCGCGTGTAGGGCACCACGCAGTAGCTGCAGTACTTGGAGCAGCCTTCCATGATCGACACGAAGGCGGTGGCGCCTTCCACGCGCGCGGGCGGCAGGTGGTCGAACTTCTCGATCTCGGGAAAGCTGATGTCCACCTGCGGGCGGTCGAGCCGCTCGCGCTCGGCCAGCATCTCGGGCAGCCGGTGCAGGGTCTGCGGGCCGAACACGATGTCGACGTAGGGCGCGCGCGCGATGATGGCGTTGCCCTCCTGGCTGGCCACGCAGCCGCCGACGCCGATCTTCACGCCGCGCGCCTTCAGGTGCTTGACGCGGCCCAGGTCGGAGAACACCTTCTCCTGTGCCTTCTCGCGCACCGAGCAGGTGTTGAACAGGATCAGGTCGGCCTCGTCGACGTTCTGCGTCGGCTCGTAGCCCTGGGCCGCGTTGAGCACGTCGGCCATCTTGTCCGAGTCGTACTCGTTCATCTGGCAGCCGAAGGTTTTGATGAAGACTTTCTTGGCGGTCATGGGGAGCTCTTCTATATGGGAGGGGCCCTCGTCTCGCGGAGGGCCGGGCGGACACGGGGCTTTCGTGGCGAAAGCGGCGGCGCGTGTCCGCGAAAGGGATGCCGGTGCGGCCGACGGCCGCTGGCGAGATGCCTACTGCGTGTTGACCGTGTCGTTCTGCACGAAGGGCCAGATGTTGAGGAAGGGCTTGTTCAGCGATTCGCGGCTGGCGGTGGCTTCGTCGGGCGTGAGGATCCAGACCTCGCGCAGCATGCCGGCGGCATCGCGCGTGTAGTTGACCAGCAGGTTCTGGCCGACGATCGCGCCGCTCATCACCAGCATGTTCTGGCCGCTGCGGATGCGCGCGCCGGGCGCGAGCCGGTCGGCGCGGCCGTCGAGCATCACGTCGTTGCCGTCGATCACGCGGAACTTGCCGCGCAGGGTGCCGACCGGGAAATTGCGCCCGCCGACCAGCGATTCGTTCTGGGTCTGTGGCCGGGGCACCGCGTCCTGCGCGCTGGCCTGGAGCGGGAAGAAGCTGGAAGTGGCTGCCAGCGTTGCGCAGGCTGCTATGAAATGAAGAGCGTTCGTGGGTGTCTTGCAGCGGTTCATGGGGTTCATCCAGAGGCTGTGGAGCGGGGATTCTAGCGAGCGGGGTGCCTGTCCATCGGTGCTTATCCCGACCGTTTTTACCGGGCGCGGCGCCCTGGCCTTTACTTTTCTTTACGGTGCGGATGGACACTCGGAACCCCCCGCGATCCAATAGCCGCTGTCAGCCCAAAGTGCACAAAAACCCATGAAGAAGAACGCAGTCATCGCCCTCGTGGGCGTGTCGATCGTCGCCGCCGCGGGATGGTGGTGGAGCGGCTCGGGCGAGCGCGCCGCGGCGAAGAGCGCCAAGGGGCCGGCCGCCGCGCCGACCGCGCTGGTCACGCTCGCCACCGCCGTGCGCCAGGACGTGCCGGTCACGGTGCAGGTCAACGGCAGCGTGGTCTCGCTCAACAGCGTGGACCTGCGACCGCAGGTGACCAACACGGTCGACGTGGTGCACGTGAAGGAAGGCCAGTTCGTGAAGCAGGGTCAACTGCTCTTCACGCTCGACGACCGCAACGACCAGGCCAACCTGGCGCGCGCCCAGGCCCAGCAGAAGCGCGACGAGGCCACGCTGGCCGACCTCGAGCGCCAGTACAAGCGCAGCCAGGAATTGCTGGCGCAGAACTTCATCTCCAAGAGCGCGACCGATGCCACGCTGTCGCAGCTCGAGGCGCAGCGCGCGGCGGTCGCGGCCGACCGCGCCGCGGTGCAGTCGGCCCAGGTGGCGCTGAGCTACACCAAGCTGCATGCGCCGATCGCGGGCCGCATCGGCGCCGTCAACATCTACCCGGGCACGCTGGTGCAGCCCACGCTGTCGCTGGTCACCGTCACGCAGCTCGATCCGATCGCCGTGAGCTTCCCCGTGCCCGAGGCCAACCTGCAGGACCTGCTGGCCGCCGCGCGCACCCGCTCGCGCGTCGAGGCCGTGGTCACGGGCCGCAAGGACACGCTGCAGGGCACGCTCAACTTCGTAGACAACACGGTCGACCCGCAGATCGGCACCGTGCGCGCCAAGGCCGTGTTCGACAACGCCGACCAGAGCCTGTGGCCCGGCCAGTTCGTCGGCACCCGCATCACGGTGCGCACGCTCGAGGGCGTGACGGTGGTGCCGGCGGCGGCGCTGATGATGCTGCCCGAGGGCACCTCGCTCTACGTGGTCGACAAGGAGCGCAACGCGAGCCGCCGCAAGGTGAAGACGCTGCACACCTTCGGCACCAAGGTCGCGGTCAGCGGCGTCGAGCCGGGCGAGCAGGTCGTGATCGAGGGCAGCCAGAACGTGCGGCCCAACGGCAAGGTGCGCGTCGACGACAAGCCGCGCGGCGACGCGCCCGCGACCCCGGCCGCGCCCGGCGGCACCACGGGCGTGACGCCCGGCAGCGCGGCGTCGTCCGATGGCGTCGACATCCGGTCGACGCAGCGGGAACGCGCATGAACATCTCCGAGCTGTGCATCCGCCGTCCCGCGATGACGGTGCTGCTGTCCGCGGCCGTCGTGGTGGTGGGCATCTTCGCCTACTTCAGCATCCCGGTCGCCGCGCTGCCCAGCTACAACACGCCCGTCATCAACGTCAATGCGCAGCTGCCGGGCGCCAGTCCCGACACCATGGCGAGCTCGGTCGCGCTGCCGCTCGAGAAGCAGTTCTCGACCATCCCGGGCCTGCAGACCATCAGCTCGGTCAACACGCAGGGCGTGACTTCGCTCACGCTCGAGTTCGTCAGCAGCCGCGACATCGACGCCGCCGCGGTCGACGTGCAGGCCGCGCTCCTGCGCGCGCAGCGCCAGCTGCCGCAGGAGCTCACGCAGCTGCCCTCGTACCGCAAGGTCAACCCGGCCGATGCGCCGGTGCTGTTCATCGCGCTGATCTCGCCGTCGATGAACCCCTCGGAGCTCAACGACTACGCCGAGAACCTGATCTCGCCCACGCTCTCGACCATCGACGGCGTGGCGCAGGTGGGCGTGTACGGCCGCAAGGCCTTCGCGGTGCGCATCAAGGCCAACGCCGACCTGCTCAACGCGCGCAACATCACGCTCGACGAGCTCGCGCGCGCGGTCAACTCGGCCAATGCCAACACGCCGGTCGGCGTGCTCGACGGCCCGCGCCAGACGCTCACCATCCAGGCCAACCAGCAGCTCACGCGCGCGGCCGACTTCGCCAAGCTGATCGTCGGCCAGCGCAACGGCGCACCGGTGCGGCTCGACGAGGTCGCGACCATCGAGGACAGCTTCGAGTCGGTCAAGACCGCCAGCAGCTTCAACGGCCAGAGCTCGATCTCGCTGGCCGTGCAGCGCCAGCCCAATGCCAACACGGTGCAGGTGGTCGACGCGGTGCGCGCGCTGATCCCGCGCTTCAAGGCCGAGCTGCCGCAGTCGGTCGAGATCCAGATGGTCAACGACCGCTCGCTGTCGATCCGCGAGGCGGTGCACGACGTGCAGCTCACCCTGCTGGGCACCATCGCGCTGGTGGTGCTGGTGATCTTCCTGTTCCTGCACCGGCTGGTCGCCACGCTGATCCCGGCCGCCACCATCCCGATCTCGCTGATCGGCGCGGTGGCGCTGCTCTATGCCTTCGGCTACAGCCTCGACAACGTCTCGCTCCTGGGCATCACGCTGGCCGTGGGCCTGGTGGTGGACGACGCGATCGTGGTGCTCGAGAACATCATGCGCTACGTCGAGAAGGGCATGGACCCGCTGGCGGCCTCGCTGCGCGGCGCGCGCGAGGTGGGCTTCACCATCGTCTCGATCTCGATCTCGCTGGTGGCGGTGTTCATCCCGATCTTCTTCATGCCGGGCGTGATCGGCCTGCTGTTCCACGAGTTCGCGGTGGTGGTGGCGCTGGCGGTGCTGGTGTCGGCCATCGTCTCGCTGACCCTGGTGCCGATGCTCGCGAGCCGGCTGCTCAAGCAGGTGCCGCGGCCCGAGGGCGGCGCGCGCCACGACCATGAAGAGGAGCATCCCGAGCCCGGCACCGCGATCGGCCGCGCCTTCGAGCGCGGCTACCGCTGGGTGCACGGCAGCTACATGCGCACGCTCGACTGGACCCTGGCGCACCGCGGGCTGATGCTGCTGATGGCCGGCACCACCTTCGTCGTCACGGCCTGGCTGTTCATCACGATCCCCAAGGGCTTCTTCCCCGAGGAGGACATCGGCCAGATCCAGATCACGACCGAGGCCGCCGAGGACATCTCCTTCACCGCCATGAAGGCGCTGCAGGACCGCGTGTCCGACGCGCTGATGGCCGACCCCAGCGTCGACTACGTGAGCTCCTTCGTCGGCGTGGGCGGCCCCACGGCCACGCAGAACTCGGGCCGGTTGTTCGCGGTGCTCAAGGCGCGCGGCGAGCGGCCGAAGATGTCGAAGGTGCTCGAGTCGCTGCGCCAGCGCTTCCGCGAGATTCCCGGCATCGCCGTCTACA
Source organism: Variovorax sp. FG153 (assembly GCF_057809595.1). Lineage (NCBI taxonomy): Bacteria > Pseudomonadati > Pseudomonadota > Betaproteobacteria > Burkholderiales > Comamonadaceae > Variovorax > Variovorax sp. FG153. The sequence continues at coordinate 287,313 of NZ_JBMDKG010000003.1, forward strand.
TGCAGCCGGTGCAGAACCTGCGCCTGGGCGGGCGCCAGAGCAAGGCGCGCTTCCAGTACACGCTGCAGAGCGTGAACGCCGGCGAGATGGTGCCCTGGGCCACGCGGCTGATGGAGCGCATGCGCGCCGACCCCGACTTCCGCGACGTCACCAGCGATTCGCAGAACCGCGGCCTGCAGGCCACGCTGAAGATCGACCGCGACAAGGCCGGCGTGCTCGGCGTGGCCGTGGGCGACCTGCGCACCGCGCTCTACAACGCCTACGGCGACCGCCAGATCGGCAGCATCTACGCGGCCAGCAACACCTACCAGGTGATCCTCTCGGCGGCCGACAACGACCGGCAGTTCGAGGACGACGTCTCGCGCCTGTCGGTGCGCAGCACCACCGGCCGGCTGGTGCCGCTGTCGGCCTTCTCGAGCATCGAGCGCACCGTGGGCCCGACCTCGGTCAACCACCAGGGCCAGCTGCAGGCGGTGACGGTGTCGTTCAACCTCGGGCCCGACGTGCCGCTGGGCAACGCCACCGCCAAGATCGACCGCTTCAAGGAAGAGCTCAAGATGCCGCAGTCGATCATCACCACCTACGGGGGCGATGCCGCGGTGTTCCAGAGCTCGCAGTCCAGCCAGGCCGTGCTGCTGGTGCTCGCGGTGCTGGTCATCTACGTGCTGCTGGGCGTGCTCTACGAGAGCTACATCCACCCGATCACGATCCTCGCGGGCCTGCCCTCGGCGGCGGTGGGCGCGCTGATCTCGCTGAAGATCTTCGGCTTCGACCTGACGCTGATCGCGACCATCGGCATCCTGCTTCTGATCGGCATCGTGAAGAAGAACGCGATCATGATGATCGACTTCGCGCTCGACGCGCAGCGCACCGAGGGCCTGCAGCCGGTGGAGGCGATCCGCGAGGCCTGCCGGCTGCGCTTCCGCCCGATCCTGATGACCACGCTGGCCGCGCTGATGGGCGCGCTGCCGCTCGCGCTGGGCCTGGGCGCCGGCGCCGAGCTGCGCCAGCCGCTGGGCGTGGCGGTGGTGGGCGGGCTGATCTTCTCGCAGGTGATCACGCTCTACATCACGCCCGCGATCTACCTCGCGCTCGACCGCTACAGCGGCAGCGGGCCGATGGTCGACCTGCCGAAGGAAGCGCAGGCCGAGGTCTCGCACGCCTGAGCGAGCGCGGCGGGCTCAGGCGCGCCCGCGCCCCTGCCGCGCCGACGCGGGATCGAGGAACAGCTGGCGGAAGTAGTCGCGCAGCGCCGTCATCGCGGGCGAGAACTCCACGCCCTGTTTCCAGCCGAGTCCGATGTTCATGGTGGGGATCGGGTCGCGCAGGTTGATGGTCTCGATGCGCTTGCCCTCGAGCGACCACGGGCGGTAGACCATGTCCGACAGCACGGTCACGCCGCCGCCGTTGGCGACGGTGCTGCGCACCGCCTCCACCGAGCTGGTGCGCAACCGCACCTTCGGCTGGTGCGGCGTGCGGCCCCAGTACTTGAGCGCGGTGGCCGCGGCCTCGTCGACCGTGAGCATGATGTAGGGCTCGGCCGCCACGTCGGCCAGCGTCACCTCGGCCTTGTCGAGCAGCGGATGCTTGGCCGGCACCCACAGCCGGCGCTGCGAGCCGAAGAAGGTCTCGAGCGAGAGCTCGCGCAGCACCACGTTCGAGGTCAGCACCACGCCGAGGTCGTAGCGCCGCGTGATCAGCCCTTCCTCGATCGCCTCGCGCGCCACCTCGTGCACCTTCAGCGTGACCTGCGGATGCAGCTGCTCGAAGCGCTGCAGGTGGTGCGGCAGGAAGTAGCCCAGCACCGTGTAGCTCGCGGCGATGGTCAGCTCGCCCTGCACGGCGGCGTCCTCGTGGGGCATGCGCTGCGCCTCGTCGGCCGCGGCGAGCACCGCGTAGGCATGGCTCAGGAAGCGGCGCCCGCCCTTGGTCAGTTCCACGCCGTGCGGATGGCGCTCGAACAGCTGCTGGCCGAGCATCTCCTCGAGCTCGCGGATCGCGGTGGTCACGGCCGACTGCGAGATGTTGAGCTGCAGCGCCGCGTGCGAGATGCGGCCTGCCTCGGCCACCGCCGAGAAGTACTTGAGCTGGCGAAGGGTCAGGGACATGGCGGGGCTTCGGGGAGTGGATCGGTATCGGCAACGCGGCGCAGCCGGTGCATGGGTTGGTGAAAACCCGATACCGCGCGATCGAATGGCGCCAGCGTAGCAAGGCACGCGCCGCAACGCAGCATCTGTTTTTCAGATACCGAGCGCGCGGAAAACAATGCTTTTCAGCCTTTGGACCGCTCACTAATCTTCGGCCCGTCCATCGAACAAAGGCTGTCACACGTGAAGAAGAAGCGGATCGATCTGAACTCCGACATGGGCGAGGGCTTCGGCCCCTGGACCATCGGCGATGGCGTCGACGCGGAACTGATGCCCCTGATCAGTTCGGCCAACATCGCCACCGGCTTCCATGCCGGCGATCCGAACATCATGCGGCGCATGGTCGCGCTGGCGCGCGAGCACGGCGTGGGCATCGGCGCGCACCCGGGCTTTCGCGACCTCGTGGGCTTCGGCCGGCGCCACATCCAGGCGCCGGCCGAGGAACTGGTCAACGACATGGTCTACCAGCTCGGCGCGCTGCGCGAGTTCGCGCGGCTCGAGGGGCTGGCGCTGCAGCACATCAAGCCGCACGGCGCGCTCTACATGCATGCGGCGCGCGACGAGGCGCTGTCGCGCACGCTGGTCGAGGCGCTGCAGCGCATCGAGCCCGGCCTGCGCCTGTTCTGCATGGAGTCCTCGGTCACCTGCCGCGTGGCGCGCGAGCTGGGCCAGCCCGTGGTGCGCGAGTTCTATGCCGACCGCGACTATGACCGCAGCGGCTCCATCGTCTTCACGCGCCGCGTCGGCGCGCTCGACCCCGAGGCGGTCGCGGCCAAGGTGCTGCGCGCCTGCACCGAGGGCACGGTGCGCACGGTCGAGGGCGAGGACCTGGCCATCGGCTTCGACTCGGTCTGCATCCACAGCGACACGCCCGGTGCGCTCGCGCTGGTGCAGGCCACGCGGCGCGCGCTGGCCGCGCATGGCATCGAGGTTGCAGGGCTCGCCGCGCAGGGCTGATCCCCTCTTTCCCTTCCCCGTTTTCCGTTTCGTCCCCAGGAGTGCATCCCATGTCCGCTACCCATGAAGTCCTGAGCCCGCTGCCGGGCACCTTCTACCGCCGCTCGGCGCCCGGCGCGCCGCCGTTCAAGTCCGAGGGCGACACGGTGGCCGTGGGCGACGTGCTGGGCCTGGTCGAGGTGATGAAGCAGTTCAGCGAAGTCACGGCCGACGCGGCCGGTCGCCTGCTGCGCTTCGCGGTCGAGAACGCCGAGCCGGTCGATCCGGGCCAGCCGCTGGCCGTGATCGAGACCGCCTGAGGAAGACGACGCGATGACCGCTGCATTCGACAAGCTGCTGATCGCCAACCGCGGGGAGATCGCGGTGCGCGTGATCCGCGCCGCGCAGGAGCTGGGCCTGAAGACCGTCGCCGTCTACAGCGACGCCGACGCCCAGAGCCTGGCCGTGCAGATGGCCGACGAGGCCGTGCGCATCGGCCCGGCCCATGCCGGCAAGAGCTACCTGAGCGCCGACGCCATCCTGCAGGCCGCGGCCCAGAGCGGCGCGGGCGCCGTGCATCCGGGCTACGGCTTCCTCTCGGAGAACGCCGACTTCGCGGCGCGCGTCGAGGCCGCGGGCCTGGTGTTCGTGGGCCCGACGCCGCATGCGATCCGCACCATGGGCGACAAGGCGGCCGCGCGCGCCGCCGCCATGAAGGCCGGCGTGCCCACCGTGCCCGGCAGCGCCGGCGTGGTGAGCGATGCCGGCGTGGCGGTCGAGCTCGCGCGCGACATCGGCTACCCGATCATGATCAAGGCCTCGGCCGGCGGTGGCGGGCGCGGCATCCGCGTGGCGCACGACGAGGCCGAGCTGCGCCAGCAGTTCGCCACCGCCACCGCCGAGGCGCAGGCCGCCTTCGGCAACGGCGAGGTCTACCTCGAGCGCTTCATCCGCAAGGCGCGCCACATCGAGGTGCAGATCCTCGGCGACGGCCAGCGCGTGGTGCACTGCTTCGAACGCGAATGCTCGCTGCAGCGCCGGCGCCAGAAGGTGTGGGAAGAAGCGCCCTCGGCCGCCATCGATGCCGCCACGCGCGCCGCGCTGTGCGAATCGGCGCTGCGCCTCGCGAGCGCCGTGGCCTACCGCGGCGCGGGCACGCTCGAATACCTCTATGACGACGACACGCGCGAATTCTTCTTCATCGAGATGAACACCCGCATCCAGGTCGAGCATCCGATCACCGAGATGGTCACCGGCATCGATCTCGTGAAGGAGATGCTGCGCATCGCGCTGGGCCAGCCGCTGCGCCTGAAGCAGGAGGACATCCGGCTCGCCGGCGCCGCCATCGAGGTGCGCATCAACGCCGAGAACGCCGCGAAGAACTTCATGCCGAGCCCGGGCCTGGTGACGCGGCTCGCGGTGCCGGGCGGGCCCGGCGTGCGCTTCGACACCCTGATGTTCGCGGGCTGCAACGTGCCGGCCTACTACGACTCGCTGCTCGGCAAGCTGATCGTGCACGACAGCGACCGCGCCGCCGCGCTCGCGCGCATGCGCCGTGCGCTCGGCGAGCTGCGCGTGGAGGGCATCCACACCACGATCCCGCTGCACCGCGCGCTGTGCGACGACGCCGAGGTCGCGGCCGCGGCCTTCCACACCGGCTTCCTCGAGCAATGGCTCGCGGCGAACCCGCTGGCGGAGCCCGCCGCTTCCGTCCCGACTCTCGAGAAGGTGCCCGCATGACCGCCGCCATCCTCCCGGCCCAGGCCCGCTACAGCTTCGGCGGCGACGAGCACCTGTTCGTCGAGATCAGCGAATCGATGTCGCTGCCCGCCTTCTTCAAGGGCATGGCGATCTGCAACGAGCTGCGCCGCCGCGTGCAGGCCGGCGAGATCGCGGGCGTCACCGAGATCTGCCCGGCCAACGCGGCCTACCTGGTGCGCTTCGATCCCGACCTGATCGCGCCCGACGCGCTGCAGGCCGTGCTCGAGGGGATCGAGGCCGGCATCGGCGAGGCCGACCTGCGGCTTTCGACCCGCATCGTCGAGATCCCCGTGCTCTACAACGACCCGTGGACGCACGAGACCCTGATGCGCTTCCGCGAGCGCCACCAGGACCCGGCCAGCACCGACATCGAATACGCCGCGCGCATCAACGGCCTCGATTCCGTCGATGCCTTCATCGCCGCGCATTCGGGCGCGCCGTGGTTCGTCTCCATGGTGGGCTTCGTGGCCGGGTTGCCCTTCCTGTTCCAGATGGTCGAGCGCGAGCGCCAGCTCGAGGTGCCCAAGTACCTGAGCCCGCGCACCGACACGCCGCGGCTCACCCTGGGCCATGGCGGCTGCTTCAGCTGCATCTACTCGGTGCGCGGTGCCGGCGGCTACCAGATGTTCGGCGTCACGCCGGCGCCGATCTTCGATCCGGCCCAGCGCCTGCCGTACCTCAAGGAGCTGATGGTGTTCTTCCGTCCCGGCGACATCGTCAAGTGGAAGCCGATCGACCGCGCCGAGTACGACCGCCAGGTGGCGCAGGTGGAGGCCGGCGACTACGCGTTGCGCATCGCGCCGGTGTCGTTCTCGCTGCAGGAATTCCTGGCCGACCCCGACGGCTACAACCGACAGCTGCTGAAGGTGCTCCATGGCGATTGAAGTGCTCAAGCCCGGCCTCGCGACCAGCGTGCAGGACGCGGGCCGTCCCGGCTACTACCACCTGGGCATTCCGCTGTCGGGCGCGCTCGACCAGCAGGGCCTGGTGCTGGCCAACCTGCTGGTGGGCAACGACGAGGGCGCGGCCGTGATCGAGAGCACGCTGCTCGGGCCCGAGCTGCGCTTCGACGCGCCCGCGGTGGTGGCGGTGACCGGCGCGCAGGCCAAGGTCAAGCTCAACGGCGCCGAGATGCCGCGCAACGAAGCCTTCGCGGTTCGGGCCGGCGACGTACTGGGCTTCGACTTCATGCTGCTGGGCGCGCGCATGTGCATCGCGGTGGCCGGCGGCATCGACGTGCCGCTGGTGCTCGGCAGCCGCTCGACCTACGGGCTCGGTGCCTTCGGCGGCTTCGAGGGCCGCAAGCTGCTGGCCGGCGACCGGCTGCCGGTGGGCACGCCCTCGGCGCGCGCGCGGCCCGGGCGTGGCGTGGCCGCCGAGCTGCTGCCGGTGCTCGCCAAGGAGGTGACGCTGCGCGTGCTGCCCGGCATCTACTTCCACCGGCTGCAGCAGGACTCGGTGCGCAGCTTCTTCGCCGACACCTGGAGCGTGGGTTCGGAGGCCGACCGCATCGGCTACCGCTACAAGAACGGCACGCCGCTGAAGTTCATCGAGCGCACGCCGCCCTTCGGCGCGGGCGCCGATCCGTCGAACATCGTCGATGCCGGCTATCCCTATGGCTCGATCCAGGTGCCGGGCGGGCGCGAGCCGATCATCCTGCACCGCGACGCGGTCTCGGGCGGCGGCTACGCGATGGTCGGCACGGTGATCAGCGCCGACATGGACCTGATCGCCCAGATGCAGCCCAACCACAAGGCGCGCTTCGTCGCGGTCGACATGGCGCAGGCGCTGGCCGCGCGCGCCGAGCGACGACGGCGCATCGAGCGCCTGCGCGCCGCGCTCGCCGACTGAGCGCCCGGGCGGCGCGGCCGCCCACTCATTTCCTTCCCCGTTGCCACCTAGGAGTTCTTCATGAACAGCTTGCCCCTGCGCGTTTCATTGACCGCCGCCGCCTTCGCCGCCACCGTGCTGTGGCACGGCGGTGCCTCGGCCGCCGACTGGTTTCCCTACAAGGCCGAGGCCACCGAGCCCGCCTTCTCGGCCGAGGGCACGCGAAAGCCCATCGACTACGTGCCGCTGCCCAAGGCCTCGAAGAAGTGGGACCTCTGCGTGTCGTTCCCGCACATGAAGGACGCCTACTGGCTCGGCGTGGACTACGGCGTGATCGAGGAGGCCCGGCGCCAGGGCGTGAAGCTGCAGGTGGTCGACGCGGGCGGCTACACCAACCTCGGCAAGCAGGTGTCGCAGATCGAGGACTGCGTGGCGCGCGGCGCCAACGCGGTGATCATCGGCGCGATCTCGGGCGACGGCCTCAACAACGTCATCAAGGCCACGGCTGCGAAGAAGGTGCCGGTGATCGACCTGGTCAACGGCATCAACTCGCCCGACCTCTCGGCCAAGTCGCTGGTGTCCTTCCACACCATGGGCCAGTCGACCGGCGCCTACCTCGCGAAGAAGCATCCGGCCGGTTCGCCGCCGGTCAAGGTCGGCTGGTTCCCGGGCCCGGCCGGCGCGGGCTGGGTCGAGGCCGCGCACAGGGGCTTCATGGAGGCGGTCAAGGGCAGCGCGGTGGTGGTGCTCGATCCGAAGTACGGCGACACCGGCAAGGAAGCGCAGAGCAAGCTGATCGAGGACGTGCTGCAGGCCAACCCCGACCTGGCCTACCTGGCGGGCACGGCCGTCACGGCCGAGGCCGCCACCGGCATCCTGCGCTCGCGCAACCTCGACAAGAAGGTGCAGGTGCTGTCCTTCTACATGACGCCGGGCGTCTACGAGGGCATCCAGCGCGGCCGCATCGTGGCGGCGCCGGCCGACTCGATGGTGATCCAGGGTCGCATCGCGGTCGACCAGGCGGTGCGCCTGCTCGAGGGCAAGGAGGTCGCGAAGCACGTGGGCCCGAAGATCTTCGTGGTCGACAGCGGCAACATCCAGAGCGTGAAGCAGGCCGACATCCTGCCGCCGACCGGCTTCAAGCCGGTGTTCGAGGTCAAGTAAGGCCCGCGATGCCACCCCTGCTGCAGACCCGCGGACTCGGCAAGCGCTATCCGGGCGTGCTGGCGCTCGACGGCGTGGACTTCGAACTGCGCGCGGGCGAGGTGCACGTGCTGTTCGGCGAGAACGGCGCCGGCAAGTCGACGCTGATCTCGCTGCTGGCCGGCGCCAATGTGCCGAGCGCCGGCGAGATCCGGCTGCGCGGCGAGCCGGTGCGCTTCGCGAACGTGCACGAGGCGCGGCGCCACGGCATCAGCGCCGTGTTCCAGGAGTTCTCGCTGATCCCCACGCTGTCGGTGGCGCAGAACCTGAGCCTCGGCGAGGAGCCGCGCCGCGGCGGCCTGCTCGACCGCGGCGCGCTGCGCGAACGTGCCCGCGCGATGCTGGCCGACCTGGGCTTCGCGATCGACGTCGATGCGCCCGTGGCCGGCCTCACGCGCGCGCAGCAGCAGATGGTGGAGATCGCCAAGGGCCTGCGCGGCGAGGTCTCGGTGCTGATCCTCGACGAGCCCACGGCCTCGCTGACCGATGCCGAGACGCAGCGCCTGTTCGCGCTGGTGGCGCGGCTGCAGGCGCGCGGCGTGGGCATCGTCTACATCTCGCACCGCATGCAGGAGATCGCGCGGATCGCCGACCGCATCACGGTGCTGCGCGACGGCCGCCAGGTGACGACGGTCGAGGCGCGCGAGACCGATGCCGACCGCCTGATCGAGCTGATGAGCGGGCGTGCCATCGAACAGGTCTATCCGCGCATCGCCTTTGCGCCGGGCGAGACGGTGCTCGAGGTCGAGGGCCTGCATTCGCCCAACGGCGTGCGCGGCGCCAGCCTCAGGGTGCGGCGCGGCGAGGTGGTCGGGCTGGCCGGCCTCGTGGGCTGCGGCAAGTCGGAGCTGTTCCGCGCGGTCTGCGGGCTCGATCCGGTGAGCGCGGGCCGCGTGCTGTTCAAGGGCCAGCCGCGCACCGGCGCCAGGGTGCGCCGGCTGCTCGACGAGGGCCTGTTCTACCTGCCGCCCGACCGCAAGGGCGAGGGGCTGGTGCTGGGCTTCAGCTCGCGCGCCAACATCACGCTGCCGCTGGTGCACGGCCCGCTGCGCGGCCATGGCGGCTGGCTGCGCAAGCGGCTCGGGCGAAGGCTGTCGACGGCCGCGGCAGAGCGCGTGGAGCTCGCGCCGCGCAACCTCGAGCGGCCGGTGGCGCTCCTGTCGGGCGGCAACCAGCAGAAGGTGCTGTTCGGCAAGGGCATGACGCGCGACGCCGCGCTCTACGTGTTCGACGAGCCCACGGTGGGCGTCGACATCGGCACCCGCAGCGCGCTCTACCAGGTGATCCGCAAGCTTTGCGAAGGCGGCGCGGCGGTGGTCGTGATCTCCTCCGACCTGCCCGAGGTGCTGCACCTGAGCCACCGTGTCTACGTGATGTGCCGCGGCGAGATCGCCGGCGAGCTGCAGGGCGACGCCATCGGCGAGAGCGCCGTGCTCAATCTCTTCTTCGGTCCCAGCGAGAACAACAAGCCATGACTTCGTCTTCCTCCGTCGCCACCGCCGTGCCTTCGGCACCGGGGCCCGCCGGCCGCGCGCTGGCCCTGCTGCGCGCCCTGTTCCTGCGCCTGGGCGTGCTGCCCTTCATGCTGGCGATCGCCTTCGTGGTGTTCGGCACCCTGTCGGACCAGTTCCTCACGGTGCAGAACCTGGTCAACCTGCTGCGCCAGTCGGTCTACCTGATCCTGGTGGCCATGGGCCAGATGCTGGCGCTGGTGACCGGCGGCTTCGACCTCTCGGTCGGCACCGTGATGGCGATCACCTCGGTGGTGGCGGCGCTGGCCATGCAGTTCTTCGGCGCCGCGCTGCCCGACGCCGCCTGGCTGGCGATCGCGCTGGGCTGCGCCTGCGGCATGCTGGCCGGGCTCGCGGTGGGGCTGGTCAACGGCATCGGCGTGGCCTTCATCGGCGTCTCGCCCTTCATCGTCACGCTGGGCGTGCAGTCGATCGGCTTCGGCCTGGCGCTCTACCTCACGGGCGGCGTGCCGGTGTCGGGCCTGCCCGCGGGCTTCAGCGAGCTGTTCGGCTTCGGCGCGCTGCTGGGCGTGCCGGTGCCGATCTAGGTCACGGCGGTCTGCGTGGCGGCCATGGGCGTGCTGATGGGCCGCATGCCGACCGGCACTCACCTGCTGGCCGTGGGCGGCAACGCCAAGGCGGCGGCGCTGTCGGGCATCGACACCCGGCGCGTGCTGCTCGTGGCCTACCTGCTGTGCGCGGGCCTCGCGGCCGTCAGCGGCCTGCTGCTGACCGCGCGCGTCGAGACCGGCGAGGCCAACCTCGGCGGCACCGTGGCGCTGGAATCGATCGCGGCCTGCGTGATCGCCGGCGTGAGCCTGCGTGGCGGCATGGGCCGGGTGCCGAACGTGGTGATGGGCGCGATCTTCATCGGCCTGGTGCAGAACGGCATGAACCTCGCGAGCGTGGGGTCGTACCTGCAGATGGTGGTGCTGGGCGCGCTGCTGATCGTGGCGGTGGTGGCCGACCAGCTGCGCCACCGCATGGTGGCGCCCGGCTCGCACTGACGCACCGAGCTAGTTGGCGAACTCGTCGCGCGGCCCGCCCTCGGCCGCGAGGTGCGAGATGTCGCTCCAGCCCACGAGGCTGAAGCCCTCGCTGCTCCACAGCATGCGGTTGATGGCCGCGTTGCCGAGCTGCCAGGTGCGCGGCGCCTGCAGCTCCTGGCGCGTGGCGGCGCGGTAGAGCACGTCCATCACGCCGCCGTGCGCGACCAGCGCCACCAACTCGCCCGTGTGGCGCGAGGCCAGGTCGGCGGCCACGCGCGTGATGCGCTCGCGGAACACCAGCAGGCTCTCGCCGCCCTCGGGTTCGAACTCGGGATCGCGCTCGCGCCAGCGCCTGGCCTGTTCGGGCAGCTCGGCCTCGATCTCGGCGAAGCTCATGCCCTCGAAGCGGCCGAAGGCGCGCTCGCGCAGGCCGGGTTCGGGCCGGACCTCGAGGCCGTGCGGTTTGGCGATCTCGAGCGCGGTCTGCCAGGCGCGCGAGAGGTCGCTCGCATAGATGGCGGCCAGCGGCTCGTCGGCCAGCGCCTGGCCCACGCGCTGGGCCTGCCAGACGCCGGTGGGATTGAGCCCGATGTCGAGCTGGCCCTGGATGCGCGTGTCGACGTTCCAGGCGGTTTCGCCATGGCGAACGGCGATCAGGCGGGTGAGGTCTTCCATGGTCGAAATTCTAGGAGGGCGGCATTTCGGATCGTGCCGCCGCTCCAGGCCCGAGGCGGGCCCTTACTGTTGCTTCTTCGCCGTCGGCAGCTCGATGTTGACGCGCCGCACGCCCTCGGGCGGCTTCGGGAAGCCTTGCAGCGCGGCCTGGAACATCACCGGCAGCACCGCGGCGCTCGAGGTGTAGGGGCCGTCGTTGCGCGCGCGGGTCTCGTAGACCACGCGGTTGCTGCCGAGCTCGCGCAGCACCACGCCGACCTCGCGCTCGTACCAGGGGTTGGAGGCCTGCGGGATCATCGGCGCGCCATACCAGCCGCCGCCGTACCAGCGCCGGCCGTAGCCGTAGGGGCCGTAGCCATAGCCGTAGCCGAAGGGGCCGTCCCAGAGCCAGGGGTCGGCCCAGGGCGACAGCGTGGTGGTCACGCGGGCGCTGATTTGCGCCGTGTAGCGCGGGTTGGCGTCGTCGCGGCGCAGGCCGACCTGCTCGAGCGCGGCGGCGGCCATCGCCTCGAGCGAGGCCTGGCGCTCGCCGTTGGCCTGCTGCGAGGGCAGGCGCTCGAAGCGGTAGGTGGCGCCGGCGGGAACGGTGTCGATCGAGGAGAAGCTCTTCACGTCGCTGTCGACCACCCAGGAGGTGGCGCAGCCGGACAGGGTTGCTACCAAAAGGAGAGCGGGAAGAGCAGAGAAGGCGCGTTTCATGAGGGTCTCCGGGCCGGTGAGCCCAAAATTCCCCTGGGTAGCCGGATCAGCCCTGGACGATGCGCAGGGCGGCGGGTGCCTGGGAGAGCGGGTCGAAGGAGGGCGTGTCGAAGGCCTTGTCGCCGTTCTCGTCTGCCACGCCCGTCGGCTTCAGACCCTTGAAGTCGTGCAGCGTTCCGTCGAGCAGGTGCGAAGGCACCACGTTCTGCATCGCGCTGAACATGTTCTCGATGCGCCCCGGGTACTTGCGTTCCCATTCGCGCAGCATCTCGCCGACCTGCTTGCGCTGCAGGTTCTCCTGGCTGCCGCACAGGGTGCACGGAATGATCGGGAATTCGCGGTGCTGGGCCCAGCGCACCAGGTCCTTCTCGGCCACGTAGGCCAGCGGCCGGATCACCACGTGGCGGCCGTCGTCGCTCACCAGCTTCGGCGGCATGCTCTTGAGCTTGGCCGCGAAGAACATGTTGAGGAAGAAGGTCTGCAGCATGTCGTCGCGGTGGTGGCCCAGCGCGACCTTGGTGGCGCCCAGCTCGTCGGCCACGCGGTAGAGGATGCCGCGGCGCAGCCGGCTGCACAGGCCGCAGGTGGTCTTGCCCTCGGGGATCACGCGCTTGACGATGCTGTAGGTGTCCTGGTTCTCGATGTGGAAGGCCACGCCGAGATCGCTCAGGTACTTCGGCAGCACTTCCTCGGGGAAACCGGGCTGCTTCTGGTCGAGGTTGACCGCGACGATGTCGAAGTGGATCGGCGCGCGCGCCTTGAGCTTGAGCAGGATGTCGAGCAGGCCGTAGCTGTCCTTGCCGCCCGACACGCAGACCATGACCTTGTCGCCTTCCTCGATCATGTTGTAGTCGACGATGGCGCGGCCCACCTCGCGGCACAGGCGTTTCTCGAGCTTGTGCGTTTCGCGCTCGATCTTCATCGAGTTGGCGGGAAGGGGCGAGGCGGAGGCGTCGGCGACGGGCGCCTCGTCGATCCAGACGGCGTTCATGGCAAAAGGGCTGCCCGGGGCAGCAAAAAGCGGGGGAAGGGGGCGATTTTGCCCCGGATCACCATTCCCCGGCTTCGATGCGGATCGCGACCTCGCAGTCCTCGAAGATCTCGAGCTTGGCGATCTTCACGCGCACGCCCAGCACGCCGGGCAGCTGCAGCAGGCGCTGCGCGAGCTTGCCGATCAGGCTTTCGAGCAGGTTCACGTGCTCGGCCGTGCACTCGTCGATGATGATCCGGCGCACCTTGCGGTAGTCGAGCACGTGGAAGATGTCGTCGTCCTTGGGCAGCAGCGGCTGCGGGCCGAGGTTGAGCTCGGCATCGACCTGGATCGGCTGCGGCGCGACCTTTTCCTGCTCGAGGATGCCGAGGTTGGCGTCGAAGCGCAGGCCGTTGAGGGTGAGCGTCTGGCGCCCGAGGGGGGTGGTGGGTGACATCGGGTGGGGCTCGAAAAAGGGGGCCGCGGGCGGCGGGTTCAGCTCACATGTGCGAGAAATCGCGCTCGAACTTCATCAGGTGCTGGCCGCCGTCCACCAGCAGCGTGGTGCCGGTGATCGAGCCGTTCTCGAGCGCGAAGCGCACGGTGGCGGCCACGTCGGCCGGCGTGGACGAGCGCCCCAGCGGCGACAGCTTGTGCAGCTGCGCGAACTTGTCGTCGTCGTGCATGTGGCTCGGCAGCGTGAGGCCGGGCGCCACGCCCACCACGCGCACGCGCGGCGCGAGCGCCAGCGCCAGCATCGGCGTGGCGGCCTCGAGCGCGGCCTTGGAGAGCGTGTAGCTGAGGAAATCGGGGTTGGTGTTCCACAGCTTCTGGTCGAGCATGTGGACCACCGCGCCGGTGAGCGTGCCTTCTGGATCGCGTTGCGCGAGGTGCGCGTGCAGCGCCTGCGCCAGCACGATCGCGGCCCCCGTGTTGCCGCGTGCATGGCGGTCCATCAGCGCGTAGCTGAAGCTGGCCGCGTCGTCGTGCTCGAACAGCGCGGCGCTGTGCACCACCGCGTCGACCCGGCCGAAGTGCGCCGCCACCTGCGGCAGCAGCGCACGCGTGGCGGCCTCGTCGAGCAGGTCGGCGCCGAAGGCATGGGCCTCGCCCGCGAGCGCGGCGCAGTCGGCCACCGTCTGCTCGGCCTCGGCGCGCGACTGGCGGAAATGCACCGCCACGCGCCAGCCGCCCGCGGCCAGCGCCAGCGCGATCTCGCGCCCCAGCCGCTTGCCCGCGCCCGTGACGAGGACGGTGCGGCGCTCGGGTGGCGTGGCGGTGGAGGAGGGCGCGGCGCTCATGCGGAAGGTGGGGGCTGGAGGATGCGAGGAGAATCGGTGCCCGTGACGACACAGACCCACAGCAGTTTACCCATCGCCCTCGACACCCTGATCGCCCGTGCCGTCGAGCGCGCCGGCGGCTGGATCGGCTTCGACCGCTTCATGGCGCTCGCGCTCTATGCGCCGGGCCTCGGCTACTACGCCAACAGCCTCGCCAAGTTCGGCCAGATGCCCGAATCGGGCAGCGACTTCGTGACCGCGCCCGAACTCACCCCGCTGTTCGGCCGCGCGCTGGCCGCGCAGCTGGCCGAGGCGCTCGAGAAGACCGGCACCGCCACGGTGTGGGAATTCGGCGCCGGCTCGGGCGCGCTCGCCGCCCAGTTGCTCGATGCGCTCGATGCCCTGGGCCGCAGCGACGTGAACTACCGCATCGTCGACCTCTCGGGCACCCTGCGCGCGCGCCAGCAGCAGGCCTTGGCGCGCTTCGGCGACCGCGTCGAATGGCGGCTCGAGCTGCCCGCGGCGATGCAGGGCGTGGTGGTCGGCAACGAGGTGCTCGACGCGATGCCGGTGCAACTGCTCGCGCGCCATGGCGGGCGCTGGTTCGAGCGCGGCGTGGTGCGCAATGCGGCAGGCGACGGCTGGGCCTGGGCCGACCGCGAGACCGAGCTGAGGCCGCCGGTCGAGGTGCCGGGCGAGCACGACTACCTGACGGAGATCCATCCCCAGGCCAAGGCCTTCGTCGCGACGCTGGCGGACCGGCTCGAGCGCGGGGCTGCCTTCTTGATCGACTACGGCTTTCCCGAGAGCGAGTACTACCACCCGCAGCGGCACATGGGGACGGTGATGTGCCATCGGGCGCATCTCTCGGATGGGGATCCGCTGTCCGACGTGGGGTTGAAGGACATCACTGCGCACGTTGACTTCACGGGGGTGGCGTTGGCGGGGCAGGAGGCGGGGCTTGCCGTGCTGGGGTATGCGAGTCAGGCGCGCTTTCTGTTGAACTGCGGGCTGGTTTCGTTGATGGAGACGGCTTCCGTGGGGGAGAGGGCGATGGGGGCTCGGCTGGTGCATGAGCATGAGATGGGGGAGCTGTTCAAGGTGGTGGGGTTTGCTGTGGGTGATGCTTGGGAGGCGCTTGGGTTTGTTGAGGGGGATCGGAGTCATACGCTCTGATTTTTTGGGTGTGTGTTTTTGGTTGAGGCTGTTGGCCGGGACTCGCCCCGGCGGGCGAGTCACTTTCTTTTGCTTCGCCAAAAGAAAGTAACCAAA